>CAZKQK010000286.1:0-1750 GCA_964554865.1 uncultured Luteolibacter sp. | reverse complement strand
TCGGCGCGGCGTCCGGAGCGGGCCAGAAGCAGACCCGGACCTGGGTTCCCTGCTGCCCGTCCGCCACCACGTCCAGCATCCCGTCATCCGGATCGAGCGCGGTCCGGGTTCCGTTCCAGGCGTCGTCAAGATGGCGGACTTTATCCGAACGCGCGGTCACGGCTTTCCTGATACACGTGTCCGAGAAACATACCAGACCAAGGTTCCGAGAGCCAATGCGCCGGCCGCGATCAGTGCGGCAGGGACGGACTTGGACGGCGTTTCGACGGATGAAACCATCGGCTGGCCACCGCGCGGGCCTGTGTCCTTCCGTCCGGCGGTGCGTTCCCTTTCCCGTTTCGTGTCCCGCGCGATGCGATCCACCTTCTGGCCGGGGGCGGGGCCGTTCAGGTCATATTCCACCGGATCGCCCTCGAAGCGGAAGGTGCGCTTGCCATCCTTGATTTGCCGGTACCATTGCCTCCATGGCTCGGTATCGCCTGGTGTCCGGTAGCGGGTGCCGGGCCCTACCGGCTTGGCGACGATCGGCAGCGCGTCGAGCGTCCGCGCGGCATGGGCGAACACCGGACTGTCCTTGATTCCAAGATACAGGTTTTGCTCGCTGGGCGGAAGCACCGAGATGTCCACGAAACCGCGCTCATCGAAGAGGAATTCCCCGAGCACCCCCACGGTCTCAGGACTCGGAAGGTGAGTAAGGGTCTGGAAACCATACATCACTTTGTTGGAAAGCGTCCCGCGAATGCTGCCAATCGCGTTGAGTTCCCCGACCTCCAGCGCTTTTTCCAATTCGCTCCGCGTGGAATTGATGCTGTCCCGGTAATACTCGGCATGGCCGGGGATTGTTATAAGAGATCGTTGTAATTGTTTTATGATTTTGTGTTTTTCAGGACAGTCTCTGTAATTCAGTCTTTCGAGTTGCCTTAGCATCTCGCCAAGCTGAGGGATTTTAATGTCATCCCGCTGAGAAAGAAGGGAACGGATCGTTTCTTGACGTTTGGATTTCCAAAGGCTTGCTCCGGAATTGGTCTCTGGAATTTCCGGTAGAGCTCCATATGCCGCCGCGGCAGTTAGGATACAAGAGGCCAACATGAGATTGAAAGTGCTTCTCATTGTTATTCATCCTTGATATTGGCTTCCAGCCACTCCTCCGCCTTGACCAGGCCGTGGCCCCGGCGGTTGCGCATGTAGACGCCGCCAACCTGGGCGCCACCAAGTCCGTCGCCGCTGTGCATCAGGCGCTCGCGGTGGTTTGTGCCGTGTAGCGGGGCCGGACCCTCCCCCTGGTCCGGGTGCCCGTAGCCGACGAGGACGTGGCCGATTTCATGGGCGGCGGTTTGCATGGTTTCATAGACGGTGCGTCCGCTTCCGGCGACGCCCGCCTGCCCCATGGTTTCGCCCAGAATCCAGCAGGCATTGGCGCCGCGCACCGCGAGCCCCCACGCCTTGTCGGATTTGATCTTCTTCTCCGCGCCGATGAAAAACAACCGGATGTGGTCCGTGTTGGCCACATGGGGAGAAGCGGCGTTCAGTATCGCGTCAAGTTCTGGGCCCGTGATATCCAAGTCCTCCGGGTCGAGCGATTGGTTGCCGTTCAGATCCCAAGCGGCGCCGATCGCGGTGAAGGATTCGACAACGAAGGTTGTATTGAGTTGGGGGCGGAACACGGCATTGAGATAGAGTTCCAGTTGCTCGCGGTTCGGGTGAACATCAGGAGGATTATCCGGCTCTCCCGGCGTTTCCAAGGTGACAA
>CAZKQK010000285.1:0-1906 GCA_964554865.1 uncultured Luteolibacter sp. | reverse complement strand
GTTGTCTCGCTTTCGAAGTTCCAGGCGTGGATGGCCACCGGGTCGGGAACTTCCTCGAACAGAGCGGTGAAGGTGGCATTCCCGGTTAGGTTGACCTCAATTTCCGGCGAGGTTTCACTCGGGAGCTCCGTCCATCCGGTGAAGCGGAATCCGGGATCCGGCAGCGCGGTCAAAGTCACCGGCACTCCTTGGAAATAGGTTCCGGTCCACGGATAGGGTTGGGACGGATTGGGAATGCCCCTTGTGGTTCCATCGATCCGCAGCTCGTTGATGCGGACCCTGCCTCCTCCTCCGTTGCCGGTGTTCACGATCACTTCCGCTGTGCCGGGCAGGGAGAACATCTGGAGGATGTGTTGTTTCATGTGGCCGGGCCGCTGATCAGAGAAATTCTTGATGCCAATCATCGAAAGTCCTCCGGAAATGGGCCAGCGCTCGATGTGCTCGGGGAAGTAGGGATTCAGTTCGGCGGCAAACTCATCGATCACCGACTTTGCGTACTGGGGGACGCAGTAGGAGTTGAGCAGCAGGCAGAACTTGTTGATGAAAATCCTCCTGAACTCCTCGTTCTTCACCAAGCCGGCGAGGAGGGCTTTCTCCCAGTCCGTCTCAGGCGTCACCGCCCGCTGCAAGTCATTGAGGGCGATCGCTGTGCCTCCCGGCCAGGCGAAATCCATGTCGAAAAGAATCCAGCGCCAGCGTCCGTCGGCTGCGGTTCCTGTCGCGGCCGGGTTGGCGAACGCGGGATCGACCCGCCAACAATCGTTATTATTCTGAGGCCAGGCCGAATTGCCCGAATAGATTTCGATGGCGTTGTAGGCGGCGAAATTCTCCACATCCATACGCTCCTTCACCCACTGGTAATTGGCGGGTATGGACATGTCGTTATCCCGCACGAAGTTCCGTAATGCGAGGAAGTCGATCGCGGACTGGGGATTGCCGTCGGACAGCAGGGCGTCGTTGCTGATGATGGAGATGTGATCCGGATTCAGGTTGTGGTGGGCGGCAAGATAGAACTGGTCGATGCGTTCGCGGATTTCCGCGAGCCCCCAGAATTCGCCGTTGATGAAGTTCACGGCGGGCAGGTAGGCCTGCTGTTCAAGTCCGAGGGGTTTGGCGAGTTCCTGTACGAATCCGTCGCGGATGCGGGTGGCGAAGGCATTGTTGCCTCCGCTGCGGATGATCAGGCGCTCGTGGGATTCGATGGATTGACCGCTGCCGGTCCCGACGAGTCCGGGGAAAAGCGGATGATCGAAAGGCCGGTTGTAGGGATCCCGGCCGCTGTAAACCCTCAGTGACTTGAGTGCCAGTCTCCTTGAGGCATTGCCGTGAATGCGGATGCCCACCTCCTGGGAGATCACACGGCCTTCTCCGGGAAGGAAGATCTCAAGGTTGCCCTGACGCTCCCATTCGCCCCCCTCACGCCGGAAGTGGGCGGCGGCGATGTTGGATGGCAGAGTGGGATTGGCGGTCCGCCAGTCATCGTATCCCTTGCCGGCGACCATGATTCCATCCTCATATCTCCAGAAATGGATGGGGGGCGTGGTGGTGGAAATCACCGGGATGTCATAGCGTGCGGCCCCGGCCGGGCTGACAAAATAGCTGTTGGTGACGATGGGGCTCGGGAGGGCTCCCTGCTTGTAGGCGGCCCCGCGGATGGCGGTGGCCTTGAAGATCGGCACCTGCGGCACATAGTGGTCCGGGTTAGGCTCGATCATGGTTGAGATCATGCTCCAGCGGTTGGGCGTCTGGGTGCGGTCTTCGATCAGCAGCGGATTGGTGTAGGTGGCGACATCGAAGTGCTCCGGCAGCAGGGAGCCGAAAGGGTCGCCCGGTTCGGTGGGATACTGGTTCTTGTAGTTGAAGGTGTTTCCTCCGAGGTTGCCGAAACTCGGCTCGCTGCCATCGA
>CAZKQK010000284.1:661-1908 GCA_964554865.1 uncultured Luteolibacter sp. | reverse complement strand
CCTTCTCGACCTCGGCGTAGGCGTTGGCGATGACCTCCTTCTTCTCCTCGGGGATGACCATGTCCACAATACCGATGGAGGTGCCGGAGCGGGTGGCTTCCCTGAAACCGAGGGTCTTGAGGTCATCAAGCACCTTGACGGTATTCACCTTTCCGGCAACCTGATAGCAGCGCCAGATGATCTCACCGATCTTCTTCTTGCCGACGGTATCATTGATGAAACCGACGCCGGAAGGCCAGATTTCGTTGAAACGGACGCGACCGGGAGTGGTTTCGATGATCTTGCCCTCGCGCAGCGCGGCTTCCAGCGGAGTGAGTTCCTTGCGATCCTTGGCGGACAGTTCCTCGCCCTTGTAGCCGAAGACCGTGTCCTGACCGTGGTTCGGGTTGCGAAGACGGATCCAGGAATGGTATTCGATCTTGCGCGAGGCGATGGCGAACTCGACCTCCGAAGAGTTTTCAAACAAGGGCAGGTGCTCGGCCTTCTCGCGGTCCTTGGCGGTGCGGATGGGAGCCCAGGTGAGATAATAGGTGCCGAGAATGATGTCCTGGGAAGGCACCGTGATCGGGCGGCCGGAAGCGGGCGAGAAGATGTTGTTGGGAGCCAACATCAATTGGCGGCACTCCATCTGGGCCTCGACCGAGAGCGGCACGTGAACAGCCATCTGGTCACCGTCGAAGTCCGCGTTGTAGGCGGTGCAGACGAGCGGATGGACACGGATGGCCTCGCCTTCGATGAGCTTCGGTTCGAAAGCCTGGATCGAGAGGCGGTGCAGCGTGGGAGCGCGGTTCAGAAGGATCGGGTGGCCCTTGGTGACTTCGGCGAGGATGTCCCAGACCTCGGTGGTCTTGCGGTCGATCATCTTCTTGGCCGAGCGCACGGTGTGGCAATAGCCAAGCTCCTTGAGGCGGCGGATGATGAAGGGCTCGAACAAGGTGAGCGCCATCTTCTTGGGAAGACCGCACTGGCCGAGCTTGAGGTCCGGACCGATGACGATGACGGAGCGGCCGGAGTAATCGACGCGTTTTCCGAGCAGGTTCTGGCGGAAACGGCCACCCTTGCCCTTGAGCATGTCGCTGAGGGATTTGAGCGGACGGTTGCCGGCCCCGGTGACGGCACGGCCGTGGCGACCGTTGTCGAAGAGCGCGTCGACAGCCTCTTGCAACATCCGCTTTTCATTGCGGATGATGACTTCCGGCGTCTTGAGGAGCAGGAGGTTCTTGAGGCGGTTGTTGCGGTTGATGACG
>CAZKQK010000284.1:0-651 GCA_964554865.1 uncultured Luteolibacter sp. | reverse complement strand
GACGCGGCGGTAGAGGTCGTTGAGGTCGGAGGTGGCGAAACGGCCGCCTTCGAGCGGAACCAGCGGACGGAGGTCAGGGGGGATCACGGGAAGCACGGTTTGCACCATCCATTCCGGGCGGGATTTCGATTGCGCGAAGCCCTGGGTGATCTTGAGCCGCTTGCTGAGCTTTTTCTTGTTTTGCTTGGAGCGGGTGGTTCCGAGCTCCTCCTCCAGTTTCACCTGAAGCTCGGCGAGGTCGATCTGCTTGAGCAGTTCCTGGATGGCTTCGGCGCCCATGGATGCCTTGAAGGAGCCGTCGCCGTAGGTGTCCTCGGCCTCGCGGAGTTCGTTTTCGGTGAGAAGCTGGCCGCGTTCGAGGGCGGTGTTGCCCGGCTCGGTGACGACGTAGTCCTCGTAGTAGATCACGCGCTCAAGCTGGCGGGCGCTCATGTCCAGCATGAGGCCGATGCGCGAGGGCATGCACTTGTAGAACCAGATATGCGAAACCGGCACGGCCAGCTCGATGTGGCCCATGCGCTCGCGGCGGACGCGAGAGAGGGTGACTTCGACGCCGCAGCGGTCGCAGACGACGCCCTTGTGCTTGATGCGCTTGTATTTGCCGCAGGCGCACTCCCAGTCGCGGGTGGGTCCGAAGATCCGCTCGCAGAA
>CAZKQK010000283.1:0-1947 GCA_964554865.1 uncultured Luteolibacter sp. | reverse complement strand
CGATCCGGGCGCGCTGGTACATTTCCCGCACGTCGAGCAGGTGGAGCCACACGCCGTCGCCGGCTTCGCCGATCTTCGCGCCGTTCCGGTCGTGGAGGGTCGCGACGAGTTCCCCGATGCCCTTGCCGACACCCTCGAAGACCAGATGGACCGAGGCCTCGGTGCGGGTCTGCCAGAACGCCGGGGGGATGACGGCGATGTCGGAAGCCGAGACCACCCCGAAGGCTTCCTTGCCCGTCTGCATCGACGCGCCGACGAGGGTGGTCAGGTAGTCGGCATTTCCGGCGGCGGTGGACTGGTTCGGCCACACCCGGATCGATGGGTTGCCCGCGGCGACGTCGCGGAATTGCAGGCCGATCCGGATGTCGCCGTCCCTCAGGCGGGTGAGGTCGAGCCCGGTCCGCAGGCTCAGGCGGCAGAGGTCCTCCAGGTCGCGCAGCGTCCCGACCGTCTGGCGATCCTGGAAATCGGGCGTCTCCACGACGGAGGGTTCGTCGGTTTCCACGTCGTCCTGGTCGTTGTTGATCCAGAAGCGGAAAGGTTTTTCGACCGTGGTCCGGTCCCTGTCGCCGAAGGCGATTTCGCCGTCCCGGTTCGCGTCCGCCGCGAGGTCCGCCGGCAGGTTGATGAAGGACACCTGCGAGGAACCGCGTTTGCCGAAGTCGAGATCCTGGTGATATGCCGGCTTGTCGATCCGGTGCTCGTCGAAGAGGCTCAGCGGCACTTCCTGCCAGCCGCTCTGGCCGCCGGCGCATTCGAGCGCGACGACGCCCTTCAGCCAGGTGTCGTTCACCAGCGGCGGGGCGCCGCCGGGAGCGGACAGGGAGGCGAGGTAGTCCCTCTGTTCGAGCAGGAAGCGGAAGGTCCGCCGGTAGCCGGCGGGCGGCGCTTCGTAGTGGTATGTGAAAGGATCGTCCGGGTCGAAGCGCACCCAGCGCCAGCGCAGCGACTTGAGCCGGGTGTCAGAACCGAGGTTGCTGTGGGGCGCCACGCCGGGCAGGGAGAGGGTGCCGGAGACATTGAAACTCCCGTAACGGAAGCGATCGCGGGCGGCTTCCGCCGCCATGGCGTCGCCGTAGTGGGCGCGGTCGTAGCCGATCCCGCCCAGCGGGCCGGATTCGGTCGGTCCCCACCACTCCTCTTCCCAGGGCCGGGCGGTCACGTGGTCGTCCCAGAATTCCTGCCACGTCACCCTGTCGTCCAGCAGGATCCGGTGGATCGTCTCGATGGTCTCGGTGCCGCTGCGCACGGTGTCGCCATCCTTCTTGACCCGCCAGCCGCGGGTGGTGGTGGTGATCGTTTCCTCTTCGTCGGCGCTCCGCGTGGGGCCCTCCACATCGATTTCCTGCGGGTCCCATTCGAGGCTTTCGCCCTGGTCGAGGGAGATGCCGTTCTGGTCTTTCCATTGGTTGAAGGTCTGTCCCTCGTCGCTGGTCACCGGCTGCCCGTCGGCCGTGATGTCGCTGCCGTCGAGGTAGGTGGCGGTGACGATGTACTCGCCCCCGGAAACGGTGGCGTAGCGCGGAGAGCCGTTCACGGAGTATTCCTGGATGGTTTCGCGGGTGAGGTAGCGGTGCTCGGGATCGCCGCCATCCAGCGCCGGGAAGCCGACCCCGGCGGGCATGGCGAGGTTCTCCTGTGCGACTTCGAACACGACGGAGTACCATACGTTGTCCGGCACGCCGTCGCCATCCGAATCGGTGGAGTCGCCGGAGGGGTTCTGCCCGGCGAGGTAGCGCGCGAGGTCGCTTTGGCCGTAGCCGGCGGTGTCGGCGAGGTAGGGGCTGCTGCCGATGCGCGCCTCTCCGGCGTCGCTCAGGCCGTCTCCGTCGGTGTCGTGGGCGCTTGCGGAGAGGCGCCAGAACCAGGCGGGAGCCGCGCCGAAGTCCTGAATTTCCACGACCTGGACGATGGGCTGGCCGGTGCCGAGCACGGGGTCGTCCACGG
>CAZKQK010000282.1:0-1950 GCA_964554865.1 uncultured Luteolibacter sp. | reverse complement strand
TCCACCCGGCGTCCGGTCGGCTACCTGCTCGCCAAGGACTTGATTTCGAAAACCAGTGGCGATGACTGGTCGAGCCTGATCCGCCCCGTGAAATCGATTCACCCCAACGCCAGCATCGACTCCACGCTCAGCCGCATGCAGGAGGAAAGCGCCAGCCTCTACATCGTCGAGGATAACGGCATCATCCTCGGACTCATCACCATGGAAGACATCCTCGAACAAGTCGTGGGTCGCCTGGAAGACGAGGACACGCGCGACAAACCGGTCCTCCTGGAAGAAGCCGTGAGACTCGGAGGCGTCGTCACCGCCATGGAAGCCACGACCAAAAGCCAGGCCATCCTGGAACTTGCCAAAGCCATACCGCCCCACCGCCTGCCCGTCGGCATCAACACCTCGGAACTCGTCGCGCTGGCCTTGGCCCGGGAGGAGGAAATCTCAACGGATCTCGGCAACGGAATCGCCATCCCGCACGCGCGCTGCCCCGGCCTTTCCGCTCCGCTGGTCGTCATCGGCCAATCCACGGAAGGAGTGATGTATTCCGATCCGGACAACCAGGCCGTGCGCTTGTTCTTCCTTCTCGTGACTCCCGCCGAACGTCCGGAGACCCAGTTGTCACTTCTCAGGCAGATGGCCAAGCTCACCGACAGCGAAGCCTCCCGAAACCTGATCGCCGGCTCGGAATCTCCCGCCGAGCTTTTGGAAGTCATGCACCGGCTGATTCATTCGCGGGCACAGACGCGTGAAAACAATTAAACGACTCTCCACCACGACAAAGTGATTTGGTGCCCGTCTCCCCGCACTGAAGCATTGATTCAATCGAACCGTAAATTTCCCTGAAGGGAATCGACCCAAGTCACCGGCTCCATTCAAACATGCATCAGACATTCACCGCAGACGGACCGCTGACAGCTCCGGAGGGGAAAAGCCGCGCCAAGCGCTATCAGGCACTGGATACCATCCGCGGGTATCTGCTGGTGATGATGGCGCTGAATCACATCCCGTCCGCCTTCCGCTTCATCACCCACCAGCCTTTCGGCTTCATGACCGCGGCGGAGGGATTCGTGTTTCTGGCGGGTCTGGTGGTCGGATTGGTTTACTCCCGGCGCTGGCAAACCCTCGGCCCCAAGGCCACGACCCTGCTGCTGCTCCGGCGGGGATGGATCATCTACACGGCACATCTGGCCACCATCATCGCCATTTACCTCTGGATGTTTTTTTATTCCAAATGGAGCGGGCACCTCCCCCCCGGCACGCCTTGGATCTGGTTCCAACAGCCGGTAAAATCACTCGCCGCCACGGTTGTGCTTCTGCATCAGCCCGGTCTGCTGGACGTGCTGCCCACCTACTGCGGCCTGCTGCTCATCACCCCTCTGGTGATGTGGCAGTTTTCAAAAAACCGAATGCCCCTGGTTCTTGCGGTTTCCGCCACCATCTGGATGCTGACCAATTTCATCGATCCGCCCCGCCCCACCATCATCGGCGTCATCAATACCGGAGCCTTCAATTTCGGCGCATGGCATTTTCTATACGTCATCGGTGTGGCCGCGGGCCATTTGTGGGCATCCGGCCGGCTTCCCGCGTGGCAGCCGCGAATCCGGCAAGTCCTGCTCATCGCCGCCGCCATTCTGTTTCTCAGTCTGTGCAGCCACCTTGAACTCACCCTGGGCCTGGACAAGGACACCTGGATTCTGCTCACCAATAAAAACAACCTCGCCCCACTGAGATTGTTCAACGGCGGACTCGTCATCCTGCTCATCCATGCCGCCTTGATCCTTTTCCGAAGAGACTTGAACTGGGCGCCCTTGAATTTATTGGGCAGGCACTCCCTCATCGTGTTTTCCACTCACTGCGTGATCGCCCTCATCATCATCGGCCAGCCCGCGATCTTCGAAGACACCCGCCTCGGCCTGTTCATGGGTCCCGTCATCATCGTCAGCGCCATGTTCGCCG
>CAZKQK010000281.1:0-1986 GCA_964554865.1 uncultured Luteolibacter sp. | reverse complement strand
ATCACGACCATGAAAAAGATCATGATCGTGGCGGCGAACACGCGGACCATGACGAAGACCACGATGCAAAAAAAGGACCCAACGGCGGCCAGGTCGTTGAATCCAAAGCCGGATTCTCGATCGAAGTCGCCGTGGACAAGGCCCGCAAGGCCCGCATCGTCTTCCTCGACAAGGACAACAAAGCCGTGGCCCTGGAAGCGCAGTCGATCACCGGCATCGCCGGCCAACGCTCCACCCCCACCAAGCTCGCCTTCGCAAAGGGCAAGGACAAGGACGCCGGCGTTCTCATCTCCGACAAAGCCCTGCCCGCCGGAGCCCATGTGCCGATGATCCTCACCATCAAAACCAGCCCCGAAGCCAAAGCCGTCACCGAGCGCTTCGAATTGCATCTTCACTAAACGGACAGTCTGGCTGCCATGCCCCACAAGCGCGGCCTTCGAGCCGCATTGGGGCGACTCAATAGCCGCCACTCCCATGTTCCTGCGGGGAATATGCCCCTTCCCTGCGGCATACACCGAAGTAATGGTTTTGCGGATGCGCGGACTGATGGCAACAATTCCGGCGATCTAACAAGCCACCCGCTCCATCGCCGGAGCAAGGACCGAGTGAATGGTCTCCACCAGCGCGGCGCGGTCGGACGGATCGCGCAGCAGCGCCGTGGCTCCCAGCGATTTTGCCAACGGCATGAAATGATCCGCTCCTTCGCCGGCGGAACCGGACATGGCGATGATCCGCAGCTCCGGCCGGATCGCCCGCACCGCGATGATCGTGCCAATGCCCTCCGCATGCGGCATCAGCATGTTCATCAGCACCACATCCACGCCGCTCTCGCGCACATGCGCTGCCGCCTGATGCCGGTTGGCCGCCACAAGCACGTCCAGGCCCTCCGCGGCCAGGGTTTGCCGAAGGGTTTCTCGCGACGCCGAATCCACGTCCACCAAAAGAACGCGCATCGCCGAGTCAGCCGGGGGGAATGACTTCATGAAACGTGGGTATACCACCGCCGCAGCCCCCCTGGCAAGAGGTCCACACCACGCGATCACGTGAGGCCCCGCTCCGGGCGGCGAAATCCCGGCGATCAAACCCCGCGCAAAGCGGATGCCGGAGCCTCGGCGGCTTTTGCCCGACCTAACAATCTGACCGCCCCCTCCCGCCATCACCAATTTCTTGCCAGCCGCCCGCCCATCGCCTTCACTCCCCGCCGCTTCAGCCCATGGCCCTCATCGTTCAGAAATACGGCGGCACCTCAGTCGGTTCCATTGATCGCATCCGCAACGTCGCCGCCCGCATGAAACGCACCCGCGACGAGGGAAACCGCGTCGTCGCCGTGGTTTCCGCCATGTCCGGCGTCACCGACGGCCTCATCCGCATGGCCAGGGAAATCAAGGAGAACCCCAGCGAGCGCGAACTCGACGTCCTCCTGGCCACCGGCGAGCAGCAATCCATCGCGCTGGTCACCATGGCCCTCCATGAACTCGGCGTGGACGCCGCCTCCATCACCGGACGCCAGGCCGGCATCTTCACCACCGGTTCCCACACCCGCGGCCGCATCCTCAACATGAACCCCTCGCTCATGCGCGGTTTCCTCGACGAAGGCAAAACCCTCGTCGTCGCCGGATTCCAGGGCGTCACCCCCGGCGGCATGATCCACACCCTCGGCCGCGGTGGTTCCGACCTCACCGCCATCGCTGTCGCCGCCGCCCTCAAGGCCGATGTCTGCCAGATCCTCACCGATGTGGACGGCGTCTATACCTGCGACCCCCGCATCGTCAAAAACGCCCGCAAACTGCCCGAGATCTCCTACGACGAGATGCTTGAAATGGCATCCTCGGGCTCCAAGGTCATGCAATCCCGCTCCGTCGAGTTCGCCAAGAAATTCGGCGTCGTTTTCGAAGTCCGCTCCTCACTCAACGACAACCCCGGCACCCTCGTGTTAGAAGAACATCCCAACATGGAAAACGTCGTCATCCGCGGCGTATCGATCGA
>CAZKQK010000280.1:0-2069 GCA_964554865.1 uncultured Luteolibacter sp. | reverse complement strand
ATAGCCGCCAGACCTCTGGCAAAAATGCGAGAGGTGCTCTGTTGACCGCTTACGTTCATTTTCCCATTTGGGATAAAAACAAACCCGCGAACCGGTGAGGTCCGCGGGTTTGGGAGTCCGGTTTGTTTCCGGGAAATCAGGGCAGGTTGGTGACGCCCATCAGGAAGCGGTCGCACTCGCGCGCGGCTCCGCGGCCTTCGTTGATGGCCCAGACGACGAGCGACTGGCCACGGCGCATGTCACCGGCGGCGAAGACGCCGGGAACGTTGGTGGTGTATTTCCCGTGTTCCGCCTTCACGTTGGAGCGGGCGTCGGTTTCGAGGGCGAACTGCCTGACGATGTCCTGCTCGGGTCCGAGGAAACCCATGGCGAGCAGCACGAGCTGCGCCGGGATCACGCGTGCGGTGCCCGCTTTTTCCTTGGGAACGAAGCGCCCCTGATCGTCCTTGCCCCATTCGATCTCGCAGATTTCGAGACCGGAGACATTGCCGGCGTCGTCCTTGGTGAAACGCTTGGTTTGAACCAGATAGGAACGCGGATCCTGGCCTTGGACGGCGGCGGCCTCTTCCTGGCCGTAGTCCATCCTGTAAACCTTCGGCCATTCGGGCCACGGGTTGTCGGCGGCGCGCTCCATCGGCGGCTTGGGCATGATTTCCAACTGGATCACGCTCTTGCATCCATGGCGCAGGCTGGTGCCCACGCAGTCGGTGCCGGTGTCGCCACCGCCGATGACGACGACGTCCTTGCCCGTGGCGTTGAGCGGCGGGTTCGTGCCGTCGAACCTGTGGTCGAGTTGATAGCGGGTGTTTTCCGTGAGGAATTCCATCGCAAGGTGGATGCCCTTGGCATCACGGTTTTCGATGGGTAGATCACGGCCGAGGGTGGCGCCGCAGCAGAGGACGATGGCATCGAAGTCCGCGCGGAGTTTTTCGGCGGTCCAGGTGGCGTCCTTGCCGATGGCGATGCCGGTTTTGAAGCCGACGCCCTCGGCCGCCATGAGATCGACGCGGCGCTGCACGACCTCCTCCTTATCGAGCTTCATGTTGGGGATGCCATACATGAGCAGGCCGCCGATGCGGTCCTCGCGCTCGAACACGGTCACATCGTGGCCGGCCAGGTTGAGCTGATCGGCGCAGGAGAGTCCGGCCGGGCCGGAGCCGACGACGGCGACTTTTTTCCCGGTGCGGGTTTTCGGCGGATTGGGGATCATCCAGCCTTCCTCCCAGCCCTTGTCGATGATGGCGCACTCGTTGTTCTTGATGGTGACGGGCGGCTCGATCACACCGCGCACGCAGGATCCTTCGCAGGGAGCGGGGCAGACGCGGCCGGTGAACTCGGGGAAGTTGTTGGTCTTGCGAAGGCGCTCCAACGCTTCCTTCCAGCGACCGCGGAAGACGAGGTCGTTCCATTCCGGGATCAGGTTGTTGACGGGGCAGCCGCTGGCCATTCCGGAAACGATGTGTCCGGTGTGGCAGAACGGGGTGCCGCAGTCCATGCAGCGGGCACCCTGTGCGGCGCGCTCCTTGTCGTCTCCGTGGATTTTGAATTCCCGCCAGTTCTTGAGGCGTTCGATCGGTGCGATTTCGGAATCGGTCTTGCGAGCGATTTCCATGAATCCGGTAGGCTTGCCCATGGGAAAAGAGATTGGATATTTGGGATTGGGAATTGGGTGATATCAGTTGCCGCCGACGCGGGACATGTCCTTGAGGTTTTCCTCGAACGCGGCCATGGCGGCCTCGTCTCCGGTGAGGCCCTGTTCCTCGACCTTGCGGAAGCACTCGAGCATGCGCTCGTAGTCGCGTGGAAAGACCTTGAAGAACCTGGGCAGCTCGGCGTCCCAGTTTTCCAGAAGGAACCTGCCGCGTGCGGAGCCGGTGTATTGAACGTGCCTTTCGATTTCCGCCTTCACATTGGCGATGTCCGCGTCCCCGCACTCGATGAGGCGGTAGAGGTTGACCATCTCCTTGTTGAGGCGTTTCTCGAAGAGTCCGTCGATATCGTAAACGTAGGCGGTGCCGCCGGACATGCCGGCCGCGAAGTTGCGGCCGGTTTCGCCGAGGACGATCACC
>CAZKQK010000279.1:0-2099 GCA_964554865.1 uncultured Luteolibacter sp. | reverse complement strand
CCGTCGGCGAAGGCATAATGACCGGAAAAACCGGCGCGGCGGTGGTGAGAAAGGGAGCGAAGGGGGGGACGAGCGCGGCAAAAACCCCGGCGGATGATGTTCTGAATCAGAGTTACCGACTGGGAACTGGTGCTGATCGTGCTTCAATACTCGCGCATAATAGAGCGGCATATGATGAGCTTGTTGCCGCAGGTGGCAAGATCACGCGCCGTCGCGGCGAACGGTTATACAGCCCCGTCACCGGCAAGCCGATCAACGGTTACATCGACCAATCAAATTACGAAATCGTATTGGGCAAAGGCTCAAACCTGAGCACGCTGACTGAAGAGTTGATCCACTTCTGGCAAGCGCAGCGTTATCCAACTGGTCGCATTCCTCATCTGGACAAGAATCTGATGGAGCAGGATGCCGCCAAGCAACTTCAGCGCATGGGCTTCATCCCAGAGTAGAAAGCGAAGATATGAGTTCAGATCAAAAAGTATCGATGACCTATTACACGCCTTCTTTGTCGAAGACAAGTGATGAAAATTATATCATTTTGAAGACCAGTGGATGGGATGGGAATGTCCATTGGACGGGTTCAGAAACTGTTGGAGAAAAGGAACCGGATTTCATTGCTTGGAAGTGGATAGTTGATAATTCCTCTGCGCTCCCTGAGGTGTTCGATTCAAAATGTGCTCGTCGCCTCATGGACTACGGGAAAGCGCGCTCGTGGAGTCCATTGGAGCCCCCGGCTGAAGGGGTTTATTTTTTGTCTTCAAGCCAAGAAGACGCAGAGTCCGCGACCAATCTTCTAAGGGCGATCACTACCCGTTCAAAAGTAAAATTGTTAGATATCGAAGAACTCAAGCCGCAGCACCCGCACTCATTCCTCAGATCCTTTTCCGACGGGAAAGGCGAACTATTCTACTATGCGAACGGAAAGTGCTCATTCTTCTGTGCGCTGGCAGAAAATTGGGAGTCTGCATCTCTTAAGATTCAAATGCTTAGCGATGAAGTTGAGTATGCTGAAAAATTACGAGAGACACAGAATCCCAAGAAATGAAATAGTGGCAGTCAACCGCAGAGGCCGAGCCAATCGGATTGAGAACGCGTATCGAATCGGAGCTTCTTGGGAAACGGTCCGCAGCGACGGCGGCTTGCCCCCCTGTATTCGTCCGAACGCTTCAAGACACGGACCTTTGCCCTCGCTCCGCTCACGCCATGCAGGCTGCACCCGCCTCCTCCGGCGGATGTTTTTCCAGCGCCGCTGCGAGCGGCCATGGCATTCACCGGATGTCCTGTCCCGCCGGTTCGGACCCGCCCCTTGAATTGCCTTTTCAGCCGGAGCCCCAGTCCTTCACGCGGTGAGAAGCACGACTCGTCGCGATGATGCCTCGGCAAGATTGAGCGGTTTCAGCCACTCCGCGCAAGTGATGGATTGACAAGGGAACGGAATCGATCACCCTCGCTTCACTACAACAATTACCGGTGGCCGTCCCGAGAGACGGCCTTTGTACGCCCATTTCCGGCGACTTGTCATGAGTCGGGTGGAGAGCCGGGAATACAACACCGTGCGAACGGGAATACCGGCCGCCGTGTAATTGCGGTAGTTGACACCCGGCACCTCCGGCAGAGGGGGTGCCGCAACTTCCCGCCATCCGATGAACACGCCCCGCAAACCCCTCTCCGTCCGGCAGTCCGATGAAATCCAGGACAGCCTTGATGCGATCACGGCCATTTCCAATCTCCTGTGCATTGCTGGCGACACTTGCGGCCCGGCGCTGGCGGATGACCGCACCGTTTCCGCCGCCGCCCTGCTCATCCGGCGGGAGTCCCGGAACATCGCCCGCCTGCTCGGGTTGAGGGAAGGGGACGCTCCCCCGCCCGGGAAAGAGTGACGTGAACACCCCTTTCACAACCCTCGTCGCATTTTCCCTTTCACCGGACGCCCCGGTTTCGCAAAATCGCCACGCATTGCCGCGAATCGTTTCCATTTTCCTGACGCTGCTGTTTTTCCTGCTGGTTGCGGTTTTCCCGGCAGGGGCGAAGCTCGCCGGAAACCTCCTCTCCCGCGATCCCGCCGGTTTCATCGACGGGCCCAACACCTACAACCACGT
>CAZKQK010000278.1:0-2115 GCA_964554865.1 uncultured Luteolibacter sp. | reverse complement strand
TCACTTCCTCGACGGACTGCCTGATGGCGTGTGCCTTGTTCGTTTCCGCTCCCTCGCGGATGGCGAGAATTTTCGCCTCTACGGAATCGAGCAAGGCGGCCACTTCCTCTGGCGCTTCGTATGCCCGGGCGATGGCCTCGTTGGAGTTCCGGATGATCGAGCGCAGCACGAACTTGTCCTTCACATGCTGCAGGTGATGCCGGAAATGCCCGGGGCTGGGCGCGTAGGTATAAAGGTCGGTCAGCGCGGCCGGTCCTCCCACGCGGTCGAGCATGCCGCGATCCAGAAGTTTCTGGACAAGAGACACCAGCTCGACCTCGCGGCCGTTCTCAAAGCACTCCATCAGATAGCCGAACAAGGTGGCATGCGCCGGCTGGTAGAAGTGCTCCCTGGTGAGCTTTTCCTCAATCGCCACGCCGATCCATTCCTGTGGATCTTGGAGCATGCTGGAAAGCAGGCTTTTCTCAGGGCCTACGGCATGCGGCAGAGGGCGTGTGACGTCGTCGCTCATGGCTGCGCGGCTGTGGTTTCAGGTTCTTGGATCAGGCCGCGTTTGATCGCCCAATCACGCATGGACGGAAGGACATCGCGCTCGGCGAGGCCGTGGATGCGCTTCATTCTCGGTTTCCGCTTGGCCGGGTGGCCGAGGGTGATTCTCCATTCTTCCCGGAGGATCTTCTTTTCCCATGCCGAGAGCGATCCGAAGCAGACGGTTTGATAGAGGATCTGGCGCAGCTCGCGGAGATCCTCCTTGGGGAGGCATCCGACCGGGCCGAGGACGTTGTCGGCGATCACCCGGTCGATGAGTTTCCGCGCCAAGACCCGATAGGGCGACATGGTGGCGAGACGGTGTTTCATGGGTGGTGGGATTGGGGGTTGAAGGCACCGGCGATCATGAGCAATGCGGTGGCTTAGGCCGCGCCGGTGCCTGGCCGAGGGTGTTATTTTGCGATGGCGGCGGCTTTGAATTCACTGAGACCGAAGTGGCGGCCGAGGTGGGTTTCGAGCGTTTGCCGGAACTCGACGACATCCGCGTCCGGATAGTCGGTGGCGGCGGCGGCCTCGAAGAGGCGGATAAGAAACTGTAGCTGGGTGGCGGGCAGTTCGGCGGCGGCTTTGCGGAGAAGCGATCCGCGAAAGCGGATGTCCTTGGGTGCCGGAACCTTGATTTCAAGGGCGGCGATGACGGTGCGGGTGAGTTGGGATTGACCTTGGAGTTCTTCGTTTTTGGTTGCCATGGTGGTTGGTGGTTTGGGGTGGATGATTAGACCGGAATGGCTGGCTCGGCGGAGGCGCCCCGGCGATGGCGGCGCGGTTTCAGGGCGATGGCGGATTGGATGCCGGCGGTGGTGAGACGAAAGACGATCAATCGGCCGCCGATGAGGCCGGAGGTGACGAGGCCGTCTTTGCAGTGGCGGCGCAGCATCGCCGCCGCATGGGCATTCGAGAGGCTGAGACGGCCGGCGGTGGAGTCTGCGGTGGATTGTCCGGCGAGGAGATCGACGAGGATTTGTTGCGGGAAGGTCATGGCGGTCAGTCGGAGGGGAGGGCGTAATCGCGGACGAGGCGGGCGTGGGCGGCGCGGATGGCGGCGCGCGGATCGTGCTGGAGCTTCGGGGACTCGGCTCGGAGCTGCTGGGCGAGGATGACGGTCTTTTTCACGGCGCGGAGGCGGCCTTCCCTGGAGGCCATGAAGGCGACGAGATCCGAGATGGCGTCGGCGGTTTCATCATCGCTCACCTGACGCGTGACGTAGTGGGAGGCGGCTGGCAGCTCGGCTACCTCAAGCTCGTAGCAGCCGTGGATGCCGATGCGCGAGAACTGCTGGTCGTTGCCGCGGATGGCGTCGATCATCTCGGGGTTTCCTATGAGGGCGACGGGGCACTCGGCCTCGTCGGCGAAGTCGAACACCCACTGGCGGCCGGACATGGTGAGGCGCTGCGCGTTGTCCACGATGAGGAGGCGGCCGGAGCCTTTGAATCGCTTGACGAGGAAATCGAAGCGGGATGTCTGGCCTTTCCATTCGCGGTGATCGGTGGAACGGAAGACAAGGCCCTCGACCTTCGACGCATCGCGGGTGGTGGCGTTGAGGTTGATGCAAATGGCGGACGGGTT
>CAZKQK010000277.1:0-2161 GCA_964554865.1 uncultured Luteolibacter sp. | reverse complement strand
CACCTGGTCCGGCCTCGGCACGACAGCCAACTGGTCCGACGGGGGCAACTGGGTCGGCGGCATTGCTCCGGCCAATGATGGCACGGCGGATATCGAAATTGGATTTGTTTCATGACAGAGGGACAGGCCTTTAATCGAAGTCTTTTCTTGCCATTTCTCCCCCGCCCGGGTAGTTCTTCCCCATGAGAAAGGCGCGCTGGCTGGCCGAGTGGCGGAAATCCGCCGGGAAACCGGTGTTTTACCATGTGATCTCGCGGGTGGTGGACCGGCGGTTCGCCTTCGGGTCGGAGGAGAAGGAAAAGTTCCGCGCGTTGATGCGCTTGCAGGAGAAATTCACCGGCTGCCGCGTGGTTTCCTACTGTCTGATGTGCAACCACTTCCATCTGTTGCTGGAAGTTCCGCCGATGGCGGAGGGCGGGCTTTCGGATGGAGAGCTGTTGAAACGCTTGTCGGCGATTTACAACGAGGCGTTCGTGGCCGGAGTGGCGAAGGAATTGGCCGACGCCAGGACAGCGGTTTACGCGGAGGCGTCCGGGCTGGAGGAAGCGCTGGCGGCGATTCACAAGCGCTTCACCTACCGGATGCAGGATCTCGGCGAGTTCATGAAGGGGTTGCTGCAACGTTTCACCCAATGGTTCAACCGGGCGCATTCCAGGACAGGACGGTTGTGGGAGGACCGCTTCAAGAGCGTGATCGTGGAGGACGGCGTGGCGGCGAAGACGATTTCCGCCTACATTGATCTCAATCCGGTGCGCGCCGGGATGGTGAAGGACCCGGCGGATTACCGCTGGAGCAGCTATGGCGAGGCGATCGGTGGCGGTTCAAAAGGCAACGGCAGAACGGCGCGGGCCGGCCTGGTGCGGGCGTATTTCCGCGATCAGGGAGTGGGTTTCGAGGCGGAGAAGTGGAAAGAGGTTTCCCGATTGTACCGGCGCTTGATGGGGCTTTCCTTGGGCAGGAAACCGGGGCGCGCGGAGCTGTCACAAGGCGCGAAAGGACTTGGGCAGACGACGAAGAACACGGCGGAGATGCTGGAAAGCGAGGATAACGAAACCGTATTGAAGGATCTTGGAATGGCGAAGATGCTGCGCTGCCGGATTCGGTATTTCACGGACGGCGCGGTGATCGGCGGCAGGGAATTCGTGAACGAGGCGTTCGCGAACGCGCGGGAGCGATTCGGCCCGAAGCGCAAGGATGGGGCGAGGAAGCTGAAGGGCGGAGCCGCGACGGCAAGCGGGACCCTCTGGAGTTTGAGGGATCTTCGGAAGGGGATCGCTTGAATGATCAAGAGCGATTGCCCGGCGTCGGAAGAGCCTCCCTGAAGCCGGTTCCCACACTGAAACATTATCCAGCCAAATCATGGCTCGGGGTGGAAAACCTTCGATACAAAACCGCCATCCCGACCTCCAACCTGGCGCTGGGTTCGACATCACGGAGCCTCATCCGTGTTGGGTGGAGAAACTTCGTCCATTCTCCCTCCTCGCACAGCCGCATGTTAGATCGTGGCAAACATCATGCCCCCGCGCCCTTTGCCAGCGTTGAAGCGGTTGAGCGCGGGCTGCGCAAGCCGTGAAGCGGGAGGACCGCCATTGGCCGATCGGCCAATAGACATGCCGGGAAAACACCGGCATATTGGCGCACCTGTTGAAAACCCATCCGGCAGGCGAAATGTCCGCAGTCCGGGAAGCCCCGCTTCCCGGTTGGATTTGTCGAAAACCCCTGAAACCCGACTTGTCTTGAAAACCCCCATTCCACGCGCTTTCGCGTCCGTATTCCTCCGCCCGTATCGTTTCATTCCGGTCCTGATGGTCTGTCTCCCGGTCCACCTGGCCGCCCAGGAGTCGGTTTACAGCGGGGCTTTCCCGGGATTCACCGGCTCGATGGACAATGTCCGGACCTTTGAGCAGCAGGCCGGAAAGGGACTCTCCATCGTCAACATTTTCCGCAATTGGGAGGATGGCAATGGAACCATCGGCTTTCCGACCAACTCCGCGACGAGCATCCGCAATCATGGCTCGATGCCGATGTTTACCTGGCAACCCCAGGGGCACCGGGCGGATTCCAACTACCGCCTGGACAACATCATCAATGGCAACTGGGACAACCACATCCGCAACTGGGCTCTCGGCGCGAAGGCATGGGGGCATCCCTTCTTCCTCCG
>CAZKQK010000276.1:0-2272 GCA_964554865.1 uncultured Luteolibacter sp. | reverse complement strand
GGTCCCGTGGTCCAATGGATAGGACGATGGCCTCCGAAGCCGTAGGTTCAGGTTCGATTCCTGACGGGACTACCATTTGACTGTCAGTGGCTTGCGCCGGTGCGGCGAAACCACAAGTCACGGATTTTCCGATGCCGGGGCGCGTCCTAACCGAAAAGCGGCGAACCCGGACTTGCCGCAAGGGGAAAACCCGGCCATGTTCCGTGCCATGCAGCCCGTTACCGAACGCCTGAGGAATTTTCTCCAGTATGTCGCCGTCAAGCTGATCGACGACCCGTCACAGGCCCAGCTCAAGGTGGCCGAACTGGCTCCGAAAAAGGTCCGCTTCAAGCTGGTGCTGGCCAAGGCGGACGTGGCGATGCTGATCGGCCGCAACGGATTCACCGCCTCGGCCGTGCGCAACGTGCTCAAGGCGGCGGCGGACAAGGAGGGGGTGCAGGTGTCCCTGCAGATCCATTCGCACGAGGAGGAGGCGGAAATGCTGGCCCGTGGCGAGCATTGAGATGCTGGCAAACATCTGACGCACCCCTTTATCCCTGATGGAATCCCCGGCCCCCCCCGAGTCCAATCCCCTGGTTTTCGCGCTGAAGGCCTTCGGCCTGCTGCTCTTCAGCATATTGGTCGCTTACGTTTCCGACTACAAACTGAACCTCGGCATCGCCGCCGCGGTCATTCTGGGCCTGAGCATTTTCGGGGTGGGTCTGTTTGCGATGATCCGCCTGGCGGACTCGCCGCGCGAGATGGGGTTCACCTTCGGACTGAAGCTCCTGAGTGTGACGGCCTACAAGATCCTGAACTTTTCGGTCTCGATGTGGCTGATCCGGGATCTCGGGTACGATGAGAAATCGGCCGGATTCATCATCGTCGTGTGGGGTTTGTTCATGACGGGGGCGACGGTCGTGAGCGGCTCGCTGACCGACGTGCTGGGCCTGCGCAAGACGCTGCTGGCGGGTGTGACGATCTGCGTTCTAACAAGAATCGTGATGGCGCTGGGGCCGAACCCCCACGCGGCGCTTCTGTTAGGCCTGATCCCGCTGGCGATCGGCGAGGCGCTTTGCACGCCGGTACTGGTGGCGGCGCTGCGCCTGTACTCGAAGCCCTCGCAGCGCACCGTGGCCTTCTCGCTGTTTTACGGGCTGATGAACTTCGGGTTCATGTTCGGCTATTTCATCTCGGACGGCATCATCGGTCGGATGACCGATGGCAAAACGATGTCATTGCCGGGGCTCGACCAACCGGTATCGGCCTACGGCGTCCTGATCCTGGTCAGCATGCTGATCGACGTTCTGATGTTTCCGCTGATCTCGCTATTGAGACCGGGCGTGCAGATGACGGAAACGGGATTCGTCCCCTTGCCCGGGCACGAGCACCGGTTTCCCGAGGGGATGGGTACGGGCGCCAGGATCATGGCGACGACCGGCCATGCCGCCAAGGACACGCTCGGCATGCTCGGCAAGCTGTTCCGCTCTCCGGGTTTCTCGAAACTGCTGGTCTTCCTGCTGATGATCGGCCTGCTCAAGATCGTCTTCAACCTGATGGACTACGTGCTCACGCCATTCACCGAGCGCGAGATCGGTGGCGACGCGGTGAGCAAGGTGGGCCGACTCAACGCCACCAACAGCATCATGATCCTGGTGCTTGCCCCGATGGTGGGGATGGCGACGCGCAAGTATGCCTCCTACACCATGGTGATCCTGGGCGGCTTCATCACGGCGGCGGCCTTCGCGTTCATGGCGCTGCCGGCGTCCTGGTTCCAGGGCTTGTCGGGCGGTTGGCTTGGACGCGCGGTTGGAAACGGCTACCTTGGAATCATCGGCGAGGTGCATCCGTATTTCATCATGATCTTCCTCTGGCAGGTGGTGTTCTCGGTGGGCGAGGCGTTTTACTCGCCGCGCGTCTACGAATACGCCGCCTCGATCGCGCCGCCCGGCCAGGAGGCGTCCTATTCGTCGCTTTCCTACATTCCGCTGTTGATCGGCAAGGTGGCCACCGGGCTTTCGTTTGGCGGCCTGCTGGACCGCTACTGCCCGGCGGAAGGACCGCGGCAGCCGGGCATGATGTGGCTCATCATCGGCCTGATGGTGCTGGTCGCTCCCGTGGGGCTGCTGTTTTTGAAACGCTTCATCCGTGTGAGGGAAGAGGGCCGCGAGGGCTGACGGGGGAGGGGATCCGGATCCCCATGCTCGGGCATTGACGGGGGGTGGGGAAGCGGCTCACATTCCGCACCCGCCGCGCGGCGGACCACCCATGGACTATCAAGCGAAAATCGCCC
>CAZKQK010000275.1:0-2511 GCA_964554865.1 uncultured Luteolibacter sp. | reverse complement strand
GACCACCCGAACGGTGGTGGTGAGGGCAAATCGAAATCCGGCGGTGGCCGCCAGCACCTTCTCAGCCCCTGGGGCCACGCGAAGGGCCAGAAGACCCGCAATCACAAGAAGACCACCAGCGTCTTCATCGTCGAGTCCCGCCACAAGAAGAAGTAAGCCCCTTCCCACCCAGCACGAATCCCCAACGCTACGATTCCCATGCCACGCTCTCTCAAGAAAGGCCCGTTTGTCGATCAGAAGCTCCTCTCCAAGATCGATGCCGTCGCCGACGCAGGATCAGACCGCAAGCCCATCAAAACCTGGAGCCGCAAGTCGATGATCACTCCGGACTTCGTCGGTCACAACTTCGCCGTCCACAACGGCAAGACCTTCGTCCCGGTGTATGTCACCGAAAACATGGTCGGCCACAAGCTCGGTGAGTTCGCCCCCACCCGCATTTTCCGCCAGCACGGCGGTATCGGCAAGAAGTAAGCCCCTTCCATTTCCCCCACACCATGCGCCGCACCCTCCATTCCAAGGCAATCGCCTCAGCCCTCGGGCTGCTGGCCGCCGCCGGAATGTGCGCCGCGCAAGCGCCGGACGCCGCGCAGTTGCAGGATGCCCTCATCGACCTCCAGCAACAGAACCAGGCGCTCCAGCGCAGCCTCGCCGAGGCAAACCGTGGGGAAAAGGAAGCGTCCGAGCAACTCGCCCAGGTTCGCGAGCGCCTCGAAGCCCTCGGCAAAAACCTCCTCGACGGTGGAGATGACCGCCTCATTCAGGCGGCCGCCGACCTCCAGCTCGCCAACGAACGCATCGTGGAACTGGAAGGATCCGTCACGCGCCTCCTCTCCGCCGTATCCGACTACCTCCGCCAGGCCGTCGTATCCGACCCCGATTCCAGACTTCGCGTCGAAACCTCGCTAAGAGAGCTTGACGCCGTTCTCGGTCTGCGCCAGAAGCCCCGCCCCGATGTCCGGTCCGGCTCCCTTCAACAGGCCCGGATCGTCAGCGTCGATCAGGAAAGCGGCATGCTCGTTCTCAACATCGGCGAAAGCCAGGGAGCGCGCATCGGCATGACCTTCCGACTCTCCCGCGGGCAACAGCCCTATGGAAAAGCCATCCTCGCAGACGTCCGCAAGGGAGTCAGCGGACTGTTTGTCGAAACCCTCGACAGCCCCGCCGAATCCGCCCGCGTCGGCGATCTCGCCATTCTCGAAACACAAGCCAACTGAGCCACCAACCTTCAGCCCCGACTCTTATGGAAGTCAAAAGCACCAGCAAATACGTTCGCCTCTCGCCCAAAAAGGCGCGTGACGTCGCCCGCGAGATCCAAGGCCTGCCCGTTTCCAGCGCGCTCGACATTCTCAACTTCACTCCCAAGAAAGCGGCGCAACTGATCGGCAAAACCCTCAAGACCGCCATCGCCGACGCCGACAACAACTTCGGCCTCGACACCAACACCCTGGTCGTCAAGGAAGCCGTGATCGGCGCCGCCCCGATGCTCCGCCGCTTCAAGCCGCGCGCCAAGGGTTCCGCCGGCCCGATCATCCGCCGCAACAGCCACATCTCCATCACCCTCGTCGGCTCCGCCCCCGAGAAAAAGAAAAAGGTCGCCCGCAAGGCCGCCGCCAAGAAAACCGAAGAACCCTCCGCCGAAGCCCCTGAGGCCGCCGAGGAAAAAGCCTGATCACTTCCCCTTAATCTCATCCACCACCTAACATGGGCCAGAAAGTAAATCCGATCGCCTTCCGTCTCGCAGTCAACAAGGACTGGCGGTCGAAGTGGTACGCCTCCGGCAAGGACTACACCGACAAGCTGCACGAGGACCTCGCCGTCCGCGAGTATCTGAAGAAGAAACTCCAGAACGCCGGCCTGGCCCGCGTCGTCATCGAGCGCGCCTGGAACAGCGTCCGCGTCACCCTCCACACCTCGCGCCCCGGCCTCATCATCGGCCGCCAGGGCAAGGAGATCGAGGTCATGACCAAGGACATCACCGACGTCTGCAAGGGCGCCCAGGTGAAGATCGACATTGTCGAGATCCGCAAGCCCGAGCTTGACGCCCAACTCGTCGCCGAACAGATCGCCGTCCAGCTTGAGCGCCGGATTTCCTTCCGCCGCGCCATGAAACGCGCCCTCCAGACCGCCATGGAATTCGGCGCCGAAGGCATCCGCCTGCGCGTCGCCGGCCGCCTTGGTGGCGCGGACATCGCCCGTGCCGAAGGCTACCGCGAGGGCAAGGTGCCCCTCCAGACCCTCCGTGTCCCCCTTGACTACGGTTTTGCCGAGGCCCGCACCGTTTACGGCATCATTGGCGTGAAGTGCTGGGTCAACAGGAAGGAGGACGACGGTTCCGGACCTTCCCGTCCGCCGCGCGAGCGCGGCGAGCGCGGACCCCGCGGTGGCGGTGATCGCCGCTCCGCCAGCCGCAACTGATATCATATCCCACACAACTTCTAACTTTTCCAAGGAGGACTGAGCCATGCCTTTGATGCCCAAACGAACCAAGTTCCGCAAGAGCCACCGCGGAAG
>CAZKQK010000274.1:0-2514 GCA_964554865.1 uncultured Luteolibacter sp. | reverse complement strand
CCGCTCTACTGCATCTACGTCGCCATCGGCCAGAAGCTCTCCAACGTCGCCCGCACCCACAAGATCCTCGAGGACGCCGGCGCGATGGAATACACCACCATCGTTTCCGCCTCCGCCTCGGACGCCGCGGCCATGCAATACCTCGCCCCCTACGCGGGCTGCGCCATCGCCGAATACCTGATGGACAAGGGCCAGGACTGCCTGATCGTTTTCGACGACCTTTCCAAGCACGCCGTCGCCTACCGCCAGGTCTCGCTGATCCTGCGCCGCCCCTCCGGCCGCGAGGCGTACCCCGGCGACGTGTTCTACCTCCACAGCCGCCTGCTCGAGCGCTCGGCCCGCCTCTCCGAAGCCGCCGGCGGCGGCTCGCTCACCGCGCTGCCGATCATCGAAACCCAGGCCGGCGACGTTTCCGCCTACATTCCGACCAACGTGATCTCCATCACCGACGGCCAGATCTACCTGGAAACCGACCTTTTCTATCAGGGAGTCCGCCCCGCCATCTCGGTGGGCCTCTCGGTCTCTCGCGTCGGCTCCGCCGCGCAGACCAAAACCATCAAGTCCGTGGCCGGCACCACCAAGCTCGACCTCGCGCAGTTCCGCGAACTCCAGGCCTTCGCCCAGTTCGGCTCGGACCTCGACGCCTCCACCAAGAAGAAACTCGACCGCGGCGCCCGCATCGTGGAACTCTTCAAGCAAAACCAATACAGCCCGCTCGGCATGGAAATGGAGGCCGTCTATCTGTTCGCGATGCAGAACGGCTACTTCGACGACGTGGCCGTGACCGATGTGAAGCGTTTCCAGGCCGCCATGGGCGAGTTCTTCGGCACCCGCAAGTCCGAGCTGCTCGACAAGGTCCGCAACGAGAAACCGGATCTCAAGAAGGACGCCGCCATGGTCGATGCCCTCAAGCAGGCCGTCGAGGACTTCAAGAAGTCCTGGAAGTGACAAGGGACATTAGGGATTAGACATTCGATATTGGGCCAATGCCTTTCCCGTCTTCCCCTAATTACCCAATCTCCAATTATCCAATCTCCCAACCTTAAAAACAGTGGCCAATCTCCGCGACATCCGCCGCCGCATCAAATCGGTTAAAAACACCGCGCAGATCACCCGCGCGATGCAGCTCGTCGCGGCCGCCAAGATGAAGAAGGCGCAGGACCAGGCGCTCGCCGGCCGCGAATACGCCCAGCACCTCACCCAGGTGCTCTTCGACATCCGCAAGAACTTCAACGAGGAGTCCCACCCGCTTCTCGAGCGCCGCGAGGGCAACCGCGAGCTGGTACTGGTGATCTCCACCGACAAGGGCCTCTGCGGCCCGCTCAACACCAACCTCGCGAAAACCATCCGCTCGCACGCCGCGGCGGACGCCCACTTCGTCACCGTCGGCCGCAAGCTGCGCACGATGTGCGAGAAACTCGGCAGAAAGGTCATCGCCGACTTCACCGTGAAGGATCCCGTTCCCTTCTCGCAGACCCGGCCGATCGCCAAGTTCATCACCCAGCAGTTTCTCGAGGGGAACTACGACAAGGTTTCCATCGCCTTCACCTCCTTCGTCAACACGCTGCGCCAGGATCCCAAGATCGTCACCTTGCTCCCCATTCAGGGGCACAAGACCGGTGAGAGCCAGGCCTTTGAATCCATCGGCAGTGGTTTCTCCGTCGAGGATCACAGGAACGATCCGGATCACGACTATCTCTTCGAGCCCAACCCCTCCGAAGTTCTTGGAGCCATCCTTCCGCTCTATGCGAACTACCAGGTGTTCCAGGCCCACGTCGAGGCGCGCGCCTCCGAGCACTCCGCGCGGATGGTTGCCATGAAGTCCGCCACGGACAACGCCAAGAAGTTCATCAAGGAACTCACCCTCGAATACAACAAGCTCCGCCAGGGCGCGATCACCGCCGAACTCCTCGAAATCACCACCGCCATGAAGGCGATGGAATGACACGACTGCCGAAAACCGATAACTTCCCACCTTTCCCACCATGAGCAACCAAGGAACCATCGTCCAGATCATCGGCGCCGTTGTGGACGCCGACTTCTCCAAGGCCAGCAAGCTGCCCGAAATCTACAACGCCCTGGAAATCGAATACGCGCTCAATGGCGAGAACACCAGGCTCGTGCTTGAAGTGCAGCAGCACCTCGGTGACGGATGGCTCCGCGCGGTCGCCATGTCCACCACCGACGGTCTCAAGCGCGGCATGACCCTCACCGATACCGGCAAGGCCATCGCCGTGCCCGTCGGAAACCAGATCCTCGGCCGCATTTTCAACGTCACCGGCGATCTCGTGGACGAAAACTCCCCGCTGCCTGACGCCAACCTGCGCTCGCCGATCCACCGCCCCGCTCCCAAGCTCACCGAGCAATCCGCCAACACGGAAGTGCTCGTCACCGGCATCAAGGTCATCGACCTCATCTGCCCGCTGCTCAAGGGCGGCAAGGGCGGCATGTTCGGCGGCGCCGGCGTCGGCAAGACCGTCGTCATCATGGAACTCATCAACAACATCGCCAAGG
>CAZKQK010000273.1:0-2548 GCA_964554865.1 uncultured Luteolibacter sp. | reverse complement strand
CGGTGATCGGGAGCCGCGGATTTGTGAACGGTTTTTTCGAGGCGGCGCGGGAACGATTCAGCGCGAGGCGCAAGGACGGGGCGCGCAGGATGCGCGGGAGCGGAGCGGCTGCGGCCGGCTTGCTTTGGAGTGCGCGGGATTTGCGGAAAGACGCTTGAATCCGCCGTATCCGCGCGGAGGGCTGTCATTCTGGCGCGGCGGCGCTTGCACTCCGATCCGCCGCCGTTTAACACGCCTGCCGTGCCCGCAAAATCGAAGGCTGCAGAAACGGGATGCTTTTTCGCGGTGATCGGCACCGACGAGGGGATGGTCCGTGAAAAGGCGCTGGAACTCCACAACCGCCTTACGCAGGGCGTGGACGACGGTTTCACCCATGAGACGATTGACGGGGTGGCCGACAATTCGGATTCGGCTTTCGAGATCTGCTCGTCGGTGGTGCAAGCCCTGCAAACGATCCCGATGTTTGGCGGTGACAAGGTGGTGTGGCTGAGGAACGCGAATTTCCTTGGCGACAACGTGACCGGGCGCTCCCAACGCACCGAGTCCGGGGTGGAGGCGCTGCGCGCCGTTCTGGAGGCGGGACTGCCGCAGGGCGTGCGCTTCCTGCTCAGTGCGATGGGCGTGGACAAGCGGCGCTCGTTCTGGAAATTCATCGAGAAATCGGCCGAAGTGCGGGTGTTTGACCGGATCGACACCAGCCGTGACGACTGGCAGGAGCAGGTGGCCGCGCTTGTCGTCGAGCGGGCGGCGGCGCTGGGACTTTCCTTCGAAAACGAGGCGCTGGAAATCTTCATCATGCTGGCGGGCGAGCAGTCCCAGCAGATTGGAAACGAGTTGGAAAAACTCGACCTCTACCTTGGTCCCGACCGCCGGTGCATCACCGGGGACGACGTCAACCGTCTGGTCCCGCTCAGCCGCGCGGCGGTGGTTTTTGAAATCGGCAAGGCCGTCCAAAACGGCAACGCCGCCCGTGCCATCCGGCTCATCGACGAGCAACTCGCCGCGGACGAGTCCGCCGTGGGCATCATGCGCGCCTCGGTCATCGGGGTGGTTCGGAATCTTTACATGGCGCGCCTGATCATGGACCGGTTCAAGGTTTCCGGGAGTGGAAACTACAATTCCTTCGCCGGTGCGCTCAACCGCCTGCCGGAAAACGACCGGGCCTGGCTCCCGCAGAAGAAAGATGGCAGCGGAGTAAACGTCTATCCGATCTACCTGGCCGCGGCCAGCGCGGCGAATTACGATCTCGAAGGCCTTCAGCATGTGCTTGAGGCCACCCAGAAGGCGGATCAGGCGCTGGTCACCACCGGCCTGGACCCACGGCTTATCCTGCACCGGCTGATCGTCGAGATCGCCGCCGCGAGGAGGGCACCGGCCGGCCGGAAAGCAACGGTTTCCGGCAGATAGCGGCGGGTCTCGCCAGCCCATTGACCCAATTTGAAGAGACAGATTGCGCTGACGGGGGTTTTAAGCGACAAGACGTCCGCACCCATGACCCAGCTTCTTATCGAACCCGCCCGCCGCACCGGATGCGACGACCTCAACGCGCTCAGCGAGGTGCTTCAGTCGGCGGCCCAGCGCCAGCGTTCGCCCATCGATGATGTTCTGGATTCCAACGTGGTTGACGAGGAACGCTACATGAACGAGCTCGCCCATGAGCTTGGCCTGGAGTGGCTGGAAACCATTCCCGCCGCCGAGGCTCCTCTGCCCTTGCGCGAGGCCTGCGGTCCGCGAATCGCGCTCCGGCACCGTCTCCTGCCCGTCGCCATCACCGGCGAGGGCGACCACAAGCGGCTGAAACTCGCCACCTTCGATCCGTTCAACCTCGTTGCCCGCCAGGCCGCCGCCCAGGAACTCGATCTGCCCATCGACTGGTGCATGGCCTCCCGCAAGCGCCTGCACGAGGCCCTCCGCCGCCTCTACGGTGTCGGCGCGGACACCTTCGAACAGATCCTGGAGGGCCGCGATCTCGACTACGACAATCTGGAAACCGGCGAGGACGAGGCGAACGTCATCGACCAGGACGACGACGAGGAGGCCAGCGTCGTCAAGTTCGTCAACCAGATCATCCGCGAGGCGCTCGAACAGCGCGCGACCGACATCCACGTCGAGCCGCTTTCCAACAATCTCCGCATCCGCTACCGGATCGACGGGCGCCTGATCGAGATCGCCGTGCCGGAAAACATCAAGGCGCTGCAAAGCTCCGTCATCGCCCGTTTGAAAATCATGGCCCGCCTCGACATCGCCGAGCGCCGCGTGCCTCAGGACGGCCGGATCAACCTCCAGTTTGAAGGTGCCACCATCGACGTGCGGGTCGCCACCGTGCCGACGGTCGAGGGCGAGAGCGTTTCCCTGCGCCTCCTCAACCAGGAGAAATTCAACATCGCCAAGCTCGGCATGGAGCCGTTCGTGCTGAAGAAAATCGAGTCGCTGCTGCATTTGCCGAACGGCATCATCCTGATCACCGGGCCCACCGGATCGGGAAAATCGACCAGCCTTTACTCGTTCCTCACCGAGGTGAACCACCCGGAGCGGCGGATCGTCACCG
>CAZKQK010000272.1:0-2574 GCA_964554865.1 uncultured Luteolibacter sp. | reverse complement strand
CCCGCCAGGGCGACCCCGGCCTCAGCCAGTCCTACATCTCCTTCGAGGACGACCTGATGCGAAACTTCGCCGCCGCCGACCGCATGACCGCCATGATGGAACGCTTCGGCATGAAGGACGGCGAGGCGCTCGAACACTCGTGGCTCAACAAGTCCGTCGAAACCGCCCAGAAACGCGTCGAGCAACGCAACTACACCTGGCGCAAGCGCGTGCTCGATTTCGACGACGTGATGAACATGCAGCGCGAAGTCGTTTACGGCTACCGCAACGAGGTGCTCACCACCGAAGTCCCGCGCGATCTCGTCAATGAGATCATCCAGGAAACCGTCACCGCCAAGGTCAGGGAATTCATCGGCGGGCGGGACGCCGACAAGCCGGACTTCTCCGAACTCATCCAGTGGGTCCACTCCACCCTGCCGGTCCATGTTTCCGCGGAGGACTTCACCAGCCTGCGCGAGGAGGAGGAGGAAATCTCCGCCATGCTCGTCTCCCGCATCAAGGAGGCCTACGAGGTCCGCACCGGCAGCCTGCCCATGGAAGTGCTCGATCAGGAGGAGCGCCGCATGATGCTCGTCGCCATCGACAAGCAGTGGCAGGAGCATTTGTATAACATGGACGCCCTGCGCGAAGGCGTCGGCCTGCGCGCCCAGGGCCAGAAGGATCCGCTCATCGAGTACAAGAACGAGGCCTACAACCTCTTCGTCACCCTGATGGATTCCATCAAACAGGAAGCCCTCTCCAACCTCTTCCGCTCCGCCGCCAACCTCGAGGCCTTCCTCAGGCAGCTCCACAGCGCCCCGCAGCAACTCCACGGCGGCGAGGAATCGCTCGGCCAGGACAACGTCGCCGTTTCCGGCAGCTCCGGCCACATCGACCCCTCGCTCGCCCCTTCCCCCGAAGGCGCCGGACTCAAGCTCAACCTGCCCAAGCGCAAACCCAGCTTCTCCATCGAATCCTCCGGCCGCAACGCCCCCTGCCCCTGCGGCTCCGGCAAGAAGTTCAAACAATGCTGCGGCAAGGACGCCTGAGGGGGAGACATTCCTGTCGCCCCATCCGCATCGATAAAGGCCTGGTCCCCTCACACGCCCCACGGGCGTATGGGTTCACGGTTCGCCGCGCCCCCGAAGGGAACGGGCCAACGGCAAGCGGACGGAGCGCCTCCATGCCGGAGCCATGACGCGGGAGGGCGGCTTCCCAAGCGCCCGTAGCTGAAGGCCGACTTCGCGGTCGGGTGGGCATGGCGTGTGCGCACCTCCCAGATTTCGTTCACCAAACCGCGCTGCGCATGGCCCAAAGTCCGGCTGAACGTATCCCCCAGAACTTGGTCAGCACCGCCAGCAGGGCCTGCACGTCCCGGTCCGCCGTGGTGTCTCCCAAGTGAATGTGCGGTTTGTCGGAAAATTGTTGCCGCACACTCTGCAACCAACGGTCGCGGAACGTCGCTTTCAGTTCCCGCTCGGCAAAGGGGGCCAGGGCCTGGCGCAGCAGATCCGGTCCTTCATCAATGCGGTCTCGATTGGTTTTGGCCATGGTCAGTCCTCGGGGCAAACAAGCGGGATCGGCTCGGTGCCGTTCCGGCGATAAACGTGGAAATCGGAATCCAGAGTCAGCACCGAACTGTGAGGAAGCAATTCCGACAACCGGACAAGGCAGGCATCCGCCTACGACATGGGCACATCTCGGAATTTCCCTCTCAGGGTGCGGATAGCGTTGAGTTCGCCGGGAAGCGAAAAGGATACCGCCAACACTCCGTCCGCCACACATTCGAGCACGCGGTCCTGAATATCAGGCCGAGCGCGCAGCAGCTGCCACGACTCCGTCAGGACCGCCTCGCAGGTGATCCAGGGCAAGGGCAGCGTCTGCAACTGACGCACCGCCCATGAGTGATGCTTCTCACGGCCATCCAGCAGCGCGACAAGCGGCCCCGTATCAACGACGACCGAGCGATTCTTCACCAAGTCCCTCCAGATGTTTTGGGTTGCTGCCGAGGTCGTCGATTCCCGAGTCGAAGCTTCCGACGTGCCTCATCATCAACGCCCTCAGTCGCTTTTGTTCGGCGGCATCCTGTGCGGATTGGCTACCCGTCAGCCAGCCTTGGAAAAGCTCTATCGTCACGTCACGAATCTTCCGCCCTTGCTCGGCGGTTTTCGCTTTGACCTCGATACAGATCGTCCGGGATGTCTATGGTGGCTTTCATGGAAGCAAGTTTACTTGTTTGCCGTATCGCGCCAAACTCCACTTTCGGGAGAGCTTCTCCCTGAAACAGGCGAAATCAGAAAATCGCGCATTCGATAAGCGGCCGGAGATCCTTGATCTACCATGGCGTCCAAAATTCGCAAAACCGCTTCGCGAACCGTCCTGTCCTCGCGGATCGCAGATGTCTTGCCGAAGACAAATGGCGTGAGGATGCGAGCCAAGTTGAAGAGTTCGTTCTTTCCTCCGATGAGTTCACGTGGATTTCCCCGTTTCAAAATTTCGTCGATCCACAAAAACGCATTGGGCAACAAAAAAGCCTCCGATTCGAATGGTGCGTAGATAAGGCTGATTCCGGGGAATCAGGGCGTGGGCAGGGAT
>CAZKQK010000271.1:0-2606 GCA_964554865.1 uncultured Luteolibacter sp. | reverse complement strand
TAAAAGGCGGCGACCATTTCCTTCACCGGCGGGGCGAAGGTGGTGAGGTCGATGCCTTCGACGGCGTCCTTGTATTCCGCCAGGCTCGGAGTGCGGCCGAGGATGGCGGAGAGAACGACGACAGGGGTGGAGGAAAGGAGGGACTCGCCTTTTTTCCGGTCGGAGTCTTCGACGACGCGGCCTTGGAAGAGGCGGGTGGAGGTGGCCATGACGGTGTCGCCTTTTTCAGCCTTCTCCTGATTGCCCATGCAGAGATTACAGCCGGGGCGCTCCAGATACATCATGTTCTGATACTCGGTGCGGGCGGCGCTTTTGGGGGCGTTGTCGTTGAACTCGAAGCCGGAATATTTCTGAAGGATGTCCCAGTCGCCTTCGGCCTTGAGTTCGTCGATGATGTTATAAGTCGGCGCGGCGACGACGAGTGGAGCCTGGAACTCGACCTTGCCTTGGGTTCGCTCAAGGTTTCGGAGCATTTTGGAGACGATTTTCAGGTCTCCTTTGTGAACCATGCAGGAGCCGACAAAGCCGAGGTCCACCGATTTACTGCCTTCGTAGTAGGAGAGCTCGCGGATGACGTCGTGGGTGTAGCGCTTGGAGACATCCTCGTTGTTGACGTCGGGATCGGCGATCATGGGCTCGTCGATGATGTCGAGATCGACGACCATTTCGGCGCGATACTTGGCATTGGCATCGGGGGCGAGGGGTGGCTTTTCCCCGGACCGGATTCCCGCGATGCGTTTGTTCGCCTTGTCGATGAGGCCTTGGAGGACTTGGGTTTCATTGTCCATGCCCTTGTCGATCATGATCTGGATGCGGCTCTTGGCGGTTTCCAGCGATTCGATGAGGGTTTCGGCCTGTGAAATACAGATGGATGCCTTGGCCTTCATCTCGGCGGTCCAGTCGGTGAAGGTGAATGCCTGGTCGGCGGGGAGGGTGCCGATGTGAACCTCGATGACGCGGCCCTGGAAGACGTTCTCGCCGAATTTTTTCAGCATTTGCGACTGGGTGGCGTGGACGACATCGCGGAAATCCATGTAGGGCTTGAGGGTGCCCTTGAAGGTGACTTTGACGGACTCGGGGATGGGCATGGTGGCCTCGCCGGTGGCGAGGGCGAGGGCGACGGTGCCGGAGTCCGCGCCGAAGGCGATGCCCTTGGACATGCGGGTGTGGGAGTCGCCGCCGATGGTGATGTCCCAATCGTCCACGGTGAGGTCATTGAGGACCTTGTGGATGACGTCGGTCATGGCGTGATAGCCGTCCTTCGGGTCGCGGGCGGTGATGAGCCCGAAGCCCTGCATGAAGGACATCAATTTGGGGATATTGGCCTGGGCTTTTTTATCCCAAACGGAAGCGGTGTGGCAGCCGGATTGGTAGGCGGCATCGACCGTGGGTGAGATGACGGTTGCGGCCATGGCCTCAAGTTCCTGCGAGGTCATCAGGCCGGTGGTGTCCTGCGAGCCGACGATGTTGACCTTGACGCGGACGTCGGAACCGGCGTGCAGGGTCAGGCCGGGAGTGCTGCCGACGGCGTTGCGGTTGAAGATTTTCTCGACGGCGGTGAGGCCCTGTCCCGGGTGTGAAATTTCCTTGGCGGGAGCGAAGACGGCGGGTGTTTCAATGCCCAGCGTTTCGGCGGCGAAGGTCTGGAGTTTTTTGCCGAAGACGATGGCGTAGGAGCCGCCCGCCCGGATGAATTCGAGTTTCTGCGGGGTGAAAGCGGAGGAAATGTCGGCCAGCACTTTGCCGTTGCCGTAGAGTTTTTTCTCCTTGGTGTTGATGGTGAGGAGGGTTCCGGTCTCGACCGAGTAAACTTGTTCGAGGACGGGATCGCCGTTGGCATTGGTCACGGTTTTGCCCTCGGCGTCGGTCTTTTTGACCCAGTTCTTGAGATCGAGGCCGATGCCGCCGGTGACACTGACGGTGGTGAGGAAGATGGGGGAAATGCCGTTGGTGCCTGCGACGATCGGGAAGAGATTGACGAACGGCACGTAAGGACTGGCTTGTTTGCCGGTCCAGAGGGCGACGTTGTTGACGCCGGACATGCGGGAGGAGCCGACGCCCATGGTGCCTTTTTCCGCGATGAGCATGACGCTCTTGTCGGGGTGGAGTTTTTGGAGGGCTTTGATTTCTGCCTGAGCGGCTTGGCTGATCATGCACTTGCCGTGCAACTCGCGGTCGGAGCGGGAGTGTGCCTGATTGCCGGGAGAAAGGAGGTCGGTCGAGATGTCGCCCTCGGCGGCGATGTAGGTGACGACCTGGACTTCCTCCGGAACGGGGGGGAGCTTGGTGAAGAACTCGGCCGCGGCATAGCTTTCGAGAACGTCTTTCGCGACCGGGTTGCCGGCCTTGTAGGCATCTTTGAGGCGCGCGGCATCGGCATCGTAGAGGAAGACCTGGGTTTTGAGAACCGCGGCGGCTTGTCGGGCGATGTCGGCATTTTCACCGAGCGCGAGGTTGAGAAGGGTGTGGATGGAGGCTCCGCCCTTCATGTGGGAGAGCAGCTCGAAGGCGAAGGTGGCGGGGATTTCCTCGACCACTGACTGGCCAAGAATGATTTCCTCAAGGAAGCGGGCTTTTTCTCCAGCCGCGCTGGTGGTGCCGGGAAG
>CAZKQK010000270.1:0-2659 GCA_964554865.1 uncultured Luteolibacter sp. | reverse complement strand
TTTTTCGAGTTTGTAGCACTCGATGATGTCGCCTTCCTCGTATTCGTTGAATTCGCCGAGGCGGATGCCGCATTCGAAGTTGGTGCGGACTTCCTCGACCTCTTCCTGGAAGCGGCGCAGCGTGGACATGCGGCCGTCGAAGACCGGGATGCCGCCGCGGATGACGCGGGCGTGGGCCTTGCGGTGGATGCGGCCGTCGGTGACGAAGGAACCGGCGGCGCGGCCGCGGGAGAGCTTGAATACCTTGCGGACCTCGGCGTGGCCGATGAGCGCCTCGCGGGTGAGCGGCTCCAGCAGGCCGAGCATGGCCTCGCGGACCTGGTCGATGAGTTCGTAAACCACCGAGTAGAGCTTGATTTCCACGCCGGAGGACTTGGCGGCCTTCACGGCCTTGGCCTCGACCTTGACGTTGAAGCCGAGGATGATGGCGTCGGTGGATGAGGCGTAGGCGACGTCCGACTCGGTGATCGGGCCGGCGGCGGCGGTGATGAACTGGCATTCGACCTTGTCCGACTCGATGGCGAGCACGGCTTTTTTGATCGCCTCGACGGAGCCCTGCACGTCGCACTTGAGGATGAGTTTGAGCTGGGCCTTGCCGCCGCCGTCGGTGACCATGTTGTAGAGGTCCTCGAGGCGGTTGCGGTGCTGGGGCTTGAGGCGTTCCAGGCGCATGGACTCCTGGCGCTCGCCGGCGAGGGTTTTCGCCTCGCGCTCGGATTTCATCTCGGTGAGGTGGTCGCCGACGTTCGGGAGTTCCTCGAAGCCGATCACCTCGACGGGCATGCCGGGGTGGGCGGACCTGACGGTCTCGCCGCGGTCGTTGACGAGTGAGCGGACCTTTCCGGAGTAGGGCCCGCAGATGAAAGGCATGCCGGTCTTGAGGGTGCCGGACTCGACGATGACGGTGGCGGTGGTGCCGCGGCCGGGGACGACGCGCGCCTCGATGACGGCGGCGCGGGTGGTGGCCTTGGGGTTGGCGCGCAACTCAAGCACCTCGGCCTGAAGGGCGATGAGTTCGAGCAATTCCTCCATGCCCTGGCCATTGAGCGCGGAAACGGCGGCAAACTCGGTGTCGCCACCGTAGTCGGTGGTTTGGAGGCCGTTTTCCGCAAGCTGGGTTTTCACCCGCTCGACGTTGGCGGAGGGGAGGTCGCACTTGTTGATGGCGACGATGATGGTTTTCCCGGCCTTCTTGGCGTGTTTGATGGCTTCCAGCGTTTGCGGCATGATGCCGTCGTTGGCGGCCACCACGATGATGACGATGTCCGTGATGTCCGCGCCGCGGGCGCGCATGTCCGAGAAGATGGCGTGGCCGGGGGTGTCGAGGAAGGTGATCTCGCGCCCGTTGTGGATGACCTGATAGGCCCCGATGTGCTGCGTGATGCCCCCGGCCTCGTCGGAGACCACCTTGGACTTGCGGAAGAAGTCGAGGATGGAGGTCTTGCCGTGGTCCACGTGGCCCATGATGGTGACGATGGGCGGGCGGAATTTGAGCTGGTCTTCGGGTTCCCGGACGGGCGGTTCCGGCTCGACGATGACGATTTCCGGTTTGTGGACGCCCTTGTCCTTGTCGCGCTTCTCGCGCTCGAAGGTGAAGCCGTGCATCTCGCAGATTTTCGTGGCGGTATCCGGCTCAAGCGGTTGGTTCGGCGCGGGGAAGACGCCGATCTTGATGAGATCGGCGGTGATGTTGAAGGGCTTCAGCCCGAGGCGAGCCGCCAGCTCGGGGATGAGGATGGGCGGCTTGATGACAATGAGCTTGGGATCGCGGGGCTCCTCGGAAGAGGCGGCTTCCTCAGGTTCCTGCGGCGGTGGCGGCGGCGCGGCGGCCTGCACCGGAGACGCTTTCACCATGGCGGGATCCTCCTGATCGAGAACCTTGGAAATGGCTCCCAAAACCTCCTTCGGCGGAACGGCCGCCTTGCGGGTCTTCGGTTTCTTCTCCTCGGAAAACAGGTCGAGCGCCTCGCTCTTGGCCTTTTCGAGTTTGCTGGGGACCGGCGCCGCGGCTTCGGCTTCCAGTCGCTGGCGCTCACGGCGCGACGGTTTCTTGTTCGATCCGAGAAGATCGAGGATCTTGTCGTCTTGGGGTGAGCTGTCGCTTTGCTTGGGCATCCGGCTTGTCTGCGTGTTCAGGGGTAGAGGGGGTCAATCGTTGGAAGTCGCGCCGCCCACGATGGCCAGGGCGCGGGCGAGGATCGGCTCCGCCTCCTCCACGGAGATGCCGCCGATCCCGGCGATGTCCTCGGCGGACATGCCGACAATGTATTCCGGGGCGATGCCGCCGGCGAGAGTGATCTTTTCGGCGAGTTCGTCGGAGATGCCGAGCTGCTCGCCGAGGGTGTGGGCGGCTCCGCCGATCTTGTCGCGGAACTGTTCCTCCTTGGACTCGTCCCTGCGGACCTGGACATCCCAGCCCATCAGGCGGGAGGATAGCCGGGCGTTCTGGCCCTTGCGGCCGATGGCCTTGCTGAGGTCCGCCTCGTCCACGGTGACGTGAACGATCCGGTTTTCCTCGTCCACGGTGATCGAGCGGAGTTCGGCGGGCTTGAGCGCCTCCTTGACGAACTCCCGGGGCTCCTCGCTCCAGCGGATGATGTCCACCTTCTCGTTGTTGAGTTCGCGGACGATGTTCTTCACGCGCGCGCCGCGCATGCCG
>CAZKQK010000269.1:0-2706 GCA_964554865.1 uncultured Luteolibacter sp. | reverse complement strand
TCGGTGGTCTTGTTGCTGCCCGCGCCCCAGGTGATTTTGATGAGGCGGTTCTGGAGGTCCCATTCGTAGGAGCGGATGCCGTCGCTGGTCATGTTGCCGTCGTCATCGAAGGCGGCGGTGGCGGTGGCCAGATCGAGGGCGTAGGTGTGGGTGGAGGTGTTGTTGGAGCCGTCCCTGGCCCGGACCTGGATCTGGTTGGGACCGGTGGCGAGGTCGATGTCGGCCTCGAAGCGCCGGCCGGCGAGCATGCGGGCGTTTTTCCATGGAGAGGAGGCATCCGGCCGGACCCTGACGCTGGCGGGCTCGCTGGTTTCCCCGCGCACGACGACGGTTTTCACCCCGCCGGAGCCGCCGATGGCGGTGATCCGGTTGAGGGAGTTGTGCGCGTAGGTGGTCATGGTGGCGGCGAGTCCGGGTTTTTCTACCTGTTTCGAGCCGATGTTGCCAGCGGGATTGTAAACGCAGTGGTGGCCGCTCTCGGCCACGCCGGAGCCGGCGAGCGGGGTGTGGATGAGGGAGCTGAACTGCCCGGCTTGTTGGGAACGCTTGTCCCGCTATCTGGAAATGAGCGACTTGGAGACGCGAGAAATTCCTGGCAATTCGCCTGTCCCGTAAAATGAGGCAAGCCCCCCGGCGTGCCTCTGACTCCGGAGGAGTTCGCGGCGCGGGAACCGTTCTGGAATGCAAGGGTTGAGGAGTGGCAAAAGGGATGATGGAGGGGGATTCCCTTGTATCCATGAGAAACGGCCCCAGTGACAGAGCCTGTTTCTACCCCAAGTGTTGGCAGGAGTGAGGCCGGTTCAAGAATCTTCAGCCCCCACCCGTGAAACGCTTAAGCATTTGATCCTGAGTTTCCAGAGCCCCCTTATTCTCTTTGGCCCATTTCGCCGAGGAGTCTATCTCTGAAGACAACCAATCTAGAGCAAAGCGAAAATCTTGCTTCTGCCCTAGCATCGGAAAAGTCCCAGCGGGGAAAAAAACATTTTCTATCAACCACTTATCATTCTCTCGAATCATTACGACCTGAATCGTCTGCGAGTAACGAGTCGCGTTACCCTGTAATTCATATGTCACCTCGTATACAATTCTATTTGCGTCCTGAGACTTAACCTTTGCGGAAGACGTGTAAGGAGGGCTTCCACATGAAGTGAAAGGATCTGACTTAAGGAGGAGCAGGGCATCCGAAACGCGTGGAATACTTTGCCACAAACCTGAATAATTCTTCTTAAATTGCGTCGCCACATCCACATACTTTTGGACCCGTGCCGAAGTTTCTTGACTAAGATTCGGCTGGACTGCTTTCAGGCTCCACAGGATGCCTGACTGTTCGTATAAACTCCGATCCAATGCTCGATTAATGAAGCATTTCGTTATAATTTCCCCTGGATTTTCGAACTGATCATGTCTCGGAGAGTCGTTCTGAATGCATGAAACGAGCACCGCAAAAACCAGCGCTATTGTCATGACGAGTAGATTTTTCATTATTGTAATTTTCAGGGGTTTCTGGTAAGACCGATCGTACACCTACTACTACTCGAATCGGATTTACTCGGAGACAAAACTTCGCGATAGCGAGCCAAATCTTCTGCGCTGAGTGTTCGCAACTGGTAGCTCTTCCCATTTTCATTAGGAAAATTCTGCTCAAGAACCGCATTGTTACCAATGTAAATTGCGGTGTGATTCCCTGTGGTTGTCCCTGGGTACTTTCCATCCACCCAGCCATACGCGATCATTGTGCCAGGTAACGTCGTCCCATCGACGTGCCTTCCCGGTCGCCAGGTCTTAGTGCTTGGGGAGTCGCGCATTTTTCCACCAACTTTGGTGCCAGAAAGATACTGAGCTCCAACCGCGCACTGACCTGTCAAATTTTCGTTCGGATACTGCACAAAATTTCCAATCATCATCTGGATTACTTCGCCCAAAGTGTTCTTTCCGAAGTTCTCGGGTCTTATGACAAATATGTTTGTCCCATGAGTGTTGGGGATGGCATCAAGGCCAAAAAGATCAATCATGTTCACGGGATTACCGCCAACATAACCATACAAGTTCATTCCACCCGCCTCCCCGATCGGATCGGGAGACAGCCACCTTCCAAGCTCCGGATCATAAGCGCGGAACAAGGTCATCACCAGTTCCGTCTGCCCCGCCACGGGGCTGGGCTGGGTGATGTGGCCGGTGAAGCCGAGGTCGCAGCCGTTGGTGTAGGCGGCGGACTCGTATTGCGCGCTGCGTTTCCCGTAGGGATCGTAATCGTAGCGGGCGGCGAGGGTGCCGTCGGACTTGAGGACTTCGCGGACGCTGCCGAGGTGGTCCCGCGTGTAGTAGAAGCTGTCCCAAGCCGCGCCGTTTTTGCGTTGCTCGCCTTCAGTGAAGTAGCGCCGGTCGATGTTGCCCGCCGCGGTGCCGCCGGTGTAGCGGCAGAGCGGCTGGATGCCGTCGTAGAGGTAGTGGTGGTGGGCGGTGACGGTGGAGCCGGTTTTGTCGATGCGCTCGCAGCGTTGGCCGAGGGCGTTGTAGCGAAATTCCGTAGTACGATTGCCGGCCGCGCCCCAGGTGATTTTGACGAGGCGGTTCTGGTGGTCCCATTCGTAGGAGCGGACGCCGTCGCCGGTCATGTTGCCATCGGCATCGAAGGCGGGGGTGGCGGCGGGGGCGGTGGCCAGATCGAGGGCGTAGGTGTGGGTGGAGGTGTTGTTGGAGCCGTCC
>CAZKQK010000268.1:0-2722 GCA_964554865.1 uncultured Luteolibacter sp. | reverse complement strand
CCGACGAAGAAACCGGGCTGCTCTACTACGGATACCGGTATTACGACCCGGTGACGGGCAGGTGGCCGTCGAGGGATCCGATTGGGGAACGGGGTGGCGTGAATTTGTATGGGTTTGTGGGGAACAATGGCGTGAATCAGTGGGATTATCTTGGTCTGACGATCTGGACAACGGATTTTGGCATACTTGAGAACGATGCAGGTTTTTGGAGTGTTCTAAATCACGCAATAAACACTTGGGAGAATATCAATCCAGGGGGTATTTTCGGCAATGGTCAGGGCAGAGACTATTTAACTGACATCAAGTATCTCGGAATTGGCCCCTCAGTCACCTCTGGCGGAGCTGATGGCAATCTTAAAGATCAACATCCAGAACTGTTCACAAAAGTATGTGCAATGAAAGAAGGGGGCACCATCTCAGTGAAACATGATGTTAACAATTGGTTTTCAAATCAACGACCATGGACAATCGGACACATTAATCTTCGTGTCACGGGATCTCTCACCAAGATTTGCCCTCGTGGAAAGAAGATGTGGAAATTCGATGGTGGTGCAACCGCACATCCCGACAAGTTTGATTTCAATCAAATGCATCGAGCTGGCGTTACAACGAATAGAGACATTGCAATCGGGATTTTAGATTTCCTCCAAAGAAATTCATCTCGATGGTTTTACATCAAACCCCAGGGAGCGCTCTCCTTTAAAGACATAGGCTCATGCAAGTAGTATAATACAATGCGTTTTACTTATATTCTATTGGGGCTGTTATTTATGGCAATTTCGTCTGGATGCAAATCTCCCGAAGAAGTTCCGATTGTCACTGCCATAGGTTTGAATCCGGTTTCTGACGTTATTTCTGACAGAGGTTTTCAGACACACAGGGAGCTGATTTATCTCAATAATAATAAAGATCCTGAGTTCTTCTCAGAAATAGTTGAAAAAGTTGAAAATTCCAGCACGATAACAAATCTGAAATGCGTGAAAAAACCGGGAAGGGACATGCGTGGTGAATCTCTTGAGCAGAATGGACTATCTGATGATCAGATCAAGGCAAGTGTGATTTTCCACTCAGAAGACTCGGGGTTTCACTGTTCCATATCTGATGGCGGTGATTTTGTAATTGTTATTATTTACACAACATGATTTTGCACGCCATGCCTGCACCTACGACGACCTCAACCGCCGCACCGAATCCGTGCTTGAGGACGGCGGGAAATGGGGCTACGGATACGATCCCATGGGACAGGTGATTTCCGGACAGAAGAAAACCGCCGCCGGCGCGGATGTCCCCGGCATGGCCTTCGGCTACGCCTTCGACGGCATTGGAAACCGGACCTCCGCCACCGTCAACGGCCGCACCGGGACCTACACGGCGGATGCCGCCAACCAATACACCCGGCGCCAGGTCCCCGGAGCGCTCGACATCCGCGGCCGCGCCCACATGGCGGCCAAGGTCACCGTCAACCAACAGGCCGTCCAGCGGCTCGACGAGTATTTTTACAAGGCGCTCGCCGTGGACAACAGCGCCGCCCCGCAATACCCCGGCGTCTCCGTGCTCGCCGTGCGCGGCCATGCCGGACCCAATGGCGAGGACCTCCAAAGCCGGACCACCGGCCACCTCTACCTTGCCAAATCTCCCGAAACCTTCACCCACGATGCCGAGGGCAACCTTACCCAGGACGGCCGCTGGACCTACACCTGGGACGGCGAGAACCGCCTGATCCGCATGGAAACCCTCGCCGCCGTGCCCGCCGCCGCGAAGCGCAGACTCGAATTCGCCTACGATTCGGAAAACCGCCGCGTCCGCAAACAGGTCTCCCACTGGAACGGCGGCGCCTGGACGCTCCAGAGCGACCGCCGCTACCTCTACGACGGCTGGAACCCCGTCGCCGAGCTGGATGCTTCGAACACCATGCTGCGCAACTTCGTCTGGGGCCTCGACCTCAGCGGCAGCCCGCAGGGCGCGGGCGGAGTCGGCGGCCTGCTAGCCATCCGCGAGGGCGCGGAAAGCCACCTTCCCTGCTACGACGGCAACGGCAACGTCATGGCCCTCGTCAGGGGCAGCGACCGCACCGTCTCCGCCCGCTACGAATACGGCCCCTTCGGCGAAACCCTGGCGGTCGAGGAAAACGGCGTGTCCAACCCGTTCCGCTTCTCCACCAAGTTCCTGGATGGGGAGAGCGGTCTGCTTTACTACGGTTACCGGTATTACGACCCGGTGACAGGCCGCTGGCCGTCGAGGGATCCGATAGAAGAAAACGGCGGGATGAACCTGTATGGGTTCGCGGGGAATGATGGGATTAACAAGTGGGATATCTACGGTATGTTGTCGTGCTGTCACTTGCCTGATTACATGCACGGACCTCCCGCTCGTTACGATGAAAAAACACATTGTTGCATCAAGGGCGAGATAATTGAGGGAAAGCTTGTTTCGATTGGGGTTGCCAGAAATCAAAATTTCAAAGATCCAAAAGACTTAACTCCAACTCACGCTTGGTTAGAATTTCCAGGTGGAAGCGTTGGCTTTTGGCGAGGAACCACTGGCCCTTTGAATGGCCCAGGAAGAATCCTGTCACCAGATCCCTATGTTTCAAATCCTAAAAAGCAACAGCATGTTTGACAGGAGGACATTTTGGTAAATCCATGTGAAATCGATATTGATAAGTTTAATAAACAACCCCGCGGCAAGCCGAGGGGTATTTCAGAAGAAGACAAGTTGCTCA
>CAZKQK010000267.1:0-2758 GCA_964554865.1 uncultured Luteolibacter sp. | reverse complement strand
ATGAACGAGTGTCTGAGGGCATTCTGACGCCATCCGCCGGGGATTTTCGCCTTCACGGCGGTGTCGCCCAAAGCCCCCGACACATCGCTGATCGTGACGATGGGGCCTGTTTCCCCGCGCCATGGCGCGAGCCACGCCTTGAGGTTTGCGGGGAGGGGGGCGCGCCGCCGCGCCGCCGTCTTCGCCTTGCGGCCGGCGATCTCGATGTGTCCCCGGTCCCACTTGATGTCCTGCCAGGTGAGGCGTTCGACCTCGGCCGACCGGATTCCGGCAAAGCCCCCGATGGCGATGAGCGGCAGAATGCGCGCGTGGGCGGCGAGCAGGATGCGCTCCATCTCGTCGGGCGTGAAAATCTCGATTTCCTTCTCGGGAACCTTGAACGAATCGCTCTGTTCCGCGGCCGTCTTGCGGTCGAGATGGAGGTATCCCTGTTTCCTGGCGAAACCGAACATCGTGACGAGATTGCGCCGGATGCCGTTCCTGCTGACCGGCCCGAGGCTCTTGAGTCCGTCGAGGAAGCGGTTGATGTCGGCCACGGTGACATCCGCGATGTTGCCCGCCACCGCATCCGTGAACCGCTTGAGGCTGCTGGTTGCGTTGCGGACGTAAATGTCACTCACACCTTTCCGCTTGAGCGATCCGACGAATTCGGCGGCGACCTGGACGTTGGCGCGGACGGCGAGCAGATCGGCCCGGTTCGCGGCGTAGAAACGCACGGCATCCGAAAGCGGGACCTCACCAGCCGTGCGGCGGGCGCTGGCCCATTCATCGACGGCGGCGGCGAGCGTCACGCCGAACCCTTGGGCGACGCGCTCACAGTGGCGGAGCATGTCGATGTCACGGCGGGTCGCCTCGCATGCCCCGGTGCCGCCGTTGATGAGCCGGACGGTCACCTGCTGGCCGACCATCCTGGCTTCGTCCATGCAGGAGAAGCAGCGGGTCCGCCGTCGGCCTCCCTCCTTCCATGCGAGGGTGAACTGTTCGTATCCGTCCTTGCGGTTGATCGTGTAGATCCGGACCTTGGCCGGACCTGTCCCAATTTCCACGATGGCGCTGCGGCGTTTGCGTTTGCGGGTCATCGAACCCGGCTTCCGCGTCAACTTGTGTGGAATTTTGTGTGGAAAGCCTGTCGCGGCCTTCTTGGAATCACCGTATTCAGTTGATTCTGAATCAGTTGCAGGATCAATCCCGAACGGTGGCGGACAGGGAGGGATTCGAACCCTCGGTAAGAATCTCCTCCTCCAAAATGCCGACAGGAATAGCAATTTTAGCAATTACCTGCCAATGGCCTGCCAATCGTGATTCACAGTGATCTCAGAATCACTGCACGAGGAACGGGCGTTTGCCGAGGAAGAGGTTGCGTTCGGAGCGGCGGCGGCGGCGCAGGCCATCGAGTAATTTGCCGTTGTCGTAGACCCAGCGCTCGAACTGCAAGGCCGCATCCTGCCGCTTGCCGGCGTTGAGGAGGCGGCGCAGGGTGGAATCGCCGAGGCCGCCGGTGTTGAAATCGAAGCTGACCAGCGCGGCGAACTCGTCGTCGTTGAGAGGCACGGTGATGAGGCGCGAGACGCGCTCGGAGAAGACGCCAAGGTCTCGGGCAAGCAGGCGCTCGGCTTCCTCTCTGGTGATCTTGCGGCCTTTGCGCACGGTGCCGTCGTTGTGCTTGATGCCGGTGTGGCCCCAGCCGATGGTCCAGACGCCGCCGGTGTCCTGATAGGCGTCGAGGTAGAGGCCCTCGAAGTGTTTGATGAGGGCGAGTCCGTCCGCGCTGATGGGGCGGGTGGACGCCCTGTCCTCGATGAGGGCGCGGGCGGCCGCCATCTGCCGCTGGAAGGCGGACAGGGCGTCCTCGGTGCGCGGGCCGCGCCAGTTGTCCACCGTGCCGGTGTAGAGACCGCGGGCCTTGAGGGCTTCCTGGAGGAGCAGGGTTTCGAGGGAGGGGTCTTTTTCGAAGTGGATCATGGCTTTGGCTGGGGTTGGTAGTGCGCCCGGCCGAAGAGGCGCACGGCGGTGCGGATGAGGGCGCGGCGGATGGGGCCGACGCCCTGGGTGGCGAGGGCCTCGGCGAAGAGGGAGTCGGCCGCATCGCGGGAGAGACGCGCGGGTTCGCAGGAGGTGATGCGCATGCGCTGGAGGGTGCCTCGGTAGGCGGCGTCGTGCAGGATGGCGGAGAACCAGTGCCTGCCGGTGGACTCGTAGCCGGGGAGGGCGGCGACGATGGCGGGCGCGCTCATGCCGTCGGTGGTGGCTCCCTCGGGGACGCGGTAAAGGATGCCGCACCGGCAGCGGAAGTGCAGCGGGGAGAGCAGGGTGTCATCGCGGCCGTTGCCGGACTCGATGGCGATGGTTTTTTCCAGAAATCCGAAGGTCATTTGCGTGGGGACTGGAAGCGGCGGATCTCGGCGAGCTCGCGGGTCTGGGCGTCCAGAGCGGTGCGGAACTCGCCGATGACGCGGATGTTCTCGCGGTAGGCGTCCATGACCTCGGCGCGGTCCGAGCGCATGTCCTGATAGACGTAGTAGGTGGACGCGGCGAAGACGACGGCGACGCCGAAGCGGCCGAGCAGCCAGAGGACGAGGCCGTGGGGCGTGTTCGGGATGTCCACGTGGGGAGGGGTGTCCGCCTGGGCGGTTTGGTGGAGTTCGTCGCGACTCATATGACATGTTTCCGTTAGAGTTTCCGCAGTTTGAGATAGGCGAACTCGCGGACCGTCGTGCTGTCCTCCGACAGGTTGTTTTGCGCCCAGGTCACCGCGACG
>CAZKQK010000266.1:0-2763 GCA_964554865.1 uncultured Luteolibacter sp. | reverse complement strand
CGCGGCACCACCTTCGGCTATAACAACCTCGTCGCCGACATGCGCTCGCTCCACTGGATGCGCAGGGAGGGTCTGCCGGCCGTCTTCGATGCCACCCACTCGGTCCAACGCCCCGGCGGCCTCGGCGGCACCACCGGCGGCGATGGCGAACTCGCTCCGGTCCTCGCCCGCGCCGCCGTCGCCACCGGCGTGGACGGCCTGTTCATGGAAGTCCACTCGGACCCGCAAAACGCCCTCTCGGACGGCCCCAACCAGATCCCGCTCGAATTCATCGAGGACCTGTTGGTGAAACTCATCGCCATCCACCACGCCGCGCACTGATCGCCACATCCATGCGCCCGTCGTTTCCACTTCTGATCTTTCTCGCGCCAGCGATTCTGGTCGCGGAAAACACGGGCACCCCCCCGAAAAAAAGCAGAATCTCCGCCACCTCCCTGCTGCCGGACGGAAGCGAGCTGCAACGCGTCATGCTCCCGCGCTACGACGAAAAACGCAGGCTCGTCGGCGTCCTCAAAGCCGATACGATGAAACTCGTCAACGACAGCACCGTCTCGGGCGATACCATCACCATTGAGTTCTTCAACGAAGACCAGACACCCCGCGGCCGCATCGACCTGAAACATGCCCTCTTCAACCAGTCCAAGGGCTTCGTGCAGGCCGACGAACCCATCACCCTCCGCAGCGACCGCCTGAATGCGAATGGCGGCGGCCTCGTCTATGACCTCGAAACCGGCGAAGGCCTTCTCCACGGCCCGGCCCAGACCTGGATTGCAAACCCCACCGAAACCGCCATGACCACCAAGCCCTCGAAACTCCGCGCCGCCTCCGCAGCCGCGGCCATGGCCATCGCGGCCACCACCGGCGCCGCACCGCCGCCTCCGCTTTCCGAAGAGGAAAAGGCCGCCATACAGACCGCCGCGGAAAGCAAACTCGCGGACCTCTCCGAAGCCACCGAAGCCTCCCGCGCCGAACTCTCCACCGCGCTCGATGCCTCGGATGCCGCCAACAAGGCGGCCCGGGCGTTTCTCGCCAAAGCCGAAATCGATGCCGGTGAATCCGCACCCGCCACCGAGGCACCGCAAGCCAAACCGCTCGATATCAAACCCGGCCCCGAGGACACCCTCATATCCTGCGACGGCGGCCTGTACTTCGACCCCGACGAGGGCGTCTTCGTCTATCTGAAAAACGTCAGCGTCACCGATCCGCGCTTCACCATGAAGGGCGCGAACGAGCTCAAGATATTCCTGTCCAAAAAACCGGAGAACAAGGACGCCAAACCGAAGCCGGATAAAAAGGACGGCCCGCCCGAAGCAAACCTCGGCGACGAACTCGGTGAAAAATTCGGCGATGTCGAACGCATCGTCGCCACCGGAGCCATCGTGCTCGATCAGAAGGCCGTCGGTGACAACAAAGCCATCAAGGCCAGCGGCGCGATCTTCTCATACAACATCAAGCAAGACCGGATCATCATCAGCGGCGGTTACCCATGGGTCGTCCGCGGCGGACTCGCGCTGCGCGCCAAACAACCGAACCTCACCCTGCGCATCCAACCGAAAACCGGAAAAATGGATACCGAGGGAGCTTGGGAAACCATGCTGCCGCTCGAAGAGTTGCAAAAGAAGAACCGGTGATTCATCCCTTTCACGCAACTCCGCGATGCACGACCCCGGATCCACCTGCTGCCACACCGAAACCGCCGTTCTCCACGCCCATGGCCTGCGCAAGACCTATGGCGGCCGCGCCGTGGTGGACGGCGTCTCCATGACCGTCCAGCCGCGCGAGATCGTCGGCCTGTTAGGGCCAAACGGCGCGGGCAAGACCACCTCCTTCTACATGATCGCCGGCCTCGTCCCCGCGGACTCCGGCTCGGTCTGCTTCCAGGGCCATGACATATCCAAAATGCCCATGCACCGCCGCGCCCGCCTCGGCCTCGGCTACCTGCCGCAGGAGGAATCCGTCTTCCGCAAGCTCACCGTACGCGACAACCTCCTCGCCATCCTCGAAACCCGGCCCGGCCTCAGCCGCTCCGAGCGCCACGACCGCGCCCTTCACCTGATGGACCGCTTCGGCATCACCAAACTCGCCAAGTCCCTCGCCATCACCCTCTCCGGCGGCGAGAAACGCCGCCTCGCCATCGCACGCTCCCTCTGCTCGGACCCCCGCCTCCTCATGCTGGACGAACCCTTCGCCGGCATCGACCCCAAGGCCGTCGAGGACATCCAGAGCATCGTTCGCGAACTACGCGAACGCGACGGCCTGGCCATTCTCATCACCGACCATTCTGTTAGGGAAACCCTCACCATCACAGACCGCGCCTTCCTCATCCATGATGGCCGCGTCATCCTCGAAGGCGCCTCCGACGAACTCGTCAACGACCCCATCGCCCGCAAGCATTACCTCGGCGATGATTTCAGGATGTAGCCCGCCGCTTGTTAAGAAACGGCAAAATCCCGCGCCGCCTGAACCTCACCCAAACCCAGAAAAACGCCCTCGTCGCCTTTCTCCGGACCCTCACCGGCCTCTCCGTCACCCACCGATCCCAAATTCCAGAACCCCTTCCGCTACACGGCTCTCTGAATCCGACGAGTCTGCGTCCGCCTGTAACACCTCACGAAGCGAATCAACATCCCCAGGGAAACCGCTCTCAGACCTTCTCCCTCAAATCCCGCGCGCTCCAAAGCACGCCTGCCGCAGCCGCTCCGCTCCCACGCATCCTGCGCGCCCCGTCCTTGCGCCTCGCGCTGAACCGTTCCCGCGCCGCCT
>CAZKQK010000265.1:0-2766 GCA_964554865.1 uncultured Luteolibacter sp. | reverse complement strand
CGGTGTCGGCGACATTGGCGGGCATGTCGGCCTTGCGGGGACGTTGCGCGGGTGGCGTTGCGTTGCGCATGCTTTGCTCCAGCGCCTCGTTGTTCTCACGAACCTCGCGCCGTCGCTCGGCGACGGACTGGAAGGCTGCGCGGACGGGAGCGCTGATGTCGGCCGTCATGAGGGCGCGAGATCCTAGCAACTCCTTGGCGATTTCCGAGTTGCTCGGAACATCGTCCGGACGGCGCGGAGTCATGCCGATGGGCATGCCCTTCTGATCCATCACGATGAGTTCGTCCGGGCGGAAAGGGTTGAGGTGGCAGAGCAGATTGTCTCCGGGCTGGAGATGGATGACGTGGCCGCGCTCGTTGCGGCAGGTGGTGAAGTAGGTGAGATCGCCGGTGCCCTTGATGAGCGGATCGTTGATGACGATCTCGCGGTTGTTTCTGACCGTGACCGGTGTTGCCCAGGAAAGAGGCAGGAGCTGGTGGAACTTCCACTTGTCGAGGGTGCGGATGCAGGTGTCGTTTTCGGAAGCCCGCACGGCCTCCGCACGGCTCATGCGACGGGTGCGCATCAGATCCGGATTGGCCGATAGCTGCATCTGGAACGAGGCCTGGCGGTTTTCATCGAGCGCGGCGAGTTCCGAGCGAGGCCGCCAGATGCCGGGCTCGTCGGTGTTCCATTTCCACTCGCGGAGGCAGAAGCCGATTTTGTCCCAATCCTTGAGGGCGTGGTCCGGATCGGCATTGATGCCGGCGTAGATGGTCCGATAGGCCATGTAGTATTCCACGAAGGAAAAGAGGTTGGATCGGACGGCCTCGGCGATGTGGGATGGAAAGCTGTTGGCAAGCTTGAGCCAGCGGCGTTCCTCCCGCTCCAAGCCATGGTTTTCCTCGGGTGCGAGATCCGCTTTGCGGCCGGTCGCGCCAGGGATGAGAAGGCCGTGTGTGCGGACGGCGCGGAACATGGACTCGATGGGTGCCTTGTATCGGAAGTTTCCCGCGGATTTGGGAACGAAGAGCATTTCCTTCCATGTCGCTTTGTTGAATTTTCCGGAACGGTCGATGGAGACATGTCCGCCGGTGATGGCGTGGAGGGCGTCGTCGAACGAGGTGTGGCCCAACGGGCTGACGAGCCTGCCGGTTTCCGATGACCAGGAGTTGGCCGTGCCGTGCTCGAAGACGAGGCGGGTGCCACGTGAATCGGTGCGGTAGCCGACGGTGTTGAGCAGGCCGAGGACGAACCAGACGAACTCACGCTGGGTGAGACTCTTGTTTGTCTGGCTGTCCACATCCCACCAGCGGAGGCGGATATGGAAATCGAGGAACGCGCCGGTGAGGTAGTCGAGGGCGTTGAACCCGATGGGGCGCATCGGCTTGTCGTAGCCGAGCTCGCGGATGTAGTGGTCATACATCTGGTCATCGAAAAAGATGCGCTCCAGGTAGCCGACGCCGAGCCGTGTGGTGGGAATGGATGGCAGCAGGCCGCTGGCGGTTTTGGCACCCTGATGGGCGAGGGCGCGCTGATAGGCATCCGGGCCGCAACGGCGGATGGTTTCCTGGGAGAGTCCTTCCGGGTAGCCTTTGGCGGTGATGGCCGGCGGGTCGATGAAGCCGGGGATGGCGAAGCGCGGATTGCCGGTCTTCCACCACATGCGGGCGCGTTCGCGGATCATCTTGAAGATCTCGATGCCGGAGTCTTCGCGTTGAAGGCGGCAGTATTCCTCGAAGATCCAGGCGCGGGTGGTTTCGGAAATGCCCCTGGACTGGCCGCGCCTGCGCCGCCCATCGACCAAAGCCTCGCATCCTTTGGTCCGGAAAAGTCCCACCCAGGTGTGGATGGCCTGCGTGGATACGCGAAGAGACCTGGCGGCGATCCTGACGGCCTCGCCCTTGCGTCCATGGCCGGCGTTGATGACGGACCGCACCGCATCGAGCTTGGCGAAGAGATCCTGCTTCTGCCGGGGCGTGATATTGGCCAGCAGCGAGGGCTGGTCGATCATGGAGAGGATGGTGGACATGGGTGTCAGGATTTGCGGTTTACGGGCTTGAGGTGGAGGGAGAGGGCTTCATTGAGGTCTTCCAGCAACGCGGCGACTTCATCGCGGAGAAACACGAGACTGACCTTGCCTTCCTCTTCCGTGGTGGGGGGAAGCATGTGGAGGAGCTTCTTGTAGTCCGAAGCGGACCGGGCCTTGACGATGGCGCTGGCCGGGCCGTCCCAGAAGTGGAAGGCGAGCTGCTCGGGGGATTCCTTGTCTTTCCCGCTCCGCTTTTTCCCGTTAGGCGGCGGCGCGGGTTTCGGAACGACGTTCAGTTCCTCCATCAGGCTGGCCTGGGTTTCCCCATCACAGAGGGATGCGATGACATCCTGGAGGGATTCCCGTTGCTCGGGCGGGAGGGCGAGCGGGTTTTCCGACTCAAAGAGCGCGAGCGCGGTTTGATTGGCGGCGTCCTTTTTCGCGCGTTTGAGCTTGGCCCTGGTGGCCTCGAAAAGCTGGATGAAGCGGTCCGCGGTGCGGCGTTTCATGCCGGTCTCCGCCTCGACGGTTTGATCCCACGAGAAAATCAATCGGCCAACTTGGCCGTTTGATTTTCGATCCCCTCCCCGCTTCACTCCGTGAGCCTTTTTCAGAACCCATAGCTGCCAGCCGAGCCATGCCTGACCGAAGAGGTAGGCACGACCGGCAGCCCGCACGGATGCGATGGTGTGGCGGATTCCATCCCACGCGGGATCGCGGGGCGCGGCGTCTTTGGGGAGGACTTCTGTTTTTGA
>CAZKQK010000264.1:0-2809 GCA_964554865.1 uncultured Luteolibacter sp. | reverse complement strand
GACCTTCAGACCTTCAGACCTTCAGACCTTCAGACCTTCAGACCTTCAGACCTTCTTCAATGTCCAACATCCACCCCGAATTCCATCGCTTCCTCGGCCGGCCTGACAAGGAACGGCTTCTTGGCCAGCGTGGCATCGTTGTCTGGCTTTGCGGGCTTTCCGGTTCCGGCAAGTCCACCATCGCCAATGCCGCCGAGCGCGTTCTTCACCAGCAGGGCCGCCTTACCACCATCCTTGATGGCGACAACCTGCGCACCGGCTTGAATTCGAATCTCGGTTTCACCGATGAGGACCGCTTGGAAAACATCCGCCGCTTCTCCGAGGTCGCCAAAATCTTCGTTTCCCAAGGCGCCATCACCTTCGTTTCCGCCATCACCCCGCGTGGCGAACTCCGCGATCTCGCCCGCGGCGTTCTCGGGGAGGATCTCTTCGAGGTTTACGTGAAGGCCAGCTACGAGGCCTGCGAGAAACGCGACGTCAAGGGCCTCTACGCCAAGGCCGCCCGGGGCGAAATACAACACTTCACCGGCAAGGACGGTTCGTTCGAACCCCCACAGTCCGCCGATCTTGTCATCGACACCGAGACCACCACCATTGAGGACGCCGCCTTCGAACTCCTGGAAGCCATCCGCGAGCGCATCAGTCTCTGACCACAGGCAACGACATCCGGCGGCCTTTCCGAAGCCGCTCCATATCGCCGGATGGCGGTCCCCCAGGGCCGCCATTGCGGTTTTCAAGGCGGCATATTTGCCGCCTTTTTTCGTTTCGCGACCCTGATTTCAAACCATGCACATCCGCATATTCCGCACTTTAAACCAATTCCTTACAAAACAACCCCAATTACTAATTATTCTTGACCCTTGGCGGCCGGAAACCTACGCCCCTCGTCGGGCGGCGGCGATTCCCCAATCCATTCCAGACTCCCGCCACGCTTTCATCCCACCGCTTCCAAGCATCCACTCCACATGCCCACCTACAACCTGAGCCATCTCGACCAACTCGAGGCCGAAGCCATCTTCGTTCTCCGTGAAACCGCCGCCCAGTTCGAGAATCCCGCACTCCTTTTTTCCGGCGGCAAGGACTCGATCGTCATGGCATGGCTGGCCCGCAAGGCCTTCTCCCCCGCCCGCATGCCCTTCCCACTGGTCCACATCGATACCGGCCACAATTTCCCCGAAACCATGACCTATCGCGACGAGTTCGTGGAACTCATCCGCGCCAACCTCGTCGTCGGACTGGTTCAGGAATCCATCGATACCGGCCGCGTGGTCGAGGAAAAGGGCCCCAACGCCTCGCGCAACAAACTGCAGACCGTCACCCTGCTCGATACCATCGAGAAACACCAATACGACGCCTGCCTCGGCGGCGGCCGCCGTGACGAGGAAAAGGCCCGCGCCAAGGAGCGCTTCTTCTCCCACCGCGACGATTTCGGCCAATGGGATCCGAAAAACCAACGCCCGGAACTCTGGAACCTCTTCAACGGCCGCAAACACCCCGGCGAACACTTCCGCGTTTTCCCGCTCTCCAACTTCACCGAGATGGACATCTGGATGTACATCAAGCGCGAGAACATCCCCCTCCCCTCCATCTACTTCTCCCACGAGCGCGAAATCTTCGAGCGCAACGGCCAGCTACTCGCCGTCACCGAGTTCCTCAAACCCCAGGAGCACGAGACGGTGGAGAAACGCATCGTCCGCTTCCGCACCATCGGTGACGCCACCTGCACCGGCGCTGTCGAATCCCGCGCCGCCGATCTCGATGACGTCATCGCCGAAGTCGCCGCCGCCCGCCAAACCGAACGCGGCACCCGCGCCGACGACAAACGCTCGGAAACCGCCATGGAAGACCGCAAGAAAGAAGGCTATTTCTAACCCGTAGCGGCGGTCTGTGACCGTCCTCCATCGCCATGCCCGCGCCCAAAACCATCTACCGCACAGAAGCTGCGCATCTCCTCAGTGCTCCACGCCACCGCGCGCAAGGTCAAGCTCGCGGCATTGAAACGCACCCATCCTGACTGGCCCGAGCGGAAGCTCATCCATGAGTTGAACCGCCGTTTCTTCCTCCTCCATGATTGAACTTATCGAGACATTCATCCGTCCGCTGCACGGCCACGGCATCCGCTACATGATCACCGGCTCGGGCGCATCGATGGTCTATGGAGAACCCCGGCTCACCAATGACATCGATGTCGTTCTGGAAATCACCGATGCCGATATTCCGAAACTCGCCATCGCATTTCCCGAAGAGGATTTTTACCCGCCTCCTTCCGAAGTCATCGAAACCGAGTTGCGGCGCGGCAGCCGCGGTCACTTCAACATCATCAGCCGGCACAGTCCGCCCAAGGCCGACCTCTATCTCGTCGGTTCCGCCCCCCTTCAGCGCTGGGGCATGGAGCGGGCGAGAACCCTCGAAATCGACCACCCCACCCTTCTCGCTCACATCACCCAACTCCACCTCGAACCCCACTGGCAAGCCGCCCTCGCCCTCAAGGAGCGCGGACTTTAGTCCGCCCCTCCCTACCTGTCATCTTGGCTTCTCCCCATTTCAGCTTTTCAAATCTCCAATCTCCCACCCATGGACCTCCTCCGCTTCACCACCGCCGGTTCCGTCGATGACGGCAAATCCACCCTCATCGGCCGCCTCCTCTATGACTCCAAATCCATCTTCGAGGACCAGCTCGAGGCCGTCGAGGAATCCTCCCGCAAGCGCGGCGATGAAAACGTGAACCTCGCCCTCCTCACGGACGGTCTCAAGGCCGAGCGCGAGCAGGGCATCACCATCGACGTCGCCTACCGCTACTTCGCCACGC
>CAZKQK010000263.1:0-2811 GCA_964554865.1 uncultured Luteolibacter sp. | reverse complement strand
CCGGAACCATCCACCCTGTTCCTTCCCATGAAACGCAGCGCCAGATGAGTGAGGACCGCCACCACGATCAGCACGATTCCCCCGGCCAGCCCGGCCCCGGTGGAATTGATCTTGTCGATCTCTTCCGGCGCGATCAGATCGCGCCCTGCGAGGAAGGTTCCGATTCCACCCAGCCCGGAGGCAAGGGTCGCGACGAGTTTAGTGATGAGGTCTTTCATGTGGTGTCTGCGTTGAGGTGCAAACACCCTGCCACACCTCCGCGGAAACCCTCACCGCACCGCAATCACCGCAATCACCTTTCGGGGGAAAGCACGAAATCTTAAATTCTAAATTCCAAACGGAAGATCAGTCCGATCCGCCCGATCCGCCGGATTCCCCGCTTGGGACTTAGTGCTTGAGGCTTTATGCCGCAACACGCTCTCCGCGTCCAGCACCAGCTTCGCGTTGCTTGCCCGTCCGTCGCTTCTAACAGCACACGCGCCCGGCTTCCAGCCCGTCAGAACCCCGTGGCGGTGGAGCTTCCCTACCGTCCACTCGCTGCACCCCAGCAGCTTCGCCGCCTGTGCCACGCTCATCCGCGAGAGCGGCCTGCGTGCGATCACCTTCGCCTGCCCGTCCCCGGTGGTGATAACCTCCGAGTCCCAAACAAGCAAAAGCTGCTGCGGTTTCCCTTCCATGCCCCCATCGTAACACGGGGTCTCACCAAGGGGAGCGCGGGCGTCCCGCCCGCATCTTTCACCTCGGCGGCGGAGACGGCCATTCCTCCTCCATCTCGGAAAGAAAATCCGTGATCCGCATCAGGTGTCCACCCAGGGTGGCCCGCGTCCAACCCTGCTTTTCCATCACCTCGATACAGGCGGAAAACAGTTCGGAACCTCCCGGCCCGAGGCGTGCCGCCAGCTGCCGCGTCAGCTTGTCCAGCGATTCATCTGATTCCTTTTTCATCGTTTTTTTGGGCTCAGCGTTTGCCCGCTCTTTTCAGCATGTCGGAGCCGACCGCCAAAGCCGCACCTATCACAAGCAGCGCCGCCGCCACACCCCACTTCCCGGAACCGCCGAACAGGACAAGTCCGCCGGAAATGATGAACAGCCATCCTGAAAAAGTCAGGAGCATCGTTGCCACGCTGGAAAACTTCCTTCCACAACCGGGACAGGAAGATGCGTCCGAGGAAATGCTCGATCCGCAACCGCCGCAAGTCATCATCTTCTTCATCCCTTCTTCTCTCACCTCCCCCGCGAACATGAAAGGCTAAATTTTTCAAACGCAGGCGGCGGTTCCCCGGTCGCCTCGTATCGTGAATTCCCGGCTCACGGGTTTTCTTCGTTGGATTGATCGTTTTCCGCCCTCATCCTGTTGGCCTCCCTCAGTATTTCACGAAAGGCGCCGGCCGCGTCTTCCATGAGGCCCGGCACCCGCATGGCATCCCATCCCTCGTTACGCGCCACGCGGAGGCAAGCCGTGATCAGCAGCATTTCGTATCGCTCGATGTTTGTATTGGCCCAGCGGGCAATCTCTTCCAGATCCTGTGATTCTTTCCCGTTCATCGCCCCTCACGCCTTCCGCGGCTTGATGAACCTCTCCCACTCCAAAACCAAAAAATTGATCTGCCGTGCCGCGAACTCCGTTTTCCAGCCCCGCTCCGCCTCGATCTTCCTCAGCGCCTCCAGAATCCGCTCCCCGTCCAACAGCGGCACGCCCCCCTCCAGCGTCCCGTGGGCGCTCTCCCCCATCGCCCGGCCCTCCGGCACCGCCTCGTTCTCCGCCACCACTTCCGCCAGCACGGGCAGCAACTCCGGCGCGTGCTTCCTCAAGGCTTCTCCGATCCCGAGGACCGTTTGCGAACTGATTTCTGACATGCCATCGCTTTTCCCATGTCCCCCGCGAACATGCGAGGCTAAATTTTTTTCAACAGGGTGGATAGTGAGCTTTTCACCGCAGCCAGCTTTTGCTCGGCGTGCTCCGCCTTGAGTTTCCAAACACCATCATCGTGCTTCTCCAAGGGCTCCACCCCCGCAAGCGATTCGATGGACTGGCCAAGAGCTTTGGAAATTTTCAACAATTCTGTTAGGCGCGGCTCCTGCTGGGCTTTCAGGTAGCGCGAAAGAGAGCTTTGGGCAACATCCGCCGCCGCTGCCAGTTGGACCTGATTCATTCCCCTCTTCTCCATTGCGAGAAGAAGCCGGGCAGAAAAATTGCGCAATCGCATATTTTCCTCTTGCTGTGTTTTGTGTTTTCGCATATGCGTCAAAACATGTTCGCAAGAGACACACCGGCGGACAAGCCCCAATCCCCAAAACCATGAACGGATACGAAGCCTTCCATCGAAGCATGGAGAAGAAATTCCCGCAAAACGAGGCCGACGGCCATCCCGTCCATCACCCCGTCTATGGCCATGTGGACGACATCCGGGTCTCCGGCACCGAGACCCCCGCGGAACTCGCCGCCTACGAGACTGCCGTCTTCCGCCGCCTCGGGCTTCCGGTCCCTGACTCCAATCATTGAAAGCCATGCCCTTCGCCCCCTCCACATCCCGCCGCCTGCCCCGGCCTGTCGCCGCCGCCCGCCGCCACTTCCACGCTGGCGGCTGGTCCTACCGCGCCGCCGCCCCCCTTCTCGGCGTCTCCTACCAGCACCTCTGCCAGGTCCTCAACGGGGAACGCCAGTCCCGCCGCCTCATCGCCGCCGTCAACACTCTTCCGCCCCGCAAGCCCTGACCACCCATGCCCGCCGCCAAACCAGATCACCTCCCCATGTCCCTCCGCATCGATCTCCACCTGGCCATCCTCTCCGCCATGGAAGTCCAGGAGCGC
>CAZKQK010000262.1:0-2833 GCA_964554865.1 uncultured Luteolibacter sp. | reverse complement strand
AAAGACGAATCGGTCCGCCCCCCCCCCCGCCGGACGGCTGCGGAGAGCCGTCCCTGCCTCAGTCTTGCGAAATTCGGCTTATCTACGCGCCATTCACATCTGACTCCACCCGGCTTGCATCCCCCGCCCGGCTGCGGAAACCTCCGCCCATGACCAAGCGAGAACGCGCCGCGCACCTCTCCCGACGACTCGCGGAACTCTATCCGGAAACCCCGGTGCCGCTCGATCACAAGGACGCCTACACCCTGCTCATCGCCGTCCTGCTCTCCGCCCAGTGTACCGATGTCCGCGTCAACCAGGTGACTCCCGCCTTGTTTGCGCTCGCCGACAACCCTCGCGACATGATGAAAGTGCCCGTCGGGCGCATCCGGGACATTATCCGCCCCTGTGGTCTTTCGCCACGCAAGTCCGCCGCCATTTCCGAACTCTCGCGCATCCTCATCGAACAACACGGCGGCGAAGTGCCTGCCGGCTTCGAACCGCTCGAAGCCCTTCCCGGCGTCGGCCACAAGACCGCCTCCGTGGTCATGGCCCAGGCCTTCGGCGTGCCCGCGTTCCCCGTGGACACCCACATCCACCGCCTCGCCAAACGCTGGAAACTCAGCCCCGGCAAAAACGTCGAACAGGTCGAGCGCGACCTCAAGAGGCTCTTCCCCCGCGAAGCATGGAACAAACTCCACCTCCGGATCATCTTCTACGGCCGCGAACACTGCACCGCACGCGGCTGCGACGGGAAATCGTGCATGCTGTGCCGCGAATTGTTTTGTTAGAAACCGGGAGCGCGAGGCGGCCTCGATGGCCGTTCTCCGGAGCGGCCTCGCCCGCCGCCACCGAATTGCGGTCGCCCGCATTTTGGATGGCGCGCGTTGACAAGACCCTCCGGAATCGCATGATCCTCTCGAAACCCACCGCTCAATGAAAGCGAACACCATCATCAAACCCGTCAATCCGCATGGTATTCCGGCCTTGCTGGCTTTCGCATGGCTCGCCGCGCTCAGGCCCGCCACCGCGGCAAGCACGGTGACCGACGAGGACCTGCTGCTCGCCCGCAATCCCATCATCATCAGGAACCGTCTCAGGCTCGGGGACGAGTACAATTCCGCGGAGGCCGGCGGGCATTCCAACAAGATGATTTTCTCCGGGGTCTATGGATTCGGTTTCAATGAGAAGGACCGCAACTTCGGGGTGGGCTTCGAGCTTCCGTTTCTCTTCAACAGTCCGCGGGGCGGCGGCAGTGATTCGGGGATGGGCGACTTCAAACTGCGCTTCGGCCACCTCGTGATGGAAGATCCCCGGTCGTGGCGTTTGGGCTGGTTCTTCGAGACCGAGTTCGACACCGCCGCGAGCCGGGTGCGGGCCATCGCCAACCAACGCACCCAGATGGCCCTCGGCGTCGGCGTGAGCCACCCGGTTTGCGAGCGCTTTTCCCTCAGCAGTTCGCTGCAATACGGATGGTCGCTCGATGATGGCGCCACCACCGGCCGCAAGGACGAATGGGAGGCCCACCTCACCGGCACCGCGAAACTCACCAAAAGCCTCTCGCTCAACCTCGATTACAAACTGGTCCTCAACGCCGTCGGCGGCACCGGTTACTTTCACACGCTGGAACCAAGCGTCGGCTGGACCTTCGGTTCCAATGGCGAATTCGGGCTTTTCGGCTCCTGCGAAATCCCCCTCTTCAACGGCGGTGCCGACTACGTCGCCAAGGGCGGTCTGGTGTGGTTCTTCTGACAACGCCATCGCAAAACATACGGAAAAACCCGTGTTCCTCAGGACCGCCGTCATTCCCCATACCGGAATTCCGCGGCGATTGGGGGTCTTCGGTCTTCCGTTTCCCCAAGCAATCCCGACAAGCAACCATGAATGCCGAAAAAGAACCCTACGGCCAAACCAACCAGATTTGCCTCAGTGACGAAGACGCCGCCGCCCGGATCATCAACCGCTCCGTCCTCGGCCTTTGGGAAGTCGTCAACGAACTCACCCGCTTGCGCCGTCCGTCGCGAACGAACTACCGCGTCACCATCTTCGGATCGGCGCGCATCAAGCCGGGCATGCATGGCTACGAGGAAGTGAAACGGCTTGCCGGCAGCCTTGCCGAACTGGGATGCGACATCATCAGCGGTGGGGGTCCCGGCCTCATGCAAGCCGCCAACGAAGGCGCGCTCGCGGCCAATCCCGGCGCACCTCACCGCTCGACCGGGATTCGTGTCGAACTGCCCTTCGAGCAGGAGGTCAACCCGTACGTCGGCAAGGCCTATGAACACGGCACCTTTTTCTCCCGGCTTCACCATTTCACCATTCTCTCGGACGCCTTCGTGGTGGTGCCCGGCGGCATCGGCACGCTGTTGGAAATGTCGCTCGTCTGGCAACTCCTGCAAGTGAACAAACTGCGCAACACCCCGCTCATCCTGGTCGGAAAAATGTGGCCGGACCTGGTGGAATGGGCGCGCCAGTCGATGCTCCGTGAAGGCGGCGAGCTTGCCGGCCCGCGGGACTTTGACATCCCGCAATGCGTCGGCACCGTCGGGGAAACCGTCGCCATCCTGCGCAAGGAGCGGGAAGCGTGGCTCGCCGCGCGGAGTCCCGGGGCGATGCCGGAAGGCTGACAAGGCCCGCATCATCCATACCCGGCGTCAAATCCATCGGCGGGTCCGGCCGCGGGACCGCCGGCTTGTGAGCCGAACTGCCCGGCTTGGTGGGAACGCTTGTCCGGCTGTCTGGAAATGAGTGACTTGGAGATGCAAGAAATTACTGATAATTTGTCTGTCCCGTAAAATGCGGATCATAAGCGCGGAACAAGGTCATCACCAGTTCCGTCTGCCCCGCCACGGGG
>CAZKQK010000261.1:0-2851 GCA_964554865.1 uncultured Luteolibacter sp. | reverse complement strand
GGCGCCCGCCACCACAACCTCAAAAACATCTCCCTCGACATCCCGCGCGACCAATTCGTCGTCATCTCCGGCCTCTCCGGATCCGGCAAGTCCACCCTCGCCTTCGACATCCTCTTTGCCGAGGGCCAGCGGCGTTTCCTCGACTCCATGTCCGCATACGCCCGCCAGTTCGCAGAGCAACTTGAGAAACCCGAGATCGACCAACTCCAGGGCCTTCCCCCCACCGTCGCCATCGAGCAACGCGTCTCCCAGGGCGGCGGCAAATCCACCGTCGCCACCGTCACCGAACTCTGGAACTTCATCCGCCTGCTCTACTCCAAACTCGGCACCCCCCACTGCCCGGATTGCAATGTCCCGGTGGAAAAACAATCCGTCGCCGCCATCGAAAACACCATCCGCAACCATCTGAAAAAAGGCCCCGTCACCCTCCTCGCCCCGCTCATCCGCGGCCGCAAGGGATACCATACCGAAGTCGCCGGGTGGGCGCTCAAACAAGGCTTCACCCGTTTGCTCGTCGACAAACAGTTCCGCGACGCCGAAGGCTTCACCCGCCTCGAACGCTTCAAGGAACACGACATCGATGTCGTCATGGCGGAAGTGACCGGTAATCGGTTGGCCGTGATCGGTGAAAAGAAAAAGAGAAACGCGAAACTCCCACCGGTCACTGATCAACGATCGCTTGGCGCTTCCATCGCCAGAGCCCTCGAAATCGGCAAAGGCATCATCAAACTCTTCACCTCCGACAAAAAATTCATCCTGTTGTCCACCAACTCAAGCTGCCCGTCCTGCAATCAATCCTTCGAAAATCTCGACCCCCGATTGTTTTCCTTCAACTCCCCCCGCGGATGGTGCCCGCGGTGTCGCGGCCACGGACGCGTGCCGAAACGCCGCTTCCACCTCGACCTCTCGCGCTTCGACTCCGTCCTTGAAGCGGAAATGGATGCCGACCGCGCCATCGAACGCATGGAAGACGGGGAACTCCTCACCTGCCCCGGCTGCAAGGGCTCGCGCCTAAACCCCATCGCCTCCGCCGTCCGCCTCCACACAAGTGGCCGGGACGATCCGTCCCGGTCCGTCCGGAGGACGGACCGCCCCCCGGCTTCCCTCTCCATCTCCGATCTGTCAAATCTCTCCATCGCCAACGCCTCACACCATTTCACAAAACTCAAGTTCACCGATTCCCGCCAGCAACTCATCGCCCGCGACATCCTTCCGGAGATCAAACAACGCCTCGAATTCCTCCAGGAGGTCGGACTCGGCTACCTCCAGCTCGACCGCTCCGGCAACACCCTCTCCGGCGGGGAATCCCAGCGCATCCGCCTCGCCGCCCAACTCGGCTCCAACCTCCGCGGCGTCCTCTACGTGCTCGACGAGCCCACCATCGGCCTCCACCCGCGCGACAACGCCGCCTTGTTGAAAACCCTCCTCAAACTCCGCGATCACGGCAACTCCCTCGTCGTCGTCGAACACGACGAAGAAACCATCGCCGCCGCCGACCACCTCATCGACCTCGGCCCCGCCGCCGGCCGCCTCGGCGGACAGATCGTCTATCAGGGCGTTCCGCCCAAAGTGCCTGGTGATCAACGCCGGGCGATCGGTGGAAGAAACGCCGAATCCAAGCGCGCAAGCTCTTCACCGATCACTGATCACGCGGCGCCCGGCACGTCTTCCCCCACCCTCCGCGCCCTCACCAACCCGCTCACCCACCCCACCCGCGGCTCACGGCGCGAGGTCAAAAAAAACCACCCGCGCCTCAATCTGACAGGCTGCCGCGCCAACAACCTCAAAAACATCGATGTCTCCATCCCCCTCGGCCGCCTCACCGTTCTAACAGGAATCTCCGGCTCAGGCAAATCCACCCTCATGCACCAGTGCGTGGCGGCGGTTTTCAACCGCCGGGCCAAACGAAAATCCTACACAAAAGTCACCGGCGAGAAATCCATCAAGTCCTGCTACGAAGTCGATCAATCGCCCATCGGCAAAACCTCGCGCTCCTGCCCGGCCACTTATGTGAAGGTCTTCGACCACATCCGCGCCCTCTTCGCCCAGATCCCCGAGGCCCGCATGCGCGGCTTCGACGCCTCCCGCTTCTCCTTCAACACCGAGGGCGGGCGCTGTCCGGATTGCAAGGGCAACGGCCGCGTGAAACTCGAAATGGATTTCCTCCCATCCACCTGGGTCCACTGCGAATCCTGCAACGGCCAGCGCTACAATCCCGCCACCCTCGAAATCTTCTTCCGCGAGAAAAACATTGGCGAGATCCTCGCCATGACCATCGATGAAGCCGCCGCCTTCTTCGAATCCCAGCCGCGCATCGCCGCTCCCCTGAGGCTCATGGCCGACACCGGCCTCGGCTACCTCCAGCTCGGCCAACCCAGCCCCACACTGTCGGGCGGCGAGGCCCAACGCATCAAACTCGTCTCCGAACTCATCAAAGGTCGCGGAGCCAAAGCCCGGATCTCAAATCTCAAATCTCACATTTCAAATCTCTACTTGATCGAAGAGCCCACCGTAGGCCTTCACCACGAGGACATCCGCCGCCTCATCGACATCCTCCACCGCCTCGCCGATGAAGGCCACACCGTCGTCGTCATCGAGCACCACATGGCCATCGCCGCCGAGGCCGACTGGATTCTCGACCTCGGCCCCGAGGCCGGCGACCAAGGCGGCACCATCGTCGCCCAAGGCCTGCCGGAAAAAATCATCACTTCCAAACAGTCCCGCACCGCCCCCTTCCTCAAGGCCGCGCTCCGCGGCAGCGCTTCCTAGACAGTGTCGTCACAAGATGGTGGAAATAAAAGCCAGGCTTTTATTTGAAATTTAACTTGTATTCTCCCGTCTCCGACCCATA
>CAZKQK010000260.1:0-2886 GCA_964554865.1 uncultured Luteolibacter sp. | reverse complement strand
CAGGCCGTCATCACCGTTCCCGCCTATTTCAACGACTCCCAGCGCAACGCCACCAAGGCCGCCGGGGAAATCGCCGGCCTCGAAGTGCTCCGCATCATCAACGAGCCCACCGCCGCGGCTCTCGCCTACGGCCTCGACAAGAAGTCCGACGAGAAAATCGCCGTCTATGACCTCGGCGGCGGCACGTTTGATATCTCCGTGCTCGAAATCGGCGACGGCGTCTTCGAAGTGCTCGCCACCGACGGCGACACCCAGCTCGGCGGCGACGACTGGGACAACACGCTCATCCAGTGGATCGTCGGCGAGTTCAAGAAAGACCAGGGCATCGATCTATCAGGCCAGCCCGACGCCCTCCAGCGCATCAAGGAAGAGGCGGAAAAAGCCAAGATCGCCCTCTCCTCCACCCAGTCCTACGACATCAGCCTGCCCTTCATCACGGCCGACGCCACCGGGCCCAAGCACATCCAGCTCACACTCACCCGCGCCAAGCTGGAGCAGCTCACCGATCCCCTCTTCGAGCGCACCAAGAAACCCGTGCGCGACTGCCTCAAGGAAGCCGGCGTTTCCACCTCGGACATCAACGAACTCGTGCTCGTCGGCGGCATGACCCGCATGCCGAAAGTCGTGGAAACCGCCCGCGAACTCGCCGGCCAAACCCCGCACCAAGGCGTGAACCCGGACGAAGTCGTCGCCATCGGCGCCTCCATCCAGGGCGGCGTGCTGCGCGGCGATGTGAAGGACGTGCTTCTGTTGGATGTTACTCCGCTCACCCTCTCCATCGAAACCGAAGGCTCGCGCGCCACGCCGATGATCGAGCGCAACACCACCATCCCCGCCAAGAAGGCGCAGATCTTCTCCACCGCCGCGGACAACCAGCCCGCCGTGGACATCCGCATCTGCCAGGGCGAGCGCCCGATGTTCTCCGATAACAAATTGTTAGGAAACTTCAAGCTCGACGGCATCTCACCCGCCCGCCGCGGCGAGCCGCAGATCGAAGTCACCTTCGACATCGACGCCAACGGCATCCTCCACGTCTCCGCCAAGGACAAACAATCCGGCAAGGAACAGAAAATCTCCATCCAGGGTTCCTCCGGTCTTTCCAAGGACGAGATCGAACAAGCCAAGCGCGACGCCGAAGCCCACGCCGAGGAAGATAAGAAGCGCGTCGAAAAAGTGGACGCCAAAAACAAGGCCGAAAACCTCGTCTTCTCCGTCGAAAAACAACTCACCGAACTCGGAGACAACGCCCCCGCCGAACTCAAGTCCATGCTCGAAGGCAAGATCAAGGCCGTGAAAGACGCCATCTCCAGCGACGATGTGAACCAAATCAACAGCGCCGTTTCCGATCTCGAAAACTCCCTGCAAGCCCTTGCCCAAGCCGCCCAACAAGCCCAGGCCGGGGGAGCCGCCCAGCCGGACGTCGAACCCGCCGAAGAACAGGCCTCCAACGAGCCGAAACAAGCCAAGGGCAAGGTCGTGGACGCGGAAGTGGTGGACTAAGACACAAGACCTCAAGACCCAAGACGCAAGAGAAGACCAGCGAAACCACCTCTTCAGCCCCAACGGGGCGAAACATACCAGCCCGGGGCAACGCCTTGGGAGAAATGGGAAAAAGAAATCCAAGCCCTGAAGGGGCGGCACAAATCGGAATGACTCTCACCAGCAAACACCACCAGGCCTTGGACTGCGGCAGCCTGCTGCCGCTTTCGGTCACGCAGCCTGCTGCGAACCGCCGTGGCCGGCAGGCTGGCTCACGCAAAGCGGCAGCAGGCTGCACGCGGTCCAAGCCCTCCTTCCCGCCCTCACGGCGCGCCTCCACTTGGACTGCCACAGCGCCCTCGAAGACACTCTCGAAGACACAAGACCCGGGACTTGAAGACTCAAGAGGAAGAAATGGCGGCTCATCCGCTCCTCTTCCGCTCTTGCGTCCCGCATCCTGAATTCTTGCGTCTCCCTCACCAACAAACACAAACCAACAACCATACAAACCAACATGGCCAACATCAAACCACTCGGACAACGCGTCCTCGTCAAGCGTCTCGAAGCCGACGCCATCAGCGCCGGCGGCATCGTTCTTCCGGACACCGCCAAGGAAAAACCCCAGGAAGCCGAAGTCCTCGCCCTCGGCACCGGCGGCAAGGATGACAACGGCAACGAAATCGTCTTCCACGTCAAGGCCGGCGACAAGGTGCTCATCTCCAAATACGGCGGCACCGAGGTGAAACTCGACGGCGAGGAAGTCATCATCATTTCCCAGTCCGACATCCTCGGGGTGATTGGCTAAGGCCAACGGTCAGCGGTCAACAGGCGAGAGTATGCACGGCATATTCTTCCCGATGACCGGCGACTGATAACCCTCCGAATCCCCACTCAACTCACAAACCACCAAACCACAACATAACCAGTATTATGGCCAAACAACTCCAATTCGACGAATCCGCCCGCCAGGCCCTCCTGCGCGGAGTTGAGAAACTCGCCCGTGCCGTCAAGGCCACGCTCGGCCCCGCCGGCCGCAACGTGATCCTCGACAAGAAGTTCGGTTCCCCGACCATCACCAAGGACGGTGTCTCGGTCGCCAAGGAAATCGAGCTTGAGGACCCTTATGAAAACATGGGTGCCCAGCTGATCCGCGAGGTTTCCAGCAAGACCAGCGACATCGCCGGTGACGGCACCACCACCGCCACCGTGCTTGCCGAGGCCATCTACAAGGAAGGTCTCCGCAACGTGACCGCCGGCGCCAACCCGATCTCGCTCCAGCGCGGCATCCTCAAGGCCACCGAGGCCATCGTCGGCGAGCTGAAGAAGATCTCCAAGACCGTCTCGGACACCAAGGAGATCGCGCAGGTCGCCACCGTCTCCGCCAACTGGGACACCGAGATCGGCGAG
>CAZKQK010000259.1:0-3073 GCA_964554865.1 uncultured Luteolibacter sp. | reverse complement strand
TCAAAAACAGAAGTCCTCCCCAAAGACGCCGCGCCCCGCGATCCCGCGTGGGATGCCGTCCGGGACACCGCCGCGCAACTCCGCACCATGGGTCGCCTCATGCTGCGCGGCCAGGTCCGCCTCGGCATGCTCCTCGCCGCCCTCAAAAAAGAGCACTGCAAGCACGGCGGGAACCGCAAAAATCAAGTGCCAGAATCTGGCACTTGCTCCCTGAACTGGCCCGATCTCGTCAGACAGGAAACCGGCTTCTCCCGCCAATCCGCCGACGTCTTCATCCACCTCTACGAAGCCACCAAGGCCAAGCTCAAGACCTCCAGAAAACTCGCCCTCCCCAAGGAAGCCAAAAAAGACGCCCTCGTCCTCTTCGAGGCCAAGCCCCTCAAGCTCACCACCGGACAATGGGACCAGGTCGATCACGTCATCTCCACCCTCACCGACGGCGAAACCCAAGCCTCCCTCCTTGAGGAACTCGGCGTCCTGCCAAAGCCCAAACCCATGCCCAAGGGCGGCGGCAAAACCAAAACCGGAAACGAGCCCGAAGCCACCGCCGGCCAACTCGCCTTCCACTTCTTCGAGGCCGTCGCCAGCCCGCTCATCAACGCCCGCTGCAATCCCGAATACAAAAAGCTCCTCCACGTCCTCCCCGTCGAGTCCACCGAGGAATGCAAGCTCTCCCTCACCACCCTCGAAGCCGAAGCCCGCGCCCTCCTCGCCGACATCGAGGAAGCCAGGCAAGCCCGCGCCAAACCCGCCAAAGGCCGCACCCTCTAACAGCCATGAAACAGTTCCATATCATCCTGAAGATCCGTTTCGCCAACGTCGAGCGCACCGTGCGCGGCACCCTCAAAGCCAAAAGCTATCAGCAGGCGCTTCGCCGCGCTCAGGACATCACCGCCCTTTGGGCTGAAAAGGACGGCGGAAACCACTGCCCCATTGTCCGCATCAACATTTCGATCCGCGAGCTTAAACCGAAGCCCGCGAAGCGCGGCTCTTGACCGCTTCTCACTTCACACTTCCCACCCGGCACCTTCCACCATGCACCTCGCCACCGCACAACCCACCCTGCTCGACATCATCGCCCGCGATGGCGGCATGTCCGATCTCGCCGCCCTCAGCGAGCGCCAGAAAGCCGACCTCTTCCGCAAGCTCGGCGTCGTCCAGCAGGTCGAGTCGGCCGGGCGGGGGAGCAAAGGCCCCATCGTCGCCGCCATGGCCCGCGCCATGGGCGTTTCAAAGCAAGCCGTCCATGTCTGGCTCAAAACCTACCGCACCCACGGCTGGCGCGGCCTCGTCGATGGCCGCAGCTCCGCGTCCAGAGGCCGGGCCGGATTGCCGGACATCACCCGCCAGTGGATCAAAGACCTCATTCTCCGCAGCCAGCGCAACGACGCCGTCGCCGAGGTCCACCGCCAGGTCATCGACCAATGGCGTCTCTGGCAGCGCACCGGAGATCCCCAATCGCGGATTCCCGGCTTCCGCACCTGCCCGCCCGACGCGGGCAAAGGCCACCCCGAGGGCTTCAGCTACGAGACCTTCCGTAGATGCCAGCCCACCGCCTATCAGGCATCCCTCGCCCGGCAGGGCACCATCGCCAGCTACCGCACCCTGCCATCCATCCTCAGCACATGCGTCGGCACCGAATACCTCCAATACATCTTCACCGATGACGAAAAGCCCGACGTCAACATCCGCGTCCCCGGCTACGACCGCCCCATGGTCCCGCTTTGCTTCCACGCCCTGGACCGGCTCACCCGCTACCCCTTCCGCCCCCACATCCGCCTCCGCTGGTTCGATGCCGACAAACAAACCCACAAGCACCTCACCCAAAAGGAATACGTCTGGTATCTCATCACACTGCTTTCCGAGGAAGGCTACCGCACCGACGAACGCGGCACCACCATCATTCAGGAGCACGGCACCGCCAAGGCGTGGGAAAACCTCATCCTCTCCACCGCGGGCGGCCATCACTCCTTCGAAGACGCCCTCAAATCCCTCACCAACGGATGCGTCCGCATCGACTCCTCCGGCCTCTTCAACAAGGCCGCCTTCAAGGAATTGATCTACGGCCCGCAATCCTCCGGAAACCCCCGCTTCAAGGCCCCCATCGAATCCTCCTTCCACCTCTGGCGCACCTACTCACTCATGCTGCGCGGCCAGACCGGACGCAACATCGGGGAAGCTCCCGAGGAAAATTACGGCATCGCCAAATACGAGCGGAAACTCGTCAGGGACGCCGCCTCCCTCCCCCCTTCCATTCAGGAAGCCATCATCTCCAACTACCTCACCGGCATCGAATTCGGCATCGCCGCCGAATTGATCCGCGAAGCCATGGCCAACCGCGACGACCACAACTTCGAAGGCTGGGCCGAAATGAACTTCATCGAACTCGTCTGGAGATGGGAGGAAGATCCCGTCGGCATGTGGCGCACCCGGCGCGAACTCGCCGCGCTTCCGGACCACCTCCGCGAGCACGCCCTCTCCCAGCAACGGCGCAACCCCCTCCTCACCACCGCCATGCCATGGTCGCCCGCCATGGCCCGTGCGAGCCGCATGCAGGACGCTTGCATCGCAAAGCTCAAATTCACCGACGCCATCCACCTCCTGCCCACCTCATGGGCGAAACCCGTCACCGTCCGGGACCGCTACCAGGTCCACATCACCGAAGAACTCCTCCCCGGCGAGGAACTCATCTATCTCCCCGAACTGACAACTCCCAAAGGCCGCACCGAATTCCTCCAGCCGGGCGACAAGCTCATGTGCTTCCTCAATCCCCTCAACCCGGACACGCTGCTCGTCTGCGATCAATCCTTCGCCTTCCTCGGCACCCTCACCCGCAGCGTCCGCATCGGCCGCGATGATGACCAGGTCGCCGCCCTCTTCGAGCAGCGCGCCCGCCTCAAGGCCCACATGGACGCCTCCGTCCGTCGCGCCATGCAGCCCGTCGCCGACCGCCGCGCCGCCGTCCGCGACCTCAACGCCGATCTCATCGGGCAGGCCCGCAACGCCACGCCGCCCGCACCACCCGCGCAACGTCCCCGCAAGGCCGACATGCCCGCCAATGTCGCCGACACCG
>CAZKQK010000258.1:0-3112 GCA_964554865.1 uncultured Luteolibacter sp. | reverse complement strand
CCTATTCGGAACGATATTTGAAGCCTTTGGACAGCGTGGAGCTTGAGCATTTCGACCCACGCAAGAAGAACACCGATGCCGATGGATTTGAAAACTGGCACGCGGTCATTCGTTGGATGAACGCGCACAAAGCAAGATCCATCGAGAAATTCGAACCGCTCCCGAATCTCGAATCATGGACAACGGACCGGGTCTGGTATAAGTACGGGCTGTTTGTTTGCGGGAATGAAGATGTGGAAGCCAGGAACCTGATCGACTTTCTTGGCGTCAACAGACAAGAGGTCTTCGAGGAAAGGGCGAATCACATCGCTCGAATCAGGAACATGCGCCAGAAAGTCGGGGATGACTTGCTTCTTGAGATCCTGAACGAGTCTCCCGAACAATTGTCATTTCCCACTGCTATTGAAGCAGAACTGGGCATCCCAGCCTTTGACATGATTGATCGTTACATCGAATCATCTCAGGAATGAAGTATCGAAGCGGATCTCCGGATCGTGCGGAATCCCCGCCGCCGCCCACAACACCCGCAGGTAGTCGTAAATTTCCGTAGCCATTGCCACCGTCGAGCGCGGGTTGAGCCCGCCGTTCCGCGGCTCGATCGCAATCGCCGGACTCAACCCATCGATCGCATCCACATCCGGTTTTTCCTACAGAACCGAAGCGAAGTGGACAGCCCGCCCCAAAAAACCGCCTTGCCCCCCAACAGGTAAGACGCAATCTTACCTCCATGCAAACGACCCTCTCGTCAAAAGGCCAAATCGTCCTGCCAGCCGAATTACGACATCAGGACAACATTCACGCCGGTGAAACATTTGAAATCGAAAGGCTCAATGCCGGCCATTACCTGTTAAAGCGTCGCCCCTCGGGGAAAAATGCCGGATTGGTGGATCTCTTGCTCGCCTGCCCCGAAAAAGACTGGTTTCAACCCGTTGAATCCGAATCCACCGACACCTTGTGAGCTATTTAGTCGACGCCAACGTGCTCAGCGAGCTGACCAAGCCCGCTCCCGACGAAAAAGTCATCCGATGGCTTCGGCAACACGAGCAGGACCTTGTGGTCAATCCAATCATCCTTGGAGAAATCGAATACGGAATTCTCACCATGCCCCCAGGCCGTCGCCGCAACCGCATGGAGGAATGGTTTGAGCGCGTGATTCAAACCCTGGAAGTAGTGGATATGGACAAGGAAACCGCCGCCGCATGGGCGCGGTTGCTCGCGAAATTGAAAAAGCGGGGCCTCGCCATGCCCGTCAAGGACAGCCTGATCGCCGCCACCGCCATCGCCCACGGCTTCCAAGTCGCCACCCGCAACACTGTTGATTTCAAAAATGCCGGAGTCCCCGTGGAGAATCCATTTGCCGCTTGAGCAGACGGAAATCCAGACAGCGAAATGATTCTTCTCCGCCACTCCGCACTCGACGCAATCCGCTCGTTTCGCTGAATTCCGCCCATGCCCGCCAAGAAAAAGGCCACCGCCAAACCCATAACACCGAAGCCCGCCGCTTCGAGCCACCTCGACTACGGCCACTTGGTGACGGCCATCCATTCCGCCAGCGAGCAAGCCGTCCACCGCGCCGCCGTCGCCGTGAACCAATGGCTGGTGATCCGCAACTGGCTGGTGGGAGCGTATCTCGTGGAATACGAGCAAAACGGCAGCGACCGGGCAAAGTATGGGGAGAAGTTGCTGGAACGGCTTGCGAAGGATTTGACAGCAAGAGGCGTTGGGGGCCTCAGTGCTGTCACGCTCGGGAGATCCAGAATGCTCTTTTTCACTTATCCCCAACTGGCGAAGTGCATTTCGTCATCGGTGATGACGGAATGTTTGCCCAAACTTAAGAGCTTTCCAATTCCGTCATCAGTGCTGACGGAATTGGAGATTCGTCGGACACTGTCTGACGAATTGAGCTCGCCCACTCCTCCACCCTCAATTCGGGGGTCAGTGTCCCCCGAATTACCGACGCCTCTTTCTCCTGAGCTTTTACTCCGATTCTCTTGGACCAAACTCCAAGAACTCATCCGCATCGAAGACCCCTGGAAACGCGCATTCTACGAGAATGAATGCCTGAAATCCCAATGGTCCGTGCGCCAGCTCCAGCGCCAGATCGAATCCCTGCTCTACGAACGCACCGGCCTCTCCACTGACAAAAAAACCGTCATCGAGCGAGCCCGGAAACAAGAGCCGCGGGAGAGCATCGAAGATTTAATCCGCGACCCCTACATTCTGGAGTTCGCCGGATTGGCAGACCGCCCGGCATATTCCGAAAACGATTTGGAAACCGCCCTGCTCGATCACTTGCAGCGTTTCCTATTGGAACTCGGAAACGGCTTTTGCTTCGAAGCCCGCCAATTCCGCATCACCACCGGCAACCGCCACCACCGGGTGGATCTCGTTTTCTATCACCGCTTACTGCGCTGCCACGTGTTGATCGATTTGAAAATCCGAGCATTCAAACACGAGGACGCCGGGCAAATGAATTTCTACGTGAACTGGTTCAAGGAAAACCAAATGCTCGAAGGCGACAACCCGCCGGTCGGCATCATCCTTTGCAGCGGAAAGGACCACACGGACGTTGAATTCGCCACCGCCGGCATGGACGCGAAACTCTTCGTTTCCCGCTATCTCGTCGCACTACCCAGTGCGGAACAACTCAAAGCCCTGCTGGAAGCCGATCGAGCCTTCATCGAACAATCAAAAATCTAACCACCACAGAACCTCCACGCTCTTCCTCTGCGCACCTCCGCCACTCCGCGTTTCGACTCAACTTTATCCCCCTCAACTCTCCTCCATCTCCACTTTGCGTCCCTCCGCGACCTCTGCGCCTCTGCGGTAAACCTCTTCTCTCCAAATCCCATGTCCCGCCTCTTCCGCATCCTTCTCTGGCTCGCCATTTCCCTGCTAGGCACCGCCGCCGTCGCCGTCGCCGCATTCCAGCGAAATGAACCGATCAACGCCCTCTGGCTCGTCGTCGCCGGGGTCTGCACCTTCGCCGTCGCCTACCGCTTTTACTCCGCCTGGCTGATGGCCCGGGTCCTCACCATCGACGACCGCCGCGCACCCGCCGCCGTCACTTGCAGCGATGGCAAGGACTTCGTGCCCACGCCCAAGTGGGTCG
>CAZKQK010000257.1:0-3198 GCA_964554865.1 uncultured Luteolibacter sp. | reverse complement strand
GCTCAAGTACCGCAACTTCGGCAAGAAGTCGCTCAACGAGATCAAGGACAAGCTCGTCGAGCTTGGCCTCGGCCTTGGCATGTCCTTCGAGCCCTCGCTGCTCTCCGGGCCGTCCGTCGCCAGCCGCGGACCGCGCCTCGGTGCGGAAGACGAGGCCCCGGTGGGCCTTGCCGACCTGATCGCACAGAATCTCGACGACTGATCAACCCATCCAAATTTAGAAAAGGAAGCATCCGATGAGACATCGCAGCAAAACCGTGAAACTCAAACGCAACGCCTCGCACCGCAAGGCGCTGCTCTCCAACCTGGCGTGCAGCCTGATCGAGCACGGCCGCATCAAGACCACCCTCGGCAAGGCCAAGGCCCTGCGCCCGGTGGCCGAGAAGCTGGTCACCCTCGCCAAGCGCGACGACCTCCACTCCCGCCGCCTGGCGATCGCCTACCTTCACCAGAAGGATGTCGTCAAAAAGCTGTTCGCCGAGGTGGCTCCCGCCTCCAAGGACCGCCCGGGCGGATACTGCCGCATCACCAAGCTCGGCGCCCGTATGAGCGACTCCGCCCCGATGGCCCTCATCGAGTGGGTGGACCGCCCGGCCGAGTCCGAGGAAGCCACCGCCGAAACCCCTGCCGCCGAAGCGGTGGTCGAGGTGGCCGCGGAGGAAAAGCCCGCCAAGAAGGCCGCGAAAAAGAAGGCCGCCAAGGCCGAGGAAGCCGCGGAGTGATCCACGGCCGGTAATACCGATCGTCAAACCGCCTGTGCCACGCGCACAGGCGGTTTTTTGCGGCTTATCAGTATCATATACCACTCCTTCCGGAAAGCGGTTGGCAAAGCTCGCCCGAGACAAGGCTGGAGGCTGGCGCGGATATCCACAGGCTTTGCCTACAGGCAGATGCAAACCGCCAGAGCCCGGCCCTATCCCCAATATTCCTCACTTCGGCATGGCTGCGGGACCATTTCGCCGCATAAGCTCCGCCCATGAACGACTCGATCAGCGATCTGACCTCGCGCATCCAGGCATTCGTCGATGCGCGGGACTGGCGGCAGTTTCACAATGCGAAGGATCTCTCCGTGGCCATCGCGGCGGAGGCCGGCGAGTTGATGCAGCATTTCGTCTGGCAGCAGGACGGGCAGATCGCCGGGCGGGTGGAGCAGCGCCGTGACGAGATCGCCTCCGAGATCGCGGATGTGGGCATCCTGCTCTTCGAACTGGCGGACAACCTCGGCCTGAAACTCGGCGATGTGATGGCCGCGAAGATCGCCAACAACGAGCTGCGTTATCCCGTCGATAAGGCCAGGGGAAACAACCGCAAGTATTCGGAACTCTGATCCCGGGCGCGGATTGCCGCCTTTTTCCGCGCGACGGCGGGCACGTGGCATGCTATGGGTTCCTTCCATGCCACGTTTCGCCGCCGCCCTCGCGGGCATTCTCGTTTCCACCGCCTCCGCGGTGGAGATCCGGGTGGCGAGCTTCAATATCGGCGCGCATTTCAACGAAACCTTCTTCGACTTCAGTCTCGGCGATCCGGGCACGGCGGACCATGAGTCGGTGAAGTCCATTCTCGCCCGCATCGATGCGGATGTGGTGGCGCTTCAGGAAATCCATTCGGTGGACATCCAGGGAAACCCGGATGATCTCGACGCGCTTGCGGCATCGCTCGGATACCCGCACCTGTTCGTGACACCGCACGCCAGCGCGTTCGACTCCAGCCTGCGGGTGGCCATCCTCTCGCGCTTCCCCTTTCTAACAAGCGGCCAGGTCGAGTCTCCGGCAGGAGCGAAGGAAATCACGCGCAACCATCCGGTGGTCCGCGTGGATGTTCCCGGAACGGTCAACGATCCCTGGATCTATTCGCTCCACCTCAAGGCGGGCACCCTGCTTTCGGACCGTTTCCGCCGCGCGGTGGAAATGAAGCGTCTCGTCGGCCATCTCGCGTCATCCGGCCTCACCGCCGATGACAATTTCATCATCCTCGGCGACTTCAATCCGTCATCGACAAACGCCACCTTCACCTCGCTACCGTCCGGCCTGCCGGCGACTTATCAGCTTGGTGCGGACATCGCCTTTCCCGTCAGCTATTCGACCAATCCGCTCGCCTACTTCGGCACGCCGATGCCGGTGCGGCTCGATCCCCGGCACTTGAACGGCTCGGGCGCGACCTTCGGCACCCCGGGAACCGGCGGTCCCGCGCTCGATTTGATGCTCGTGTCCCCGGCCATCGCCGGTCGGCCCTTGCAAACGGAAATCTATAACTCGCTTCTGGATGTTTCCAACAATGCCGGCATTGCCAAGGCAGGCTCGCCACTGGCGGATGGAACCAGCGCCGGGGCATCGGATCACTTCGCGATCGTGGCGGACATCGAGCTGGATTCCGACCTGCCGGATCTCTCGCTGGCGCTTTCCTCCTCCGGCGTGACCGAGGCCCATCCCGCCGCCATGGTGCAGGCCACGGCCAGCTTGCCCGCTCCGAGGGCATCTCCCGTCACCGTCAGCCTGTCAGCGGATGATGCCGGTGTGATCATCACGCCTGCGAGCGCCATCATTCCGGCCGGGTCAACAAACGCCATCTTCGGGTTGTCCGTGGCCCGCGACTTCCTCGCCACCGGCACTCGCAATGTGACTATCAGCGCCAGCTCTCCCACCCATGATCCCGCTGTGGCCCTGCTGGAAATCGAGGATGCGGACGGCCCGTATCGGTTTGCCGCGCCGGGCCAGACGCTGGTGGAAAACTTCGACGGCTTTGGCGGCGGACATCCGCCCTCGCCATGGTCGGCCGATGGCGAGGATCCATGGCTGGGGATGGATGACGGGTCCATTCCCGCACCCGGTTGGCGGTCCTACGGCAGTGCCGGGAACCGGGCCGCCGGTGTGGTCCTTGCGAACGATGAGCGTGTGTTCTCGACGCCTTGTCTCAATGATTCCACGGTTCCGCTGACCGCTTTGGAAATTTCGATCCGCTTCGGGCAATGGCGCTCCGGATCCGGTGGCGCGGCGGATATGGCGGAAGTTGAAATCGTCACTCCATCCGGGGTTCATCCGGTCGAGGCGCTGCGTTTCGTCACGGATGCCACTCTCCCGGCGGGACCGGTGGCGGGCGGCGCGACGCTTGTTCTAACAGGCATGGCCTCCGGGTTCGTCGTGCCTCCCGGCGGGGAGTTCGCGTTGCGCGTTCGTTTCACGCCCGGCGCGGCTCCCGCGA
>CAZKQK010000256.1:0-3298 GCA_964554865.1 uncultured Luteolibacter sp. | reverse complement strand
GCGAACGTCGGCGACACCATCGGCGACCTCAACCGCCGCCGCGGCATGATCAAGGACCAGATGAGCACCCCCACCGGCGTGCGCATCAAGGCGGACGCCCCGCTGGCCGAAATGTTCGGCTACATCGGCGACCTGCGCACCATGACCTCCGGCCGCGGCCAGTTCTCCATGGAGTTCAGCCACTACTACGCCGCTCCCAGGAACGTCGCCGAGGACGTCATCACCAAGGCCAAGGCCCGCGAGGAAGCGCTCAGGAAATAATCGCCACGCCACGATGCGCCCGCGCCCATCCGGCCGGGCCCCGTGAAACAACCGGCGGACCTGCCGCAAGGCGGTCCGCCGGATTTTTTTGTTCCGGGTTGAAACACCGTTGTCACCGTTCCTGTTTCCGGGAATGCAATCCGGGACATGCCTTCATCGCTTCAGCGGTTGGATGGCTGCACAATCCCACCGGCGATGTCCGAGCGAGAACGCGCCTGACGGGCTGGCATCGGCACCACGCCGAATACCCGGAGTTCCGCATGGCTCCGTTGCATGAACACATCCCATTCGCAGTCGCATTCCTTCAAACGCGGCAGCAACCGCTCCGCCGTTTGACGCTTCCACAGAATGGCAGTGCAAAGCCGTGCTCCCATGATCCTCACCAGATGGGGCGAAAACGGCTCGTGTGGCTGGCGGGCCGATGCCGAGAAATAGACAAGATCCCATCCTGAGGGCAGTTCGAGACATGCCTTTTGGATGGTGCGCAACGCGTCCGGTTCCCATCGGCAGTCATCCTGACAGATCAGGCCGGTGGCGGCATCGCTCTCAAGCAGTCGCTCCAGTGCCGCGATTCCAGCCCTCTTGCAGCCTGTGGCACCCACCACGTAGCCGCCGCGCAGGTTCCCAACCCTTCCGTATGCCTCCATCCCCTTCATCTCCCGCCACTGGATTTCCTTCTCATTCGGACGGATCCCGTCGACCCATTCCGGGCGAATTCCCAGTGGTTTCCAGTTTTCCAGAAGTTCGATCCGGCGATCCTCCCGTTCCGGCAGGGAAATCACCAGAATCCGTCCGGCGATGTCGGACATCGTTGCGATTCGTTCCGGCGCGGGCATCTCGTCCGGCGGTCCGTCCACGCGAAGTTCCACGAAACCCGCCTCTTCCGTTTCCAACCGCATGCCCCCTGTTGCCAGCCAGCGGCGGGCCTGTTCCGCCGGGTTGTCGCCCTCTCCCAGGCCGATGAGCACCCGCGCCCCTGCGACGAGGTGTCTTCTCAGGCAGGCGGCTCCATGCCGCACCGCCTTGGATTTGGGCCCCCTCGCGGCATGGATGACGAGCAAATCCGCCTGGCTGTGCAATCCGCCATAGTTCCCCATCTCCTCGAAGTATTCCCTGAAGCCCGGCCCGCTGAAGGCCTTTCCGGCAAGCAGGCTGAGCGCCTCCCTCAGCTTCGCATCCTCCACCGAAAGTAGCCATTCACGCGCCTGTTCCGCCCGCGGGCCGGTGAAGACCACTCCGAGATGATTTTCCACCAACTCCTTGCGCAGGTCGCCCGCGCCACGCTCGGTCAGGTAATCGAGGAACTTCAGCAACCCGTCGCCGCCGCCGATCTCCGGCAGCGCGGCCAGGGCGAGCTCACGCTGCTTCGCCAGGGTGTCGTGATCCCGGTTCAGGCCGGACAGGTTCTCGAAGCCGGAGGCGAACTTCCGGAGAGCCTGGTCGGACTCGGCCCTATCGACTCTTGCAACCTTCCTGGCGCGAGTGACCGCTTTGGGTGAGCCGGTGTCTTGTGTCTGGACGGCTGGCTGGAGGGCCTTTGAATCTTGCCTCTTGTCGCAAGAGTTTACCAACAGGGAACAGGAAACGAAAAACAAAGCCTTTGAAGTGGGCTGCGGGAAGTTGGTCATGGGTCTGGCATTCTGTCGACACCCGGATGTTGCGCCGTGGAGAATTTGTTTGAATTATAATACAATAATATCAAGATGCACGGATATTTTAATCCAATCAAAAAATTAACACCTTGTTCCGGATTGGGCTTGGAATTGCGGCAGAGTTTTGATCTCACTCAAATATTTTAATGTAATTTGCATTGAATGCACTTAAAGGCGCCTGTGCGCTTCCGCAAAATTTGCCGTCGGAAGGATCCAGAAAAGAAACGGTCACAGTGAATGATTGTTTTCCCGTTCTTTGATTGATGGAATCCTCAACAGTGAAATTCACGTTATATTGACCAAGCCTGAGAAACTTGCTTGAGTGGGTAACCTGATCAAGTAGTTCAATCGCGAAATCATTGCCTCCAATATCTGCCATGCTTTGGAAAAAATCCGATTTGATTTTTTCGGCAAACACACTATCAAATGGCAACGAATATGTATCTCTATTTTGATCAGGATTAGCCGACGGCGTGTCTTTAATTATATTTTCTGCGGCAAACGCCGTAAGTCGCGCATGAAAATCTCTCAACTTTTTTTCGGCTGTTCGAACTTGCGCTTGATTGAGGGCATGCGTCCTGGCGGCAGCATCAGATATATCGCATGCATTTATTCCGAAAGCAGATCCTTCCATCCGGATGCGAATATCAATATTTGGATGCCGGTTTGTAGGTCGGCCTCTCGTGGCAGTCGTTAGTGATCCTGTCCTTTTGGTGTCCCAAACATGATTCGAAGGACGCGGAGGTGTGTTTGCTGACGTTCGCCCATGCGACATGCGCAGTCCAAGAAATACGCATATAGCCATAAGAAATCCCAGGGATATCCAGATCTTCTTAGTCATATTCAGTTGTCAGCATGGTAATGTCTGTCTACTTGCAAGACAAACGGAATGGTTTCGCTGCCATTATTGTCCTCGAATCATTGATGTTAATGGGAGTTACTATAATTTTTGGTGGAAACTTGATCGGCTGCATCTATTCCAAAACTCCCGGAGGCGCGCCGGATGGGATGAGATGCTTTAATTGTTCTCTTCGGGATTTCACGGCTCCATTGTGTTCATGGGTGGTGATGTAAAGCCTTGGGCATTAATGCTAAAGCCATCCCATAAGATCCCCATGCGAATTTCCGTTGTCGTGTTCTCATCGGTAGTGGGAGGCGCGGTGGTCTCATCGGGATCCCAAGTCGTTTCCTCCGGCATGGTGGTGGCGAAGGTGGTCTCATCCGGATCAAACGTCCCCTCGACCGTTGTCCCCTCCGGCACGGTGGACTGGTCGGGATCGCAGGTGGTGGTTTCTCCGCCTTCTCCGCCCGCGGGCCGGTGAAGACCACCCCGAGATGATTTTCCACCAACTCCTTGCGCAGGTCGCCCGCGCCACGCTCGGTCA
>CAZKQK010000255.1:0-3463 GCA_964554865.1 uncultured Luteolibacter sp. | reverse complement strand
GGTTCGAGTCCTCTTTCGAGCACTTCTTTTTGAATGTGAATAACTTAGGGAACGAATAAGGCTCCCTTTTTTGCGTTCCAGAAGGCACTTTCGGCCATTTTTCGGCCACTTTTTCAATCCTTGCGATCTTTCCCGCTTTGCTTCCAAGGGGGGCACTGACTTCCCGACTTTCAACCTGCGGATAGCCTTCGGCGCAAACATGGTTGGTCCGCAGCGAGCGAGGGTGTGGCATGGGTCCAAGACGGTTTAAGCAACGAAGCACTTCGCCCCGTGGTAACCCGTCGCGACACTTTGGAAAAATCGTCGGACACTTTAGAAAAATCGCCGCCGCCCGGTACCGTGCATGACATCCGCATGGCGCGGTGCATCGGCGATGCACCGCGCCGGGCTAGTCGCTCCCGCCGCTGGCCGTCGATGTGAGGGAACGCCGGAAGCGGGCCATTTGGAGGGCCATGGTCTCGCGTTTTTGGGAGGCGCATTTGCCCTCGATTAGTACCCGGGTGCCGAAGGTGATGACGGATTTGCTGGCGCAGCGGGCGGGCTCGCCGGGGGTGTATTGCCAGGAGCCGACGAACCCCGTATCCCATGAATGCACCCGGGCGGCGAGGCCGTGGCGCCAGAGGGCCTCGGCGGTGATGGCCTGGTCCTCGGGGACGGACGCGGCGGCTTCGGTGAGGCGCGAGGCGAGCGACGCCCGGATGGTGCGGATGGCGTCGGCCGAGAGCCAGTAGGCGAGTCCTGAGAGGTAGGCGTGGAGTCCTCTCATGAACCCGCAGGCGGGGGCGGTGGTGTCGAGCCAACCGAGGGAGAGAACCAGGGTGTCCGAGTCCACCTTGAGAATGCCATCCTCCCCGGCGAGGTCTTGCATTGTTGCGAGCATGCCGAAAACGCACGGCCAGCCGACCAGGCTCCGGCCGCGCGGAAAGGATGTCCGAAAGTAAATGTCCGGCGCGGCGGCGGCGAGGGTCTCGGGGGCGAGGGGGAGGCGGTCCTCGTCGGCGATGGCGACGCGCCAGCCTGGTCCCGCGGCGCGGCGGAAAGCGGCCACGGATTCGAGGAGGGGCGGGCCGTCGAGGCCGTAAGTGAACCAGACGGCGGTCATGGTGGAGGGCCGGTGGTGATCTGGCACTCGCCGAGGTTAATGGTGACGGCCTCCTGGGTGGTTATGAGCCCGTCCTGCCACGAGAGCACCGTGGTTTCGTTGTCGTCGCAGTCCACGGTTACAGGGAGCCCGTCACCCCGTTGCCGCGGATGCGGATGGTTTTCCGGTCCTCGGGGTTTTCCGCCTCCTCGCCGGGCTCGTCGGCGATTTCAACCTGGATTTGCGGGGTGATATCTTCCTCGCTGGCTTCCGTGGAGGAGAGTCCGCGCAGGGTGCGCAGTTTGATCGGCTCGTCGGGCGGCGGATCCTCATCGTCCTCCTTTTCCGGCTCCATCCAGACCGGGGCGCCGGTGCCCTCGTTGCTGATTTCCGCGTCCATGACCACCTCATCTTCCTCGGTCTCGGCGACCAGTCCGAAGCGGGCGAGGATGGTGCGGTGGATGTACTGGTTGGCCTCGGCATCCCACTCCTTGTATACCTCGCCTCCGGTGCCGGTGTTGGTGTGATATAAAATATCATGGTAATGCTCTATGTCGGAGTTTTGGTATGCCTTCCATTCGGGCTCGCCGGAGAGGATGTTTAGCTGGCCGAGGAGTATCTGGTATTCGCCTTCCTGGCCGCCGTCGCCCCGGGCGTCCGGGATGGCGTAGTGCTGGGACTCGACCTCTTCGGAGGTGACCAAAACAGACGGCTTGTCCTCCTCTTCCCCGGTTTTGACGAAACCGAACTTGTCGGTCTTGTATCTTATCGCGAGGTATTGCCCGGCCGTCATGGCGAATGACGGCGGGGGTTGGTCGTCGAGCGGAGTGGGGTCGTCATCGCCAGCGCCGGGGACCTGGGGCATGTGGAAAACGCTGGCGTCCACGGTGCCCTGGGTGACGATCTCCCGGATCCATCCCGGCCAGATGGTGACGCTGTACGCGCCGCCGCCCGAGGTGGTGACGGAGCGGAGCGCGAAGGGGGCTCGGCCGGTGTTGCCGCCGGAGGCGAACACGGTCTCCGGCTGGTCATAGCCGACGACGGTGTCTCCGCGCGCCGAAGGGACTCCCTCTCCGCCTATCCTGTTGGAGCCGCGCTCCTGGAAGGACCACCAGGTGACCGGGTTGCGCCGAAGCATGCGCTGGTATTCGAGGAAGTCCGCGGCGCCGAGGTAGGGCGCGGGGCCGAAGCCGATGGTGCTGCTGCCCGCCGCGATGTCATAGGTGACTGAGTGGATGGGCGCGCCCATGGAGGCCCACGCTGTTTCCCCGCCGGAGAGGTTGAGTTTTTTACCGTAGCGGCGGGTGGCGGATATCTCCTCTTCTGTTAGATACACTGATCCCTCGAAGCGTGTCCCGCCGCGGATTGCCTCGTAGGTGGCCCGGGCGATGCCGGTGGGCACGTCCTCTGGCGCCACCCACTGGGACATGCCCTTGTAAACCTTGGTGGTGGCGTTGGTGGCTGTTAGGGAGGCGATGTCCCTGACTCCCTTTTCGTAGGCCGCGATGGCGGCGGCGGTGGCGGTTTTCCAGTTGCCTATCCGCCGGATGCCGATTCCGATGGAAATCCGACCCACCTTGACGCGCATCCAGTCGTTGATCTGGCCTCTCATTAGTTCGCGGGGCAGGTCGTCCGCGTCCTCCACGGCGAGGCGCTCGGCCTGGGGGCTGATGGGGTCCGGGTGGGCGTCGTCCTCGGCGATGAGTTCGCGGTCGAATTTGGTCACTCCCCACGCGGCGTCCGGGATGTCCGCCAGGTGCGGGAATTTCTTTGTGAGCCAGTCCTTGCAGATGGGGTCGGAGGGTCCGGTGGGGATCTCGCGGGTCTGGACGGGGGACTTCTGGGTCTGCATGCCCATGCCGGCCAGGGGGATGGTGACCTGGATTACCTTGGGGCCGGCGTCGGGACCGGCCTCGGGATATTTGTCGATGGTGCCGTTGCGGTAGACCTGGTCGTCTATGGTGGTGGCGTATTCGTAGAAAATTCTAACAGAATCCGGCAGGCGGTCGTCCCTCTCGGTGATTTCGAGGCCGGCGGCGTCGGCGTCGGGGATGGGGATGGTGAGCGGGTCCGCCTCGGCGATGGGGGTGACGTGGAAGGCGGGCGGCGAGGCGGTGTGGTCGATCCATGGTATCCAGTCCGGGTGATAAACCAGCAGCGCGCGGATCAGCTCCGCGCAGGTTTGGTTTGATATCTCCTCCGGCGGCTGGATCTCGCCGTCCGGAATGCTGCCTGCCGCGATGCCGATGCCGGTGCTGGCGGCGTATTCGACGATCCGCCTGATCTGCCTGCCGATCGGTATGCGCTGCCACGCGGTGCCGGTGTCATTTGACGTGTAAGGGAGATAAGCCTCCACCAGGTAGACGGAGTTTGCCTCGACGG
>CAZKQK010000254.1:0-3500 GCA_964554865.1 uncultured Luteolibacter sp. | reverse complement strand
GCCACCGAGCCTTGCGCATGCCGTCACCCTACCGCCTCGGATCCGAATTTCAAGGGAATTCTTAATTATTTTTCTGTCACCTTATAATGCTGTCACCTCATCATCATCGGACTGTCGTAAAAGTCGCAGTTCAGGGGGCAGTCCAGGCAGGGGAAGAGGTTGTTGTCCATGACCCAAACGATCATCCATTCGTGCCACTGCATTAGCGATGGGGTGATGACCCCATGGCGCGAGCATGACAGACTGGCTATTGCTTGAGCCATGACACCCACCCCGCTCACCAACGAAACCCTGGCCGCGCTTTTGGCAGCGACCGCTCCGCCCTGCGTCTCGCTTTACCAGCCGACGCATCGGCAGCATCCTGAAAACCAGCAGGATCCCATCCGCTATCGCAACCTGGTGAAGGAGATCGAGCAGACGCTTCACGAGCAGCATCCCGCGGATGTCGTCAGCGCGTTGATCGAACCGTTTGCCGCCCTGGGGATCGAGCATGACTTTTGGAATCACGCCCTCGACGGACTCGCCGTGTTTGGCGCACCCGGACTGTTCCAGGTCTTTGCGCTGCCGCGCGCGGTTCAGGAATTGGCCGTCGTGGCAGACAGCTTCCACACGAAACCCCTGCGGCGGTTCTTGCAATCGACGGATCGCTATCAGTTGCTCGGTTTAAGCCTGCACGGGATCAAACTTTTCGAGGGCAACCGTGACGGGCTGCATATCCTCGAACTCGCCTCCGGCGTGCCGGGCACCATTGGCGAAGCGCTGGGCGATGAACTGACCGAGCCGCATCAAACCGTGGCCTCCTATGGCGGCAACGTCGGCGACGGTGGCAGCCCCATGCATCACGGCCACGGCGGGAAGCAGGATGAGGCGGACAACGATGCCGGGCGTTTCTTTCGCGCCATCGACCGCGCGGTGTTGGAGCAGCATTCGCGGATCTCCGGCCTGCCGTTGATCCTCGCCTCTCTGCCGGAGCATCACAGCCTGTTTCATCAGATCAGCCACAACCCCTTCCTGCTGGCCGAAGGGGTCAAAATCAATCCCGATGCCCTGCCGCTGGATGAGCTTTGCGCGCGGGCCTGGCAGGTGTTTGAGCCGCAGCATCAGGCCCGCCTCACGGCAATGGCCAGAGAGTTCGCCGTGGCAGAGTCGCAAGGCCGCGGTCTCGACGACCCGGCGCGGATTGGCGAAGCCGCGGTAGCCGGACGTGTCTCCACGCTGCTGATCGAGGCTGACCGCGAGATCGCCGGACGCATCCACACCGGCAGCGGCAACGTCCACCTCGACGAAACCGAAATCGGTCAGCCCGAGGGCGACGACTTGCTCGATGATCTGGGCGAAGCCGTGCTCAAGATGGGCGGGCAAGTCTTCGTCATCCCGGCGGCGCAGATGCCGACAACCACCGGCGCCGCCGCGACCTGCCGTTACTAACACGAAAGCCATCCCCCCATTCCACTCATGTCCCTCCTCCACTTCATCCACCGCCGGATCAAAGCCAACAGACCGCACGTCGGCTCCGCGACCGGTGCCACGCTCAAACAACAGGCGATAGAGCGATGGGAAAACGAAGGCGGCGAGATCCCAAGCGTGCCGGGCAAATCAAGCGCGGACGCTGCCCCGCAGTCATGCTGTGAAGACCGCGCTGGCCAGAGTGATGCCGGCGGGCGCGCTGACGCATGAACGAACATCGAGATGCTAGGAATTTGCTTTTCGGGGGTGCGCCCTCAAACACCTGTTGGCCGGATCGGAGGGAGGGAGAAGGGGGGGCTGCAGTTTCGGGTCCACGCAGGCGACCATAAAAAGGCACAGGGACAAACATCCTCAGAAACGCAATTGGACTAATGGGTTCATCTTCACTTATAAGTTGATCGTACAATGGCCCTCCCCGGACACAAAACGCGGGAGAGGTTCTTCGCAAAAGAATGCTCCGCCGATGGCGGCGAGTCCAGCGGGACTTGCGCTTCCCGGACGAAAGATCCCGATATATCAGTCAATTCCATGAAAAAAAGCTACGATTTTCTCGTCATCGGGGGCGGCAGCGCCGGTTATGCGGCAGCCCGCACCGCCCGCGATCTCGGACTCGCCACAGCCGTCATCGACGGCTCCCCTGAACTTGGCGGGCTCTGCATTCTTCGCGGATGCATGCCTTCGAAAACACTCATCGAATCCGCAAACCGCTATCGCTCGATGCGGCGGGCGGCTGAGTTCGGCCTTCGCGCGGGAGACCTCTCGGTGCATCCGAAGGAAATCATCGCCCGGAAGCGCCGCCTCATCGGAGAGTTCGCCGATTATCGCAAAGAGCAACTCGAGGACGGCCGCTTCGATCTTGTTCGCGGGACTGCGGTCTTTTCCGGACCCCACACCGTCGCAATCACTCCGCAGGACGGAAGTGCTCCGGAAGAGATCGATTTCAAAACCGCTCTCATCGCAACAGGCTCGACGATCACGCGGATTCCCCTACCGGGCCTGGAAGAAACCGGCCACTGGACCAGCGACGAGTTGCTCGATGCCGACACTCTGCCCGAGAGTATCATCGTCCTCGGCGGCGGTGCCATCGCCCTTGAAATGGCCTGCTATCTAGAGGGGCTCGGAAAAGAAGTGACTGTGATTCAGCGAAGCGGCCACGTTCTCTCGGGTTCCGACCCGGATGTCGCGGAAGCTCTCGAGGCGGCCCTGCGGGAGAAGGGGAACCTCACCCTCTATACCGGCACTTCCCTGAAACGGGCTTTTCGAGACGATAGCACGGGATTGAAATCCATTGCCTTTGAGCACCAGGGGGCAGAGAAAACCGTCTCCGCCCGGGAGATTCTCCAGGCCCTCGGAAGGAGCCCGAACGCGTCCGGCCTCCATACCGCAGCCGCCGGAGTCGCCCTCGAGGAGCGAACCGGGAGAGTGCTCTGCGGAAACGATCAGCGAACCGCGGCGGAACACATTTTTGCCGCGGGCGATGTCTGCGGTCCCCACGAGATTGTCCACATCGCCATCGAACAAGGGGAAATCGCCGCCCACAACGCCGCGGTATTCCTCGGAGCGTCGTCGTCGGCACCCCGTCAAATCGACTACCGGCTCAAACTGCTCGGCATTTTCACCGATCCCGAAGTCGCCACCGTCGGGCTCTCCGAGAGCGAAGCGCGGGAACTCGGTCTCGACGTCGCCTCCGCGAACCATCCCTTCGACGACCACGGAAAATCGATGGTCCGGGGAGAAACACACGGATTCGTCAAAATGATCGCCGACGCGAAATCCGGCGAAATCGTCGGTGCCGCCGTGGTCGGACCCGAGGCCGTCGAGATCATCCACGAAGTCGTCGTGGCGATGCACTTTCGAGCAACAGTGACGGAATTTCTAAAAATTCCACATTATCATCCCACCTTGAGCGAAATTTGGACCTATCCCGCAGAAGACCTTTCATTTTCCGGATAGTTACCCTATAATCGGTCTGTCGGCGACTGCTAGGAATTTGCTTTTGGGGTGAAGGCCGTTGAGAAAGCTCATGTGGGGAC
>CAZKQK010000253.1:0-3530 GCA_964554865.1 uncultured Luteolibacter sp. | reverse complement strand
AATACGCCGTCGAACTGCGCGGCCAGGGCTTCCTGTGGGTGGAAGACCTTTCGCAGCCGGATACCCTCACGCACATCGCCGGCGTGCCGGTCAACCTTCTGCCGGTGGTCATGGCCATTTCCAGTTTCCTCCAGATCAAGATGACTCCGATGACGGGCGACAAGATGCAGCAGCGCATCATCATGTTCATGCCCTTCATGTTCTTCTTCTTCTGTTACAACTTCGCCTCCGCGCTCGCGCTCTACTGGACCACCCAGAATATCTTCTCCATCGGCCAGACCTGGCTGATGAGCAAGGTGCCCGAGCCCGAACTCAAGCCCATCAAGGGCGGCGGCCGCAAGTCATGGGTGCAGCGCCAGGCCGAACGCATGGCCGAGATGCAGAAACTCCAGGAGCAACGCAAACGCACCGGCCAGACCGGCGACATGCGCGACGTGACCCCGCCGGACAAGAAGAAGCGCCCGCCGCGCACGGGGGGCTGATCCGGCGCCGACCGGCAGGGACCGCCCGGAGGCCGGTTCCTGCCATGTTTCCGCCCCTCACTTCCACGGACTGACGCCCTCGACGCTCATTTCCAGGGTGTAAACCGAGTCCATCGCGGTGATGAAAAGCGTCCGGCGCCTGGGGCCGCCGAAGGTGACGTTGGCGGTCCATGATTCGGGCACGGCGATGTTGCCGAGTTCCTTGCCCTGCTTGTCGAAAACAGTGACTCCCTTGCCGGTGAGATAGAGGTTTCCCGACTTGTCGAGTGTCATGCCGTCCGAACCCATTTCGCAGAACAGCTTGCGGCCGGTGAGTTTGCCATCGGCACCGATCTGATAGACATGGGTTTTCCTGTCGCCGATGTCCGCGACGAAGAGGCGCTTGCCATCTTCCGTGCCGATGATGCCGTTCGGCTGGACCAGCGTGTCGTCCGCGATCAGCGGTTCCTTCGCGCCCTTGGGCAGGAAGAAGACGCGTTGTTTCTCCTGGTCCGGCTTCTCTCGGTTGTTCCAGTAGGAGCGCTTGTAAAACGGGTCCGTGAAATAGATGCCGCCGCCGGGATGAGGCCAGACATCATTGGGGCCGTTGAACAGTTTGCCATCGAAGGCATCGAGCAGCACCTCGGCGTTTCTCGTTTCCACATTGATGCGCTGGAGCTCGCCCTTCTCATCGGCGCACGAAAGCAGGTAGCCGCTCTTCTCGACATACAATCCGTTGGCTCTGCCACTGGGTTGGAGGAAGGTCTCCACCTTGCCGGTGGCCGCGGTCCACTTGAGGATGCGGTCGTTCGGTTGGTCGGTGAAATAAACATCGCCCTTCTCATCGGCGGAAGGGCCTTCCGTGAACTTGAAATCCCCGGCCACGAGTTTGAGTTCCGCGCCGGGAGCGACGGGCAGCGCCGCCACAGCCGATCCGCAACATGCGATCCCCGCCAATACAACCGGTGTCAGTTTCATGCCGCAACCATACCCGCGCGACGCCGTGCGGCAAGGATAAGCGCGGGCGACCGAGAGGTTCGTTCCGGCGGGAAACACACGCGCCCCGAAACATCGGGACGATAAAAGCCCGCGCCTTTCCCCGGGGACGCGCGGCGCGCCCTGTCAATGTGGCATCCCGCCCCGCCGTTTCTCCGTGACCGGAACCCCGTCCCGGATAAGCTGCGGACGCACCATGAATCCGAAGGGCCGAGGCGCGGATGCCGATCCGCCGAACCGCTTCCAAAGCCTCCACGTCGAGACAGACGAGGACGCATGGATCGACGACGAACCGCGCCCCTTGAAAACCGTATTCCTGCGCGACGATTCGCAATCGGTCCTCAGCCCGAACGACGCGCGGGATCTGAGCTTCGACTACGGGCTGAATCCCTACCGCGGCTGCGAACATGGTTGCGCCTATTGCTACGCGCGGACCTATCACGAGTATCTCGGCTTCTCCGCCGGGCTGGAGTTCGAATCGAAGATCGTGGTAAAGCCGGACGCGCCGGAGTTGTTGGAAAAAACCCTCGCCAAACCCGGCTACAAACCCGGGTTGATCAGCCTGTCCGGCGTGACCGATTGCTATCAACCGGTCGAGCGCCGCCTCGAACTCACCCGCCGCTGCCTGGAAGTGCTGGCGCGTTACCGGAATCCGGTGATCGTCATCACCAAGAACGCGCTGGTTTCCCGCGACATCGACCACCTCTCCGAACTCGCGCGTCACGGTGCGGCGGCGGTTTATCTTTCCGTCACCACGCTCGATCCCGCGCTCGCCCGCATCCTCGAACCGCGTGCCTCTTCACCTCGCGCCCGTTTGGAAACCATCCGCCGGCTCACCGATGCCGGCATTCCCGCCGGAGTGAGCGCCGCGCCGATGATCCCCGGACTGAACGACTCGGAAATGCCCGCCATCCTCGAAGCCGCCGCCGCTCATGGCGCGACCTTCGCCGCCTACTCGATGGTGCGCTTGCCCGGCGCGGTCGCCGATGTTTTCGAAGGCTGGCTGGAACGCCACCGGCCGCTCGCCCGCGAGAAAATCCTCAACCGCATCCGCGCCCTGCACGGCGGCGCGCTCAACAACAGCACCGCCACCACCCGCATGCGCGGCACCGGCGAGGCCGCCGCGCAATGGAAGGCGCTCTTCCACACCTGCTGCCGCAAACACGGCCTCAGCCAGGGCACACCGAAGCTGGGCGCGGACTTGTTCCGAAGACTGATTCCGGGGCAGGGCGAGCTGTTCTAACCGCCGCCACGGGTGCTCCCCGCTCAATGCGAGCAGGATCCCCCGCCGCAGCAACCGCCGGCCGCGGCCGGGGCGGGAGCGGGTGTGGCGCTTTCTGTTTTCGCGGGAGCGGAACCGCCATCGGCCTTGGCTCCGGCCTGGTAGGAGGACGAGCGGTAATCGGTTTGATAGAAACCGGAGCCCTTGAAGATGATTCCGCCGCCGGTTCCAAGCAGGCGTTTCACCTCACCGTCACAGGCGTCGGCAGGGCAATCGGTCAGCTTCGCGTCGTTCATGCTTTGGAACACCTCGAAGCGATTCCCACATTTCCGGCATTCGTAGTCGTAGGTCGGCATGGCTTTGGGGGAAAACAGGTAGCACGAAAACTCGGCCGCGCAAGCCTGGAATCGGGGGATTCACTGAAGAACCATGAGGAGGTTTTTTTTCACGGAATACACGGAAATTGAGTAAGTTGAGATCGAAAGGGCCCCCACCCGGAAGATGAGATGAAGGATCCTCGCAATCTCTTCATCTTCCTGTATTCGGTGTATTCCGTGGTTTGCCATCTTCCTTTTCAGGATAAAAAAGCCGGACAGGTTTCCCCGTCCGGCTTTTTGAATTGTCGCGGCGGTCCGTGACCGCCGGTGGCGGATCAGTCCTGGCCGGGGCTCCACTCTTCGGAAGCGGCGGCGGCGAGGTTGAAGGCCTGTTCGAGGCCGACCATCTCGGAGGACGGGCGGAGGGACTCGAAGCTGGCGCTTTCCTTCTTGAGCTGCTCCTCGGAGTAGCCGACGGCCTTGATGGAGAGACCGATGCGGCGCTCGACCTTGTCCACCTTGATGACGCGGGCC
>CAZKQK010000252.1:0-3540 GCA_964554865.1 uncultured Luteolibacter sp. | reverse complement strand
GGCCAAGCTCAAGGGCGGGCGCATCCGGCAGCTCCGTCCGCTGCCCGGCGGCCAGCCGTGGGGGATTTTCTTCGTGGAGTTCGAGAATGCCAAGCTCCCCGTGGTGGTGCTCCGGCGCATCCTCTCGAACCTCGTGATGAAAAAGCGGGCCAAGTCCGGCGAGGCGAAACGCTGGGCGCTGTCCGACCTCCTCTTCGTCTCCGCCTTTGGCCAAAGCTCGAACCGGGAAATCGCCTTCGCCCATTTCCACAAGGATCCGGAAACCACCGAGCTGCCCATCCTCCGCGTGCTCGGCTGGGATGGCGGGGACACTCCGTTGAAGATCGAGCATGTCGCGGGCGTGCTGAAGAGCCGCCTCAAATGGCCGGACGATCCAAAAGATCAGGATGCCTGGCGGGCACAATGGACGAAGGCATTCCGCCACCGCATGGGGCACGTCATCAGCACCGCCAACGATCTGGCCGAGGCTCTCGCCCACTTCGCCCGGAAAATCCGCGATGCGGCCGTCACCATCATGGCCCACGAGTCGGAGGCGAAGGGCCAGCTCCGGCAGCTCCATGCCGCGTTCCGTTCCGCGCTGATCCATGACCTGTCGGAAGCGGACTTCGCCGATACCTATGCCCAGACCGTGACCTACGGCCTGCTCACCGCCGCCATCTCGAAGACGGAGATGAGCGAGGGTCGCCACGGCACCGCCCTTTCCGCCGAGGACATGACCGCCATGGTGCCGGTGACCAATCCCTTCCTCAAGGAGATGCTGGAAAGTTTTCTCCAGGCCGGTGGGCGGAAGGGCGGCATGGACTTCGATGAACTCGGCATCAACGAAGTCGTCGAACTCCTCCGTGGCGACGAGACCGACCTGCCGGCCATCCTCCGCGACTTCGGCAACCGGACGCGCGGCGAGGATCCCGTCATCCACTTCTACGAACACTTCCTCGGAGCCTACAACAAGAAGCTCAAGATCCAGCGCGGCGTCTTCTACACCCCGCAGCCCGTCGTCTCCTACATCGTCCGCAGCGTCCACGAACTCCTGCAAACCGAGTTCGGGCTGGAGGACGGCCTCGCCGACACCACCACCTGGGGCGAGATGCTGAAAAAGCATTCCGGCCTGAAACTCCCCACCACTTTCGACGACAAGAACAAGGAGCATCCCATCTCCCCGGACGAGCCCTTCGTCCAGATCCTCGACCCCGCCACCGGCACCGCCACCTTCCTCGTCGAAGTCATCGACGTGATTTACAAGCACCTCGAAGCGAAGTGGAAAAAAGGCGGCGGCGCCGCGATGCCGCGGCATTCATCCTTCATAATTCATCCTTCATCCTTCGCAGCCTTTTGGAACGACTACGTTCCAAAAGCGCTGCTGCCCCGCCTCCACGCATTCGAGCTGATGATGGCCCCCTACGCCATCGCCCACATGAAAATCGGCCTCAAGCTCGCCGAAACCGGCTACCGCTTCGGCACCGAGGAACGCGCCCGCATCTACCTCACCAACGCCCTCGAACCGTGGGTCACACAGCTCCCGCTCATTGGTTTCGACGCCCTCGCCCACGAAGCCGAAGCGGTCAACGAGATCAAACGGCACAAGCGTTTTACCGTCGTCATTGGCAACCCTCCGTATTCCAAGTCTTCGCAGAATCAGGGGCAATGGATTGACGGAATAATGGAGGAATACAAGCGCACGGTCAGAGCGGCAGAGACGCAAATCCAAGCGCTATCCGACGACTACTCCAAGTTCCTTCGCTTTGCGCACTTCACGCTGGAGCAGAGCCGTGTGGGAGTTCTTGGGTTTATTACGAACAACGGCTACCTTGACGGACCGCTTTTCAGGGACATGAGGAGTTCGATGTTGGCCTTCTTCGAAGGCATTCGGATCGTCAATCTTCACGGGGACTCGCGGAAACGTTTCGCACCTCCAGAGGGGCGAGCAGACGAGAACGTGTTCGACATCCAGCAAGGCGTTGCAACGTCCATCTTTTGGCGAAATGAGAAGCCGCAGACCGATGGCAATCTCGGCTATTCGGAGATTTGGGGAGATCGCCGAGAACGTTATGATTCGCTCAGGAGCCGATCTGCGATTCAGGACAAATCGGAACGACTAAAACCGACGCCACCATTTTTTCTGTTTATTCCAGTATCAAAAGAGCTTGAGGCCGAGTTTCACGTCGGGTGGCATCTTTATCAGGTATTTGGGACGGGAAATGGTGAAGTCGACAATCACGAGTCATACGGCGCGGGTTTCGTGACTCAACAGGATAAGTTCGCAATCGGCTTTTCGCCAGACGACATTGCCGAGAATGTTCGTGAGTTTCTTGATCCGAACTCCCGCGAGAAGGTGTTGTGGGACAGGTTCGAATTCTGCTCCACCAATCAGTGGAGTTTCGATCGGGCGAAGCGCGAGTTGAAGGGGTTGAACATCCGGCGGTTAACAAAACGCTGCTTGTATCGCCCGTTCGACTACCGCTTCACCGCCTTTGACCGGAATATCTGCACCATTCTGCGGAAGCGGATCACGTCCCAGTTTGATAAAGACAACCTTGGATTGCTGACTACCCGCAGAGTAACTCGGCTTCCTTACAATAACGTTTTCGTTACGAACCAATATGCGGAATACAAGGTCGCATCTCATGATCGGAATACCATCGTGTTCCCGCTTTGGATTCAGGTCGATGAGGACGGCAAAGGTGGCGGGCTGTTCGGCGACAAGAGGCGGCTAAACCTCAATCCTGCGCTGCTCCAAACAATTGCCCTAAGACTTAGCTTGCCGCAAGAGGGTGAGCACGGTTTACCACACGGCATGACGCCCGAGGACATCTTCGGCTACGCCTACGCGGTGTTGCACAGTCCCCGCTACCGGAGTCGCTACGCTGAATTTCTGAAGATTGATTTCCCGCGCCTGCCGTTGACCGGGAACCTGGAGCTGTTCCGCGCGCTGGCCCGGCTCGGCGGCGAACTCACCACCCTGCACCTACTGGAATCGCCCAAACTCGCCCAGCCCGTCACCGGGTTCATCGGCGGCCGCGATCCCGAGGTCCAAAAACCTTCGTGGTCGCACGACACGGTCTGGATCGACAAGAAACAGACCATCGGTTTCAAAGGCGTGCCCGAGAACGTATGGAACTTCCACATCGGCGGCTACCAAGTCTGCCAGAAGTGGCTCAAGGACCGCAAAGGCCGGATGCTCACCGAGGACGACATCGCCCACTATCACAAGATCGTCATCGCCCTCACCGAAACCATCCGGCTGATGGCGGAGATCGACGATGTCATCGAAACCCACGGCGGCTGGCCTGACGCATTCACAACTCAAACGAAGGAGACGACAGCATGAGTGAACGTCAAAAAAGTTCTTTTAAGGTCGATCCAAGGATTGCTGAAATCCTGGGCGAGAGCTATCGCTCATCGGAGCAAGCTCTCAAGGAGTTGGCGGACAATTCCTGGGATGCGGACGCAACGCATATTGAGATCACTCTACCTGAACCGATGACGACTGACCCGAATGGCGCGTAGATAAGCCGAATTTCGCAAGACTGAGGCAGGGAC
>CAZKQK010000251.1:0-3549 GCA_964554865.1 uncultured Luteolibacter sp. | reverse complement strand
GTTTGGTCAGGAATCGGAGCGTGAGGGCGGGCAGTCATGGCAGAGTTTTTGCGTTATGAAAATCTCTGGGGCGGAACTCCCGGCACGTGAAGTAGATCGCAGTGCAATGCACGCAGTCCACCTTGGCTCCCTTTGGGGTTGTGCATGGCTCTTGCCCGATCTCGGGATCATTTCCATCTAGCCCGCAGAGGGTGGCGTAGTTTCCCGCCGCGTCAGGGAGGTGAGTCGTGATCTTTCCGTCGAGCCTGACTGACACCAATTTCATAACCATTCAGTGCTGCGAATCGCTGCCGCGATTCAGTTTGTTTTTGGATTCGGACGCCTGCGGTCGCGGCAGCGATTCGCAGACTTCGGCGTTGTGCGTAAATAGATCAGGCGACGTTTCAGGGCAGTTGCGGAGCCAAAGAACCTCGGTCCTCGCGGCCGCGCCATCGGCAAGCGCCTTGCGCTCGACCCTCCGCCATCCTGAATAGAGATCGGAGTAGAGCGGTGAATCGTAGCCGGAGAGGATGACCATGCCCCGCAGGTGATGGAGAACATCCGCCAGGGCGCGGTGATCGTCGTCGGTCATCTCATGGATGTAGTCGGACCCGGAATCCCGAGTGCTTTTCACATAGGGAGGATCCACGTAATGAAGGGTAGATGGAGCATCGTGATAGCTCATCACCTCCGCCGCGTCCTTGTTCTCGATAACCACGCCTCGCAGGCGCTCAACCATCGCTGGCACCGCGTCAGGATAATTCCTCCAGTCGTGCGCGGGAGTGGTGTTGCTGCGATGAGACTTGGCGCGGAAGCCTGTGACGCGGTGATGGGCATTCGATCCAAAGCCCATGAAGCAGCGAGCCACAGTGCGTCGGGCTTGTTCGACTGGACACTCGTGGTGCTCGTAGCTTGCCACGAAATCCACGCGCCCGAACGGTGTGAGGAACAGCTTTGATCGCAGTTCATCGCCGTGATCGCGCAAGACGCGAAACAAGTTCACTATCTCGCCGTCGAGATCATTATACACCTCTGCGTAGCTGCGCGGCTTACGCATCAAGACCGATCCGCCGCCGCCGAACGGCTCCACATAAACGTGATGCGGTGGCATCTGCTCGATGATCCACGGGGCCAGCCGCCACTTACCCCCGTGATACCGCACCACAGGGCGTGCGGGCAACGCACAACCAGGCGCTTCATGGAACGCCGTGGAGCGTCCATCGCGAGGCGGAGATTTTAGATCGGCGTCCATGAGCTATGCGTTCGTCCGCTTGCGCGGGAGTGGCGGGATGTTGGTGTCGGCAAGGCACTGGACCCTGGGACGCGGTGAGAGCTTCCGGCGGTTGAGGAATCTGGCCATTTCCCGGAGGGATTCGGTTTCTCTTTCGCTGTGGGCTTTTTTCTGAAGATCCGGTCCGAACATGAGGGCGTGGTGTTTGATTTCCTTGGGCAGTCCGGCCTCGGCATCGGCTTTGGTTTGGCGGCGGAAAACGGGCACGACGGTCCAGCGGTCCGGGATGGTCATGGGAAGTTCTTCGGTCATGGGTTCGGTGGTTTGTGGTGGGGCACCGGTGATCATGAGTGTGCGCTGGCCGGGCGCGCCGGTGCCGTGGCCGTGGGGGATCAGCCGCCGGTGAGGGTGGCGATGGCGGCTTGGCAGTCGCGGGCGACCTCGCGGGAGAGCGCGGCTTGTTGGTGATCGCCCTCGGACTCGTGGATGGGGGCGTTGTTTTCCGCGACTTCGGCGGCGGCTTGCAGGATGGCAATGGCGTTGTTCATGGTGTGGTGTTCGGGGTTGGTTTGTTCTCGTTTGTTTCAATCCGCGCCCGCCCGCGAGGGGAACGACTTGGGGGAGATCAGGCTTTCCATTCGATGACGGTCTTGGATTTGACGATGCCGTTGCGGTCGCGGTCCTTGAGCTTGTCGATAAGGTTGGCGGCGAGGTCCGGGCCGAGGAGGGCGGCGGCGTGGAGGCGGAATTTGTGACCGTCCTTGATGGCGCGCTCGTAGGTGGTTTTGCGCCGGAAAAGCTCGGCGGTTTCGGTTCCGGCGAGGATGGGAAGGACGGCGCGGGCGACGGGGGAATCCTCGGTGAAGGATTGTTTGAGGAGGTCGCTTTCGAAGAGGACGGTGAGTTGCTCGCCGCCGTCCCGGAGGATGGCGCGGCGGCCTTCGCGGTTGCCTTCGGAGAGGGGTTCGTGAGGAACGGCGAGGGCGCGGGAGCGCAGTTCTTCGTCGATGGATTTAAGCTCGGCCTGGTCGGCGGCGATCCGTGCGGTGAGTTCGCGGCCGCGGGCGATGAGTTGGGCGGTGGGGAATTGGTCGTGCATGGTGGAAGAGGTTGAGGGTTGAGGGGAAGAAGCGGGCGGGACGCCCGCGCTCCCCTTTGCGCTTGGTCAGAGGCCGAGGCGGCCGTCGAGGATGGCGATGCGGTCGTTGGTGGTTTTTTCGAAGAGGGAAAGGCCGCTCTGGATGGTGGCGATGTCCCGTTCGAAGCCCGCGCGCTCGCGCTCGATCCGGCGAATGTGGGCGCGGTGGCCGGCGATGGTGCGGGCGTCGATTTTCTGGCGTTTGGAGAGGTCGCGCTTGAGGTCGCGGATCTCGGCCTTGATGAGTTTGGTTTCTGCTTTGTTCATGATTCTGGATGGTTGTCGGGATCAGTCGGCCTCTTCGGCGAGGACGAGGCCGGAGGGCGGGAAGGTGTCCTTGGCGGGATCGCCGTCGGCGAGGTCTTCGATGGTGAGGATGGCGGCGGGGGCGCATTCGCCCCAGGGGTTGAGGATGTGGATGATGGTGGAGCCGGGCATGCCGGAGGTTTGTTGGCGGAGTTGGTCGAGGGTCATGGCTTGGCTGGGGTTGGCGGGTTGATGGGGCGTTCGATTTCGCAGGAGCATTTGCGGCAGTGGAATTTTTCGAGATGGGGAAGGGTGGCGGTGGGCATCATCGGCTCCTTATGGATCGGGCAGATGGGCGCGGGGCGGGCTGGATCGGACATGATCAGTCGGATGGAAGGGAGTGGTCATGGGAGTTGCTTGTAGATGCCGCGCCAGGGGGATTGGCTGATGATGCGGGCGGCGATGCCGAGGCGGTGGCGGATGGTGGAGTCGTCCACCTTGTAGGCGCGGGCGATGCGGAAGATCGGCACGAGGTGGTGGTGGTGGAGCCTGTGCGTGACGAGGGCGTTGAGCCTGGCGCGTTTGTTGCCATCCGCCCTGGCGAGATCGAGGTCCAGGAGGGACTCGGGGGTGACGGGATCGGGATGGGCTCCGGCGGCGGCGATGATGACGGCGGCGATGGCGGCGGCGGAGAGAGGGGCGGAGGTCATGATTGGATATTGATTGTTGATTATTGGATATTGGGTGGTCAGTCGGATGGGAGGGCGTAGTCGCGGACGAGGCGGGAGTGCGCGGCGCGGACGGCTTTGCGGGGGTTGTCGCGGAGATCGGGGCTTGCCGTGCGGAGTTCCTGGGCAAGGACGACGGTCTTGCGGACGGCGCGGAGACGGCCTTCCCGGAAGCCGATGTGGGCGACCAGATCGGAGATGGCCTCGGCGGTTGCGTCGTCGCTGAA
>CAZKQK010000250.1:0-3565 GCA_964554865.1 uncultured Luteolibacter sp. | reverse complement strand
ACCATCGTGTAGCCCAGCGCGATGAGGGCGTAGATGGAGCCTTGGAACAGGCCGTTGAGGAGTTGCTGAAGGAACTGCTCCAAGATCGGGAAGGCGGGTTAGATGGTTCCTCGGGCGGGCGTCGTCTCAGGGCGCGATCGTCTCCGTGTAAACCACCTTGCCGTCCTTGATCGTGAGGATGACCGCAGGCTTGTTGGCGTTGCGGTTTTCATCCAGCGTGATCCTCCCGGTGATGCCGGGGAAGCCCTCGGTGGCCGCGATCGCGTCGCGCAGGGCCTTTCCTTCCACGGTCCCGGCGCGCTTGATCGCATCGAGCAGGATGTTCGCGGAGTCGTAGCCGAGGGCGGCCATGGCGTCCGGCTTGGTGCCGTGCTTGGCCTCGTATTTCTTCACGAACTCCTGGATGGCGGGCGAGGTGTCTTCGTTCGAGAAGTGGTTGGAGTAGTAGCAGCCTTCCATGGCCTTGCCGCCGACCTCGATCAGCGAGGCGGAGTCCCAGCCGTCGCCGCCGAGCAGCGGGACGGTGATGCCGAGTTCGCGGGCCTGCACGGCGACGAGGGCGACCTCGTTGTAGTAGCCGGAGGCGAAGATGGCGTCGGGCGCGTCGGCGCGGATCGCGGTGAGCTGGGCCTTGAAGTCCTTGTCGCCGGAGCCGTAGCTCTGCTCGCCGGTGATGGTGCCGCCGTTCGCGGTGAAGTGCTTCTTGAAGAACTCGGTCAAGCCGACGCTGTAGTCCTGCTTCGAGTCGGTGAGGATGGCGACTTTCTTCCAGCCCTTCGACAGCGCGAACTTGGCCATCACGGTGCCTTGGAAGGGGTCGATGAAGCAGACGCGGAAGACGTAGTCGCCGGCCTCGGTCACCTTCGGATTCGTGGAAGCCGGGGAAATCATCGGCACGCCCGCGGCTTGGGCGATGGGTGCCATCTCCAGCGAGCGGCCGGAGGCGACCTCGCCGAGCAGCGCGCTGACCTTGGAGCGGGAAATCAGTTTCTTCGCCACGATGCCGGCCTCGCCCTGTTTCGATTGGTCGTCCTCGGTGATCAGCTTGAGCTGCTTCCCGAGCAGGCCGCCGGCGGCGTTGGCCTCGTCGATCGCCATCTGGGTGCCGTTGTGGGAGGACTGGCCGAAGGTCGCCGTGCCGCCGGTCATCGCCGCCACTTCGCCGATGTTGATGGTGCTGTCGTCGCTTTTCTTGCAACCGGAGAGGGCGAGGGCGGCGGCGAGGGCCGGGAGGGCGAAATGGCGGATTTTCATGGGGAAAAGATTCGGGTCGGAAAACCGGAGCGAACGCTAGGAAGCCGGTCGCGGGAGCGCAACCGTAAAGCAACTACTGCTAGGAATTTGCTTTTGGCGGGTGGCCACTGAAACAGCCGTTGGGCGGACCGGAGGGAGGGGAAAAGGGGGGTGGCAGAGCCTGCGCAACGCCCTTGCCGAAGACCTTCAACCGCTTGGCGACGCGCTGTGGAGCGCGTATCAGGCCGGGGACGGGGCGGCTATGCGGGGAGCGCTCGAAAAGATTTCCGCCCGGATGCCGGAGTTTCTGGAAACGGAGGCGATGGAAGGCGCGGTGACGGGGGCGTTCATCGGGGCGCTGGCGAGGGACAAGAAGCCCCGGACGCGTAAAGACGGTAGCCCATGGGCCCTTATGACGAGAGCAAGCGGAAGCGCGATCCGCTGGGGGAAGAGCAACATCGAACGTTGAAGTGGAGGACTCTGGCTCTTCGCTCTTTGCTCTCGCAACTTCTCTCCGGAATTTTATGGCTGGACGGGCGGGGGGTGCCATAGATTTCCTGCCGAAACCCGATGTCGCTGATTCTGTTTCTGGCCGTTTCCGGTCTTATCCTTGCCTTCGCATACCGTTGGTATGGCGGCTTTCTCGCGCGGTTCCTCGATCTGGACGACCGCCGCAGGACGCCCGCGCATACCCAGAAGGACGGGCTCGACTACGTGCCCGCCCGCATGTCGTGGCTGCTTCCCCAGCATTTCTCCGCGATTGCCGCCGCGGGGCCGGTGGTGGGACCTATTCTGGCGGCCACGTACTTCGGGTGGTTGCCGGCCTGGATCTGGATCATTGTCGGCTCGATCCTCGTGGGGGGCGTGCATGATCTGACGACGCTCGTCGCATCGGTCCGGCACGGCGCGCGCTCCATCGCGGAGGTGGTGCGGCGCTACATGAACCGCCGTTCCTATTTGCTGTTTCTGGGCTTCATCTGGATTTCCCTGATCTATGTCATCATCGCCTTCGCGGATGTGACGGCGGGGACGTTCGTGCAACAGTCCTCGGTCGAAGATGCCGCGGCGCCGGGACCGGCGGTGGCGACATCCTCCATTCTTTATCTCGGCCTCGCGGTCCTCATGGGCTTGTGCCTGAGGCATACCAAGCTCGGGGAGGGGCGGGCCAAGCTCATTTTCCTGCCGTTGGTGCTGCTGGCGATCATCGTGGGGCCGTCGATCCCCTTCGACCTCGGGGCGATCACCGGCGCGGCGCGGCCGCAGATGGTTTGGGATTATCTGCTGCTCGCCTATTGTTTCTTCGCCGCCATGACACCCATGTGGTTGCTGATGCAGCCTCGCGGCGCTTTGGGCGGTTATTTTCTTTACGTGGTGATCGTGATGGGAGTGGCCGGCATTTTGATCGGCGGGATTTCCGGGCGGATCGACATAGTGGCACCGGCGATGACTTCGGCGGATCTTTTCAAATTCGATGGTTCCACGCCGCCGCTGCTGCCGGTGCTGTTCATCACCATCGCGTGCGGCGCGTGCTCGGGATTTCACTCCATCGTGGCGAGCGGGACGACCTCGAAGCAGCTCGACAGGGAAACGGACGCGAAGCCGGTTGCCTACGGCGGCATGCTGCTGGAAGCGTTTTTCGCCTGCATCAGCCTCGCCACGGTGATGATTCTGGCGAAACCCACCGGCCGACCGGACCTGACTTATGCGGATGGATTGGCGCTGTTCATGAATCACGCGACATTCGGCGTCATCCCCGTGGAAATCGCGCGGCAGTTCGGGCTGTTGTGCTTCGCCACCTTCGTTTTTGACACACTCGATGCCTGCACCCGCCTCGCCCGCTACGTGCTGATGGAAATCACCGGCTGGACGAGCCGCTCGGGCATGGTAGGGGCGACGGCGCTGACGCTGCTGCTGCCCGCCATCGTGGTGGGGCTGCCACAGGCGGAAATCGGCGGCCAGCAGGTGCCGCTTTGGCGTTTGTTCTGGAACCTGTTCGGGAGTTCCAACCAATTGCTGGCGGCGCTGGCGCTGCTGGCGGTGACGGTTTGGCTGCGGCATCGCGGCAAGGCGGTGTGGATCACGCTCGGCCCGACGATCCTCATGCTGATCATGACGGGGTGGAACCTGACGCTCACGGTGTCCGCGCATTTCAAGCGGATGGGCTCCCCGGATGTGGCGATGGTGCATCATCTGGAAAGCGTGGTGGCCGTGTTGTTGATCGCGATGGCGCTCTGGCTGGTGATCGAAGCGTTGCTGCTGGCGCGCGGCAAACCGCCCGCCGCCGGTCTTGCGGATTCCGCGGGCGTTGGTTGAATTCAATCGCCCGCAAGGT
>CAZKQK010000249.1:0-3585 GCA_964554865.1 uncultured Luteolibacter sp. | reverse complement strand
CAACCATAGCTGGCGAATGGACGGCGTCAAGTTTTTAGGTTAACACTTATGGGGGGGGGAGGTGGTCACGATTCGGGGACATGAGCGAGAAACCAAGCCGCCATCTCCGCATAGATCGGATAATCGGTGGTGAGGACATTATCATGGCCCGCGTTCGGGATTTCGATCCATTTCCTGGCCAGCGCGCCAGGAAGCGAGTCATAAAGCCGCCTGCCCGACTCCATGGGGACGACGATGTCGGCCGTGCCATGCGCGATCAGGGTCGGCGCGCGCAAACGGGCCGCCAAATCCGCAGGTCTCACGTGTTTCAACCCCACGCCGGTTCTTGCGCGGTGGGATTTCTCCAATTGCCCGGCAAGCATGGCGCCGAACGTCCGCCCCAGCCTTCGTCGCGATTCGCCACCCACCACTTCCCGCAGCGAATCGAAGCTCGCCACCACCACCAGCGCGCGCCATGGAAGGCGGCGGCGCATGTCCAGGCCGCCTGCCTTCGGGGAGTCGGCCAAAGGCCGTCGCAGTCGTCCTAGCAGCCTGTCGGACTTTCTGAAAGCGCGCGATTGATCGGATCAAGCGTCGCTGCTGGGATAGCGCATGGCCGCGCGCTTCGTCACCGTCGATCACGACACTCCGCTGTTGCTTCCTCCGGATTTGCGCGACTGGGTGCCCGACAACCACATCGTGCACTTCATCATGGATGCGGTTACCTTGCTCGATTTGAGCGCGGCGAAGGTCAATACCAAAGGCACCGGCAGCAAGCAGTACCCGCCGTCCATGATGCTTGGCCTGCTCGTCTACAGCTACGCAACGGGCACCTTTTCGAGCCGCAAGATCGAGAAGCTCACCTATGAAAACGTGGCGACGCGCTATCTGTGCGGCGACACCCACCCGGATCACGATTCGATCTGCAAGTTCCGGAGTGAAAACAAATGGCTGTTAGAAAGCTCCTTCGCACGGATACTGGAATGCGCCGCACTTTCGCAGGTGCCCAAGGTGGGCGATGTGACGCTGTCCGTCGACGGCACCAAGATCCTCGCCAACGCCGGCAAGCACAGCGCAGTGAGCCATGGTCACGCGCTGGAGCAAATGAAGTTGTTAGAGGAGCGGATCGCCGGGCTGTTGGCCAAGGCGGAGGACGCCGGTAGCGCGCCACTGCGGGACGGACTGGGCGTTCCGCAGGAAATCGAACGGCGGCAGGATCGCATCGGGCGGCTCAAGGCGGCCACCGCCGTCATCGAAGCACGCGCTGCGGAGCGCTTGCGCGAGGAACTCAAACAGCACGAAGAGAAGATGGCCGCACGCGAGAGCAAGCTGCGCGAAACCGGAAAAAAGCCGAAGGGCAAGCCACCCGCGCCGCCCAAAGAGGGGCCCGGCGCACAGGATCAATACAACTTCACCGACCCGGAAAGCCGAATCATGAAGACTACCAACGGCTTCCAACAGACTTACAACGCCCAAGCGGCGGTGGAAGTTGAAAGCCGGCTCATCGCAGGCGCTTGCGTCACCGATGCGCCCAACGACAAACAGCAACTTGTACCGATGCTCTCACGCATTGATAGCGCGGTTGGCAAGGTTGGCGCGGTGCTGGTGGACAACGGGTTTTATAGCAAGGGGGCGGTGAGCGAAGCCGAGGCGGCCAATGGTCCGCGCGTACTTGCCGCGTTGAAACGCGAACGCCACGGCCGCGGCGTGGCCGATTTGGAAAAGCGCGAAGATCCTCCCGCGCCCGACGAAAATGCTGACATCGCCACGCGCATGGCTTGGCGGCTGTCGACGGCGGAAGGCAAAGCGCTTTATGGGCTGAGGAAACAAACGGTTGAGCCGGTGTTCGGGATCATCAAGGAAGCGCTCGGCTTTCGCCGCTTTATGCTGCGTGGAATGGGCAAGGTTAACCTTGAATGGACGTTGGTGAGCCTCGCCTACAACCTGAAACGCCTCTATCACATGGGAGCGCGGCTCCGGGCGACGGCGTGAGTGCAACAAGAAGCCCGCCTACATCTCCATACAGCCATTTTACGACGCGCATCAGCCTCAATAAGAGACTCCTGACCATGAAAGGCGGCGTGTTTTGATCAAAACACTGCCGTCAGGAAAAAATCGCATCGCGCTCGATCCAAGTCCGGCAGGCTGCTAGGAATTTGCTTTTGGCGGTTGGCCACTGAAACAGCCGTTGGGCGGACCGGAGGGAGGGAGAAGGGGGGGGGGATCCTGCCGCTGTTCCGCCTCGACCAAGGGTTGCCCTAGGTCGATCCCAACGCGGACAACGCGCGGCCCTTCGATCCCAAGGGACCGGTCTGGAAGCGTCTCAACGAACGCGGCCGCATCGATATCTGAGAAACAGAGTTTTCTGACTGGTGCCGCTTCGTCTTCCCGATGTCAGCGAGCGACGGTAACAAACCGCCGGTAAGGATAAAAAAAGGACCGGCTTGCTTTGCAGCAAGCCGGTCCGAGTCAACAAGATGCCAGGTTGAGGTGGTTAGAAGTTGAACCTGATGCCAAGGCCGAGGCTCACGTCATCCAGGGTATCGATGCTCCGTCCGGCAAGATCGAAGTCGTCCACCCACATGTAGCGCACGCCGAGATAGGTCTCAAACGAGGGCGAGAACTCGTAAACGAGGCCGGTGAAGGCCTGGAAGGTGAAGCTCCACTCGTTATCGGAGAACGGGCCGGCGGCCCGAGTGTTGAGCCAGGCATCCACATTGGCGATACCGGCACCCACACCGACATACCATCCGAAGTTTTCGGAAATGGCCCACTCGTATTTGTAGTTGAGGGTGATTGGCACGATGTCGACATCGGTTAGGACACCGGCGTTGGCGGATTCGTTGCCAAGCCAGCCGATTTCAAGGAAGATGGCCGAGGCGTCGTTGAAGTTGTAGCCGATGTGGGCGTTCCAGTAGTCCTCTTCGGTGTCGAAGAAGTATTCGCCGCCGCCGCCCAGGAACCAATGATAGGTGTCATAGGTCGGAGCCGGTGCTGGGGCAGGGGCCACTGCGGGCTCTCCGGCGAAGACCGGAGTGCAAATGGCGGCGATGCAACAAGCTAATGTAATTGGTTTTGATTTCATGGCGATGATCACTGCCTATCAAACCGGTCGGGCATGTCAAGGTATGAATTTCATGATTTTTCGCAACCGGGTTGTTTTTCTGCCTGAATTTCCGGACGCGCGCTCCCCGCCTGAGGCGGTTCATGACTCCGGAATTGTCCGGTTCGCGTGCCGGTTCCAATTCTGTTAGGACGTCCGCGCCTGGTCCGGGACTGCTAGGAATTTGCTTTTGGCGGGTGGCCACTGAAACAGCCGTTGGGCGGACCGGAGGGAGGGAGAAAGGGGGGTGACCGGAATGGTGCGTAGATAAGGCTGATTCCGGGGAATTAGGGCGTGGGCAGGGATCGCTCTCCGAGCGGTCCGGCGGGGGCGGTCCGCATGGAACATCCGGCTCCGAAAGACGAATCGGTCCGCCCCCCCGCCGGACGGCTGCGGAGAGCCGTCCCTGCCTCAGTCTTGCGAAATTCGGCTTATCTACGCGCCATTCGGGTTGACCGCGTCTGCCGGCAGGCCAAGCCGGGTGGCGAGCAGTTGGCAGACCC
>CAZKQK010000248.1:0-3682 GCA_964554865.1 uncultured Luteolibacter sp. | reverse complement strand
TTGAAGATGGGGCCGAGCTTGGGCTCGAATTTCACGGCCTGCGGGTGATAGACCATGGTGCCGACGAGGTCGGCGGGCAGGAGGTCCGGGGTGAACTGGAAGCGGGAGAAGGTGGCGGAGAGCGATCCGGAGAGGGCCTTGACGGCGAGGGTTTTGGCGAGGCCGGGGACCCCTTCGAGCAGGATGTGGCCGTTGCAAAGCAGGCCGATGAGGAGGCGGTCCACGAGGCGGTCCTGGCCGACGAGAACCTGGCCCATTTCGTCTTTGACGGCCCGGATCCAGGGGCTGGATGCGGCGATTTGTTCCTGCAGGATTTCCGTGTTCATTCGATTGTTCGCGGCAGTGTGACATTCGGAACCGTCCGCGCAACCCGCAAAGCGGAGCCGGGTGGCGGGTTTGCCGGAAAAAATCCGCGCGGATTCCGGCGGATTGGCGCTTTGCGGCCGGGTGGCGATGGGCTAGGGGATGCCGGTGCGCGGCGGCGAGATGATCAGGACCGATCCCCGGATGGTTTTCCCCGTCCTGTGGGTGGTGTTTTTTTTTCATGGGATGACGCCGGGTTTCTGGCTGCCCGCGCTGACGAACATACTCACGGCGAGGGGGCTTGCTGGCTGGGTGCCGGCGGTGTTTGTGGTGCCACCGCTGTGCGCGCTGGTGTCACCGCTGATCGGGGGGGCGCTGGCTGACCAGCGGGTGGCGGCGGACAGGTTGTTCGCGTGGTCCTCGGTGATTTGCTCGGTGGCGCTGCTGGCGGCGTTCGCCTGTCTGGACGCCGGTTGGCATCCGGCGTGGTTTGTGGGGCTGCTGGGGGTTTACTCGTTGCTGTCCGCGCCGACGTGGGGATTGATCGCGACGATTTCCCTGACGCATCTGAGCCATGGCGAGCGGCAGTTTCCGCTGGTGCGGGTGGGAGCGACGGTCGGCTGGGTGGCGGGTGGTTTGATGACGAGTTTTGTGCTGCATGCGGACACCAGTCCGGTGGCGGGATATGCCTCGGCGGTGACGCGGTTGCTGACGGGATTGCTCGCATTTCTGCTGCCGCACACGCGGCCGCTCGGTGCGGCCGTTTCCTCATTGCGCAGCCGCTTGGGGCTGGATGCGTTCACGTTGCTGAAGCATCGGGATCATTGCGTGTTCTTCGTGGTGACCACGCTGTTTTCAATCCCCCTGTCGGCCTTTTACATGTATGGTCCGGAGTTTCTGAAAGTGCTGGGCGACAAACATCCGGCGGGAACGATGACGATCGCGCAGGTGCTTGAAATCTTCGGCATGCTGATGATGGGCACGGTGATGACGCGTTATCGGGTGAAGACGGTGCTGCTGTGGGCGCTGGGGCTCTCCGCGCTGAGATTCGCAATGAGCGCGCATGCCGGGCAGACGGGGCTGGTGGGCTGGCACATGGCCGGAGTGGCGCTGCACGGGGTATGTTATACGTTTTACTTCATCACGGCGCAGGTGTTTCTGGACCGGAGGGTGGATCCGGGACTGAAGGGGCAGGCGCAGGGATTGCTGGCGCTGGTGTCCGGAGGGATCGGGCCGTTGGCCGGGGCGGTGATCTGTGGCTGGCTGCGCGGCGTCTGCGTGAAGGCGGACGGCGGCGGCTGGGATCTTTTCTGGTGGTTGCTGACGGCGATGATCGCCGTTTGCCTCGTGTTGTTCGCGCTGCTCTACCAGGGGCTGCCTCGCGGCGGGCGTGATGTCACGCGGAGCGGAGCCAGTCCTTGAAGACGGTCCGGTCCGTGCCCATGGGGATGGCGACTTTTTCGCGGTGCGCGAGGATGGCGAGGCGTTTGGGGATTTCCACGGCTCCGGCGCCGAGTTCCGCGTCCATGACATCGGGAAACTTGGCGGGGTGTGCGGTTTCGAGGGTGATGGTGGTGCTGCACGGGTGCATGGCCCGCCAGTCCCTGGCGGCCATCCAACCGATGGCTCCGTGGGGGTCGATTTCGTAGTCCTTGAGTGCCTTCACCTCGCGGATGGCGGCGCGGGTGCGGTCGTCATCGAACCACGCTCCGCTGACGCGGGATTTCATTTCCTCCCATGATCCGCCGAAGAGCGCCCGCATGCGGACGAAGTTGGACGGCGCGCCGACGTCCATGGCGTTGGAGATGGTGGCCACGCTGGGGCGCGGCTGATAGATGCCGGTAATTAGGAAGTCCGGAACCACGTCGTTGCGGTTGGTGGCGGCGACGAAGTGATCGACGGGGAGCCCGAGTTTCATGGCGAGCAGGCCGGCTGTCAGATTGCCGAGGTTTCCGGAAGGCACGACGAAGACCGGCTTCACGCCCTCGGGGAGCTGTTGGGCGGCGCGGATATAATAGAAGCTCTGCGGGACGAGGCGCGAGAGGTTGATGGAGTTCGCGGATGTCAGATTGAGACTCTCGGTGAGTTCGCGGTCGAGGAAGGCGGATTTCACGAGTGCCTGGCAATCGTCGAAGGCGCCGTCGATTTCCAACGCGGTGATGTTTCCGCCGAGGGCGGTGAGTTGTTTCTCCTGAAGACCGGAGACCTTGCCCCTGGGGTAAAGGATGATGACGCGGGTGCCGGGGACATTGTGGAAGGCGGAGGCGACCGCGCCGCCGGTGTCTCCGGAGGTGGCCACCAAAACCGTTAGAGGACGGTCCTCGCCGCGGGTGAGCCATGCCATGAGACGGGCCATGAACCGCGCGCCGAAGTCCTTGAAGGCGAGGGTGGGGCCGTGGAAAAGTTCGAGGATGTGGTCGCCGGGGCCGAGGGTGACGACGGGAGCGTCGAACCGCAATGTCCCCTCGACGATGTCGACGAGCGCCTGTGGCGGGACATCGGCGCCGAAGAACGCGTCGGCCACGGCGATGCCGATCTCGGTGAAGCTGAGGTGCCGCCAGATTTGCCAGAAGTCGTCGCCAAGGACCGGCAGGGTGTCCGGCATGTAGAGGCCGTTGTCCGGCGGAAGGGAGCGGAGGATGGCTTCCTTGAGATCGACGTGGAAAGACGGGTTGTTGGTGGAATGGTAGAGCATGGGGGCGCCGGGATGATTTAGCGGTTTGTTTCAACCCTGTCCATCAGCCATGCGTGCTCGGCGGGTTGAACAATTCTTGTGATGATGCCATCGATGGGAATGGTGGCTTCCGCGGTCTGGAAGAAATTTCCGGGATGGTGCATCTTCCACCAGCATGAGGTGACGTGATCGCATTCGACCACATGCTCGCCGCGCGACTGGCGACGCGCCAGGCTCACTGTAGGATCGCTTTTGAAGAGCAGGTCCTGCCGTTCAGCCCGTCTGTGGAGGATTTGACGTTCCAGGGAACAAAGTTCCGGCAGGCTTGAACTGCCTCGTCGTGCTGTCTCCATGCCAACTCGGAGCCGCGACGAGGCGTTTTCGAGCGCAACCGCCGCATTTCTTCCGGGGATTCGCATGAGCCGTTCACGGAACGGGAATAGCCGATCACGATCAGGAAAGCGAGTTGAAATCAGGCTTTTTCGCCCTCCACCACATGGACCCCGTGCGGGTTGATGCGCGAGACGTAGGCTTGCGAGCCGAGCGGGATGGCGGCGAAGACCCTGGTGATGGCTTCGGCGACCTTGAGTGCGCTTTCCCCGCCTTCGCAGAGGGCGAAGACGGAGGGGCCGGCTCCGGAGATGGAGAATCCGAGGGCTCCGGCGGCGAGGGCGGCGCGTTTGGCCTTGTAGAATTCCGGGATGA
>CAZKQK010000247.1:0-3692 GCA_964554865.1 uncultured Luteolibacter sp. | reverse complement strand
CAACCGGATCAGGGACGCCATGGCGGAGGCGCAAGCCATCATCAAGGCGCTGCCGATGGAAGCCCGCGGCCGGGTGCCGCTCAACGCCAACGACATTCTGACCGCCGACACCGAACGCGGCCAAATCAACGCGCTGATCCGGCTGATCGACAAGGCGGACGAAGCGCTGGAAGTCGTGCTGCTCAAGGAATACCGCGAGGCCTTCGAAACCCTGCTCGACCTGGCCAAGCCGGATCTCCGCCAGAACAAACAAATTCGCGGCCGACTCACGCCCGAAACCCAGCGCAAGGTAGGCCAGATTCTCGCGGTCGTGACCATGACGCAGGCGGAAATTGCCGTAGCCATTCCCGCCAAGCAGGCGGAGATTGAAGCGCTGGATGCCACCCAGCCCAACAGCCCGGAGGAAATCGCCGCCGCGCAAAAGCGGTTGATCGAACTTTACGAGGAACAAGTGGTGCTCGAAACCTTCGGCGCGTTCTCTTCGCTGGACGCCGCGCAAACCGCGCGCGCCTACGAGCAACTGCAATCCATCTATATCACCGGCCGCACCACCCGCCGGATTCTGGATGAGGCCAGGAAAGAGGAAATCAACGCCGCCAGGAAGGAATTGCTTGCCACCCTGGCACACGCGGATCAGGCGCAACACGCCACCCGCACCGCGGACAAGGGCGTTCTCGACCAGGCGGAAGCGTGGCGGCTCGGCATGTCGTCGTTCCACCAGGTGATGGAGTGGCTTTTCCCGCGCTCCACCGTGGCGCGCGACTTGCAGGACCAGGTGCGAAAGGCCGACCGCGCGTTTGTACGCGCCAAGCTCGCCGCCAAGGACCGTTTCGACCGCTTCACCTTCGCCGCCTGGGGACTCGCCGGCCGCTCCCGCTCCCGCAAGCGCAACCGCATCCTGGCCGATCTGTCCACCCTGCGCGACGATTGGGCAATCCAACTGCAAGAGGGCGTGGCCTTCGCCACCGAGAAACTGACGGAAGAACAGGCCGCCGCGATTCTGGACGGCACCATGAAAACCGGCTGGGAAACCGACAACATCGCCATGACCAGCCTGCGCCAGGCGCTGGCGGATTTCCGCATGCAGCGGCTCAAGGCGCAGAACGAGGACAGGCGGTTTTCCTCCAGGGTCATCAGGTTCCAGCGCCTCACCAACCGCGGCACGCCCGGACCGTTCGTCGCCTCCGACCTGCATGCGCTCTATTTCCTCCAACTCCACGCCCAGGAACAATACCGTCCGGCGCTCGACAAGTTCGGGTTCACCGCGGAGGTCATGGAGGCCATGGAACGCAAGATCAATCCCAAGGCCATGGACTTGGGCGACTTCCTCCGCAGGGAATACGATGCCGAGTGGGACCGCCTCAATCCGGTGTATCGCGCCATCTACGGCTTGGACATGCCGAAGATCCGCAATTACGCGCCCGGCATGTTCGAACACCTCGATGCCAAGAGCGGCGCGGATTCCACCATTGATCCCTACGGCGCGCCGCCCGGCGTCAATGCCATGGCCGCCGGCTTCACCAAGGCGCGCACCCACCACATGGCCCGGCCGAAGCTCACCAACGCCATGGCCGGCTACTGGAGCCACCTGGAGGCCACGGAATACTTCATCGCCTACGCGGAAATCATGCGGGACGCCCGCCAAATCTTCCGCAATCCCGAAGTGCGCCGCCGCATCGAAGGCAACTACGGCGCCAAGGCCGCCGGCTTGTTCTCCCAATGGCTCGACGCACTGGAAACCGACGGCAATTTCCGCGCCGCGGAAATGATCCAGTTGGCGGAACAAACCCACAAGCTGCTCGCCACGCAATCCGCCGTGGGGCTGGCCTTCAACATCGGCGTGCTGTTCAAGCAGTTCTCCGCCTTGTTTGGGTCGCTTCTGGAAATGCCCGCCGGGCAGGCCGTCAAGGGTCTGGCGCGCGCGCTGAAAAATCCCTCCAGCCTCAAACCCATCTGGAATTCCGAAGCCGTGCAACAGCGCGTGATGATGGGGATTTCCCCGGAAGACCGCAAGTTGCTCGATGCCGGCCGCGTCTCCCCCTCCCGCATCATCGAACTGCTGGAAGCCGGCCGCCTTCCCATCGCCTTCGCCGATGCCGCGTTCACCACCCTGGGCGCGTCCATCGCCTACAATTACCACCTCGGGGAAGCGCTCAAGGCCGGGCTTGCGCCCGCACAGGCGGAAGCCTCGGCATTGGCGGCCGCCTCGCGGGTCATCGAGCGCACCGCGCAACCCGCCACCGCTCAGGACAAGAGCATGGCGGAACTCACGGCGCGCGGGTTCGGCAAGTTCCTGTTCCTGTTCAAATCCGATCCCCGCCAAAAGCTGGCGATCACCGCCGCGGCATGGGCGGATGTGGCCCGCGGCAAGCCCGGAGCGAAGAGAACCGCCGCGCGCAAACTCTTCTGGGGCTGGCTCATGTATGGCCTGGCAGCGGAAGTAATGACCGACATTTGGCAAAGCATTTCCCGCGACGATGACGACGAAGAGCGCTGGGCATGGCAAGACTACGTGGCGTCCATGATCGCCGGTCCTGTTTCCGGTTTGCCCCTGATCGGGGGTGCGCTGGAATACACCATCCGTGGCACAGTGGGAACCAAGGCTTTTGTCAACAGCGCCAATCCTCTCGATCAAGGCGCGTCCCGCATCGTGCCCGCCACGAAAAAAGCCGCCAAGCTGGCCACCGATGATTCCGGCAAGGCGAGCGTCAACGACATCCTGACCGCCGGCCAGCAAGCCGCCGCCGCCATGGCCTTGGTCGCCGGGGCTTTCGATCCCCGCGCGGCCATCGTCCCTGCCGGGACGCGGTTGGTGCGCGACGCCCAAGGGATGATTACCAACTTCGCCAGCATGTTCATGGAACCGACAGCCGACGACATCGCGCTGGAAATCATCCGCCCGCTGGCGGAATCCCAGAAAGCCACCCGCGACGGCAAGAAGGAAGCCAACGAGGCGCTGGCCAGGGAACTGGCCGATCTCCCGCCGGAAACCCGCGGCACCCGAATGGCCAAGCTCGACGCCGGCACCCGCTCGGCCGTCACCCAAAAGCTGCGCGCCGCGGAAATGACCGCGAGCGAAACCGCGCTGGCCCGGCTCTCCAAGGACAACCGCGTCGCGGCCGTGGAAAAGATCACCGCCACCATGGGGGAAGCCGCCCGCCGCGAATACCTCTCCCGCCTGCGCACCCTCGGACTCGCGGAATAAAGCGGTTCACCGGGTGATCTTTCCCCGCTTCGCTCCCGCCCGGCCGCGCGTGGCGGCATGGTGTGGGCATGCGTGCAATCCTCGCCTTTCTCGCCCTCGTCGTCACGGCGTTTTCCGCCCCCCTCACCGGGGGCAGGATCACCGCCGATGGCGTCTACACCGTTTCCACCGTGCGCGGCCAGCGCTACGTGTTCAGCGCCGCCGGTGACTTTGGCGGCGGCAGCCTGGCGATCAGATGGAGCGACGGCACAAACTCCACCGCCTTCCCGGACTCCCCGGCCACGGCCGCGGAAACCTGGACCTTTACCGCCCCGTCCACCGTCGCGGAACTCGTCCTCACCGGTGCCTCCGCGCCGGATATCACCGTCGGCATCCACCTGGCCGGGCAAACCGGCGGCGGCCCGGTTTCCTACAACGATCTCACCGACAAACCCGACATCACCACCACCGGCGAGGCGGACAAGATCCCCAAGATCGACGCGGGCGG
>CAZKQK010000246.1:0-3703 GCA_964554865.1 uncultured Luteolibacter sp. | reverse complement strand
CGGGCGAGTTCAGGCAGTTTCTTCGCTCCGAAGAGCAACAGGATCACGACGAAAATCATGATCATCTCAGGCATTCCAATCGGTCCCATAAAATTGTGTTGGTTGTTCGACGGGAAGCTACGCGCCCTTTCACCCGCTTGCAACGCATTTACCAGACCCCATCCGCAGTTCTTTCAAACTCCCCGCCCGCCACCCGGCTTGATTGTCCGCCTGAGGCCATCCACAGTCGGGCCGTGACCCGCACGAACCACCGCCAGTTGCCAAACCAGGGCCACGTCCTTGTCCCGGCCGCAGCCATCGGCGGACTCTCGGTGCTTCTCGCCGCCGGCCTCTCGGTTCTGGGCCTGCTCGACCGCATTGACGGCGTGATCGCCACCACCGTTTCGCGCGGCGGCAGGGAATCCTTCCCAAAACACCTGCCCGATCCGCTCATCTGGCTTTCCACCGCCATTCTCGCCTTCGGCCTGGCATTCGCCATGTTGTCCACGGACGGAATCCTCCGCCGCCTCTCGCTCTGGATCACCAGCGCGGTGCTCGTCGCCACCTGGGCGCCGGTCCTTAGTCTCGCAGCCCACTCGCCCGCCATCGCCGCACCGTGGATCGCCACCGTCTGGTCCGGGGTATGCACTCTCGTTTACACCGCCAAACACCGCTCCGGACCGGACACCGACTCATGAACCGAGCCGATTTCCCCGAACCTGTTAGAAACCTCGTCGCCGAACTGCGCCGGCTCCCCGGGATAGGCCCCCGCAGCGCCGAACGCCTGGCCGTCTGGCTTCTCCAAAACCCCAAGGCCGCCCCTTCCACCCTCGCCGCAGCGCTGGTCGAGGCCCGCGAAACCGTCCGCCCCTGCCCCGTTTGCGGATTCTTCGCCACCAACGACGGTTGTGGCCTCTGCGACGACCCGAAACGCGACCGGCAAACCCTCTGCGTGGTCGAGCAGGCCACCGACGTCCTGCCACTCGAGCGCTCCGGCTCATTCCGGGGCCGCTATCACTGCCTCGGCGGCAAACTTTCCCCACTCGACCGGGTTTCCCCCGAAGACCTCCGCATCCCGCCGCTCATCCGCCGTGTCGAAGCCGCTCCCGGCATCGAGGTCATCCTCGCGCTGGGATCGGATGTCGAGGGCGAGGCCACCGCCAACTATCTGGCCGAACTGCTGCGCCCGCACGACTGCCGCCTCACCCGCATCGCCCAGGGCCTCCCTGCGGGCGGCGGACTCGAGCACGCCGATGAACTCACCCTCCTGCGCGCCATGCAGGGCAGGCGCGGATTCTGATCGGTCACATCGCAGGTCCGCGGCCGGCGGCTCCATGAGGATGCCGTTGAATGCCGGCTTCCGGCGTTGCTCAGCGTTTTCGAGGAAAAAACGTCTCGTGAAAAACCCTGGCCGTCAGCTTATCCCCCAAGCGCGAGGGATGGCTGCCATCCTCCTGAAAGAGATCACCGAGTTTTCCGCGGGACGCCTCATCGTCCCAACGGTCTCCCACCCGCACCACCACCAGATTTCCGGCACGGGCGGCCGCCGCACGATATCCGCCCCGCACCCTGGCGGTCATCGCATGGAAATCATCCCTGCGGAGCTTCGCATCGCCCTCACGATAACCCCAAGTCTGATAGAGCACCGGAATCGCCCCCTGTTTCCGCACCTCATCGGCCAGTTTCCGCAGCGGCGGGTCCATCAGTGAGGCGCGCCGCGCCGCAGGCAGCGAGGGAATCCTGCTCTGCTCCTGAAGCACAACCACGTCCCACCGCCCCTCCCGGATCCGCTTCAGGGTTTCCTCGTTCGCGGCATGGCGGGCGAGGGTCCAGCCGCCGTGGGTGACCTGCCCGACCTTCACCGCCTTGCCCCGGTTGGCGGCGTAGGTGCGGAAGAGTTTCGGAACGTGGAAACTGTAGCTGTTTCCAATGAACAACACCGATGGCTTGCGCGACTCCCCGAGGCGCCTCACCAGAATGCCACCGGGATCCGCCTCTGCGGCGAAGACCGTGGCGAGACAGACGGACATCAGGAAAACCAAGAGGCGGCCGGCGTTTTTCATGCCCGGGGATGCGCTCCGTCGTACGCCTGCCTCAGGCGTTCGCGGGTGACGTGGGTGTATATCTGCGTGGTCGAAAGCGATGCATGCCCCAGGAGCGATTGCACGCTGCGCAAATCCGCGCCGGCATCCAGCAGATGGGTGGCGAAACTGTGGCGCAGCTTGTGCGGGCTGACCTTGAACGGGATGCCGGTCCGCCGGAGATACTTCCGCAGAAGCAGATCCACCGCCTGTTGCGTGATCCGGCGGCGGAGCTTGCTGAGGAAAAGCGGCCCCGAGGTCACCGCAGCCTCCTGCCGGTACCGTTGCATGGCGGCGATGGCCGGACCTCCCGCCGGAACGATCCGCTCCTTCGCTCCCTTGCCCCGCACTTTCACCGTTTCCCCGATGAAATCCACGTCCCCGACATCGAGTCCCAGCAACTCGGAAATCCGGAGCCCGCAGGAGTAGAACAACTCCAGAATCGCCGCGTCACGCAATGGCAGCCAGCCCGGTGCCTTCGCATCCGCAGTTGCGCGCAACGGCATCCCCAGCAACTCATCAATGTGAGCCACCGTCAGCACCACCGGCAGCGGCCGGTCCGGCTTCGGTAACTGCACCTCCGCCACCGGACTCCTGCCCAGCCCTCGCCTCAATACCAGAAACCGGTAAAACGACCTCAGCGCCGCAAAGCGCAGGCGGATCGTCGAGCGCTTGAGCCCGCCTTTCATCAGGGCGAAAAGATAATCCCGGAAATCATCCGCCGCCGCCTCCCGCCAACCGGTGAAACGCTCACCCCGCCAACCGCGATAGGCCTCCAGCGCATCACGGTAATTGGCCAGCGTGCGGGGAGACGCGCTCCGCTCGGTGGCCATGAAGTCAAAAAACGAACTTTCGTCCTGCAAGCCCGACATTACGAGGACCCCTACCATCTCCGCCCCGTGGCAACAAGGCAAATACCGGCATCTCCGGGAATGCGCACGGGCATGTCGCCGGCCATTGACGGGGTCCCGCGGGTCAATCGTCGATTTTGTCGAGCAGTGCTTTCAGCGACCTGATGAACTGATCCCTCGCATCGCCGCTTTCATCGACATGCTCCGTGTAGGTCACACTCCTGATACCGAGCTTGCCCTTGACGATCTCCGATGTCGGATCATGGGACAGCACGATGTCCGCCACCATCTGCGGATCAACCGCCTCGACGACCAACGTGGATTTGTTGCGCATCTTCACGGTCAGAACATCGCCCTCGATCCGGCCCGAAGCGACTTCCCAGGAATTCCATAGATGCTTCACTCCGGGCTCATTGTCGGTGATAATTACCAGTCGTCTCATGTCCGGAGACCATTAGATCATCCGCCCGGGGGGTGGAAAGATCCAAATCATAACTGCCGCAACGCCCCGGAAAATTCCCCGATCCCTTGGATTGCCCGATGGGGGGAAACCCACGGAAGCGGGTCGCGGCTCGTCCGGACCAATGGGCGGCGAATGGAAAAAGAAAGCCCATGATACCGGATGGAATTTTCCTGCCAAAATTTCCAAATTCGGGATTCCACAAAAATCGAATTTCCTCTTGTCATTCCCGGCACATTTCATATTCCGCACCTCGCAACCCCGCTCATCACGCGGGAGATTTTCCATTCACATACGCTTTTGCGACCAACAAAAGCACTGGGCTACCTACG
>CAZKQK010000245.1:0-4024 GCA_964554865.1 uncultured Luteolibacter sp. | reverse complement strand
GCGATCCCTGCCCACGCCCTGATTCCCCGGAATCAGCCTTATCTACGCACCATTCCGGAGGGGACCCTTGTCCATCAGGGGAATCGTTCGTATGAGATCGGCTGGCTTTCGGAAAAGTTCTCCCGTTTCTTTCCGATGACCATAGCATACGGGTGCGTCACGGTCTTGAGATGTTCACCATGTCAAAGACGGGTCGCCATTTCGAATGAGGGTTGATGAGCAATCGGTTTCCCGGGCTACACAGAAGATGGGATTGAACCGCAAAGAACACAGAACACAGGGAGCGCAAAGAGCCCTGCCATTTTTGAGATCTTTGCGTCGCGATCCAATGATGAAGGCCTTGGCATGTGGACAGAGAGGGCCGGCGACGCATTTTCCCACCGCCTGGTCACGGCCAGGGACAGCGCCAGCGTGCCAGTTCACGGGAAGGCGGGAGGAAATCCCGGTGTGGTTCAGTTCCCTGCCTGTGCCGGATTGGCGAAGAGGGCGCGGATGGCGTCTGCCGGGACGCATTGTTTGATGACCATCTGGAGGTGTCCGGTGGGAGCTTCCCGGGGTTTCGGCGGTTCGGTGTAGAGGGAAACGGTGCTGGATACCATGCCGACGACCTCGCCGCGGGCGTTGAAGACGGGGCCGCCGGAGGAGCCTTTGGCGTAGTCTGCGGTGATGGCCATCCAGATGCTTTGCCGCCCCTTGCGTCCGGAGCTGCGTTTGGCATAGCGGGCGACATGGCCGGTGGTTTTGATGAAGTGGTTGCCCGCCGGGTGGCTGATGACGGTGACCGGCGCGCCGACTTCGGCCATGGGGCCCAAGGGCAGGGGATGCAGGCCGGTGGCGCTGACGCGGAAGATGGCGACGTCTGTGGCCACATCGTATCCCAGCAGGGCGGTTACGGGGCGGGTGTTTCCCTCGCGGTCGGTCACGCCCATGATCGCGCCCTTGGCGTGGCGAAAGACGTGGGCGTTGGTGGCCATGAGGCCGTCCGGAGCGATGCACCATGCGGTGGCGCTGCCTCCTTGGTGCCATTTGTCGCATTTGCCGCATTTGTAGAGCGTTCCGATGAGGAAAACGCTGCGGCTGAGAGTGTTGTAACCGCTGTCAGCAGGTGGCGGAACGTCGGGCAGGGGGAGGGGACAGGCCTTCCGTGGGCCTTCCCGGGATGCCTTGGCCAGATCGTCGGCGCTGGGGATGCCCTCCCCGCCGATCCGGGATTCCAGGCCGGACTGGAAACGGTCGAGGATTTTCCGGTCATCGATCACCGGAGGAGTGGCACGGGCGGGGTGGCCGGCCAGGACGAGCAGGGCCAATACGGCAATCGGAATCGGGGAACGGACGCGCATACCCCCGGGAAACGTTACCGCGGCACCGGATTTGTCTTGGTTTCCGAAGAATTCCCCTTGCCAAGGCTGGGGGCATTCCATATCCCCTGCGCCCCCTTTGGCCGCCAACGCACCAACGAAGATCGCGGGGGAACCCACATGCGGCAGGTCTTCAAGAATCGCCCGTTCCTGAATCAAGGCGGGAAAACCACATCCAAATGATCAACGACCTCATCAATGATATGGTGGACGCCGGCGTCCACTACGGCCACCAGACGAAGAAATGGAATCCGCGCATGAAGCCCTTCCTCATGAAGGACAAAGGCGGGATCTACATCATCAATCTCGAGAAAACCGTCCAGCAACTGGACAAGGCCGCCGAGTTTCTCGCCGACCTGAACGGCAAGGGCCGCAAGGTTCTGTTCGTCGGTTGCAAGCGCCAGGCGCAGGACGCCATCAGGGAGGCCGCCGAGGCCACCGGACAGTTTTACGTCAACCACCGCTGGCTCGGCGGCATGCTCACCAACAGCACCACCGTGCGCAAGTCGGTCGAGCGTCTCAAGTACCTCGAAAACATCGAGAAACAACCGGAGTTCAAGGCGATGTCCAAGAAGGAACTCGCCGCCCTCGGCCGCGAGCGCGAGAAACTGCTGCGCAACCTGCGCGGCGTACGCGACATGGACAAGAAACCGGACGCCGTGGTGATCGTGGACTCCGCCCGTGAGACCATCGCCGTGGCTGAAGCCCGCCGCCTCGGCATCCCGATCGTCGCCCTGGTGGACACCAATGCCGATCCCGCCGTTGTGGATTACGCGATCCCGGCCAACGACGACGCGATCCGCTCGATCCGCATCATCCTCCAGAACCTGGTGGATGCCATGATCAAGTCCCGCCGCAACTGAGGTTCTCACCCGCACGGGCGGGTCCGGTCGCTTCCGGTTCCGCCCGCCTTTACTCTAACAACATTTCACACGACATCACACGACCATGATTTCCGCCGCCACCGTCAAGGAACTCCGCGACAAGACCAACGCCGGCATGATGGACTGCAAGAAGGTCCTCTCCGAAACCAACGGCGATATTGAAGCCGCCATCAAGCTGCTGCGCGAGCGCGGCATCGCCAAGGCCGGCGCCAAGGCCGACCGCGCCGCCAACGAGGGCATCATCACCGCCCGCGTGAGCGCCGGCGCGACTTCCGGCATCCTGCTCGAGGTCAACTGCGAGACCGACTTCGTTTCCAAGAACGAGAACTTCCAGGCCTTCGTCGCCGGAATCGCCGACACCCTGGCCGCCTCCGATGCCGCCGACCACGCGGCCGCGCTTGCCTTCAAGGGCGGCGAGCTTTCGATCGAAGACACCGTCAAGGCGAAGGTCGTCGAGGTGGGTGAAAACCTCCAGTTCCGCAAGTACGTCCGCTACAACGCGGCCGCGGGCGGAGTGGTCGGTTCCTACATCCACATGGGTGGCAAGGTCGGCGTGCTCATCGAAGTGGGCGCCACCAGGCCGGAAACCCCGGGCGCGGACGCCTTCAAGGAACTCGTCAAGGATCTCACCCTGCACATCGCCGCCAGCGCTCCCAAGGGACTGTCCCGCGAGGATATCCCCGCCGAGGTGGTGGATGCCGAGCGCGAGATTTTCCGCGCCCGCCTTGCGGACAGCGGCAAACCGGAGAACATCATCGAGAACATCCTCAGGGGCCAGATCAACAAGTTCTTCGCCGAAAGCTGCTTCCTGGAGCAACCCTTCGTGAAGGACGACAAGCAAACCGTCACCCAGCTTCTCGAAGCCAAGGGCAAGGAGCTTGGGGACACCCTCACCGTTGCCCGTTTCGCGCGCTTCGGCCTCGGCGAGTGATCCCCGGTTTTCCGCCGGTCAACCGTTTCAACAAAACACCCGCCTTTCGCAAGAAGGGCGGGTGTTTTTCATTCCAACCGAATCTCGGATTTCCGCCATCAGGCTTTCGCCAGCGAGGAAACATCCCAGGCGGGGAGAGCGAGTTCGGCGTTGATCCCGTTGAACTCGGCCACCTCCGCGGCGGTGAAGAGAAGTCCTCCGGCGGCGTCCGAAGTCTTGCGCGCGTTCGCTTCCAGTTGACCGGGGAGCATGGCGCTTTCGTTGCCGTGGCCGAGGATGTCCCCGATCACCGCCTTGAGGTTCCGGAGCTGGTCGCGTCCGCAGGCGAAGGCACCGCCGGAAAGCGCGTCCGGATGGATCACCTGGAAATAGAAAACCGGAGTGTTCTTTTCCCCGGGAGTTTCCAGCTTGCGTCCACGGATGGTCGGCAGCGATCCGCCGATCAGGCCGCCGAAGATTTCATTGAGCAGTGACATGCCGTAACCCTTGTGCCCGCCGAATGGCAGCAGGGCGACCACCTGGTCGGGATCGATCGTCGGGTTTCCATCCTTGTCCACCGCCGCACCGGGAGGGAGTTGCTTGCCCTCGCGTTTGAGCGCCTGCACCCGGCCCATGGCGACCGTCGAGGTGGCCCAGTCCATCACGATGGGGAAACCGTTCGCCTCCATGCTCGGAATGCCCCACGAGTGCGGGTTGGTGCCGAGCGTGGGAAACTTGCCGCCGAAGGGAACCACCTCGGCCAGGGCGGAGGTGCAGTTGGTGTAGGCATAGTAGCCGCGCTCGGCCGCCTCCATCACGTAGCCGCCGCCCCACAGGTAGTGGAAGGCGTTGTCCACGGCGATCTGGGCGAT
>CAZKQK010000244.1:574-4073 GCA_964554865.1 uncultured Luteolibacter sp. | reverse complement strand
CTTCATCTCGGGCTTCTTGAATTCCTTTTCGAAATTCTTGATGGCCTTGGCGGCGGCGAAAACCTCGGCTTCACCCATGACGAAGGCAGTTTGGCCGACGAGTCCTTCGCTGATGTCCGGAAGACCGGCTTCGGCGAGAGCCTTTTTCATGTAGGTGTTCTTGGCGACGGTGCACCTGGCTCCGCCGGCATCGAGACGGTTGCGCAGCTCGGTGAACTGCTGGACGGTGAGGCCGGTGTAATCGATGACGATCAAGTAGGGAGAGGCGTTGACGCGCTCAAGCAGACCGTCGAGGATGATTTTCTTATCGGGATTCATGGTCTTCGATTGCGGTTCTGGTTAGGCGGAGGCCTTGGCGTAGGTGGCGGCCTCGAGCGGAATGCCGGGGAGCATGGTGGCGGCGAGGGTGACGGCCTGGATGTAGTTACCCTTCGCGGATGCGGGCTTGGCGCGGACCACGCTCTCGACGAAGGCGCGGGCGTTGTCGGCGAGTTGCTCGGGATTGAAGTCGGACTTGCCGATGGATCCGGAGATGTTGCCGTTTTTATCGAGCTTGTAGTCGATGCGGCCGGCCTTGACTTCCTTGACCGCCCTGGCGGTGTCCTCGGTGACGGTACCGGTCTTGGGGTTTGGCATGAGTCCGCGGGGACCGAGCACACGGGCGATCTTGCGGACTTCGGTCATGGCGTCCGGAGTGGCGATGGCGGAATCGAAATCCGTGAAGCCCTCCTGGACTTTCCTGATGAGATCCTCGAAGCCGACGAACTCCGCGCCGGCCGCGACGGCGGCCTCGGCGGCAGCGCCCTGGGCGAAAACGGCGACACGGACGTTTTTGCCGGTGCCGTGCGGGAGTGAGACGGAGCCACGGACCATCTGATCGCTCTTGCGCGGGTCCACGCCGAGGCGGAAGGAGAGCGTGACGGTCGGGGTGAACCCGGGCACCGGGAATTGCTTCACGGTGGAGATAGCATCGGTAAGCGAGTAGCTCTTGCCGGCTTCGACAAGTGCCGCCGCCTTTTGATAGCGTTTGCTGCGGTGTTTGGCCATTTTGTTTTGTTGTTAGCAGTTCGGTCGGAACCGGCGGAATGCGGGTCCCTCCTGCGGGTGCCTCGGAAGTCGCCTCCCTCGGCGGAGATGGTTCTGCGGAGTTGGGTTGGAGTGAGCGCGGGCGGAACGCCCACGCTCCCCGCCTCATATTACATGCCTTCGATTTCAAGTCCCATCTGGCGCGCGGTGCCGGCAAGGATGCGGGCGGCGGCTTCGGGGTTCCTGGTGTTGAGGTCCGGCATTTTGATTTTAACGACTTCCATGAGCTGGGCCTTGGTGATTTTACCCACCTTGGTGCGGTTCGCCTCCTTCGACCCGGAAGCCAGGCCGGCGGCCTTCTTGAGCAGGTTGCCGGCGGGGGGCTTCTTGGTGATGAAGGTGAAGGACTTGTCCTTGTAAACGGAAATCACGACCGGAAGGACATCGCCAGCCTGGCTTTGGGTGGCGGCATTGAATTCCTTGCAGAATGCCATGATGTTGACGCCGGCCTGACCGAGGGCTGGTCCGACGGGCGGGGACGGGTTGGCGGCTCCGGCGGAGATTTGGAGCTTGATGATTTTGACGACTTCCTTGGCCATGGTTGTTTAGGGGTAAAAACTGAGATGCTTTGAAATCAGGCGCGTTCGACCTGCCAGTATTCGAGTTCGACCGGAGTGCTGCGGCCGAAGATGGTGACGGAAACACGGAGTTTGCCGCGCTCGGGATCGATTTCCTCGACGACGCCGTTCTGGCTCTGGAAGGGACCGTCGGCGACCTTGACGGTGTCTCCGACCTCGAAGCTGATGGCGGGGCGCACGCTCTCCTCGCGCTCCTTGATTTGGGAAAGCAGGGCGTCCACCTCGCGCTGGCGCATGGGGGCGGGACGGTCCTTGGTTCCCGCGAAGCCGATCACCCCGTCCATCTCCTTGATGAAGAACCAAGTCTTCTCGACGAGCTGGCCGTCCTCATTGCTGAGGTTCATGTTGACGATGATGTATCCGGGGAAGAACTTCTTCTTGGTCTCGGTTTTCTTGCCGCGGCGGATTTCGGAAACCATTTCGGTGGGAACCAGCACCTCACGGATGTATTCCGTCATGCCTTCGGTCTCGGCGTTGCGGAGAATGCGGTCGCGCACCTTTCCCTCCTGGCCGGAAAGAACCTGGACGACATACCATTGGTCGCGGAACGGTTTGGTTTCAGACATGGCGGAAGATGGAATGGAAAATGGGGTGGCCGGCGGGTTTCAGCGGCCGATGTTGGTGAAGAAGCCCACGATCAGGACGTGGAAGAAGTCCCAGAACTGGACGAATCCCGCGAGCAGGATCATGGCGATGAGGACAACGATGGTCGAATCGACCAGTTCCTTGTATTTCTTGAGCCCCTTGATCTTGGGATCGGACTCCCAGGGCCAGTTGGCTTTCCTGAGTTCCCCCTTCACCTCGCCGAGGAAACCGGAGACGGAAACCCACTTGAGCACGATCAGCACGACACAGGCGGCGAGAATGCCATAGGTGACTCCGGTCCAGATCCAACTGTCGCCGATTTTGAAAAGCTCGAGAAACTGCATGGGTGGGTGGGAAAATTAGGCTGTGGGGAAGGTGGCACGGAAGGTGGGACTCGAACCCACAACCAACGGTTTTGGAGACCGCTACTCTACCAATTGAGCTACTTCCGTTTTGAGGCGACTTAAGGGCACCCGGTTTTTTGGACCGGAGTGCCCCGAAGAACTTGTCGTCAGGAACCGCCCCCGGGGGGGAACGGTTCCGTGGCCGACGGATGATCAGTCGAGGATCTCGCCGACACGACCGGCACCAACGGTGCGGCCGCCTTCGCGGATGGCGAAGCGCATGGTGGGCTCCATGGCGATCGGGGTGATCAGTTCGATTTCAAGGCTGACGTTGTCGCCCGGCATCACCATTTCCACGCCGTCCGGAAGCTTGATGGCTCCGGTCACGTCGGTGGTGCGGAAGTAGAACTGCGGACGATAGTTCGAGAAGAACGGGGTGTGACGGCCGCCTTCTTCCTTGGAAAGAACGTAGATCTCGGCCTTGAACTTCTTGTGAGGCTTGACGGTGCCGGGCTTGGCGATGACCTGGCCGCGCTCAAGATCGTTTTTCTTGAGACCGCGGAGGAGCAGACCGCAGTTGTCACCCGCACGACCTTCGTCGAGGAGCTTGCGGAACATTTCGATGTCCGTGACGGTGGTCTTCTGGGTGTCGCGGATGCCGACGATCTCGACTTCCTCCATCTTCTTGATGATGCCGCGCTCGACACGACCGGTGCAGACGGTGCCACGGCCTTCGATCGAGAACACGTCCTCGACGGGCATGAGGAAGGTCTTGTCGATCGGACGCTCGGGCTCGGGGATGTAGGAATCCACGGCGTCCATGAGCTTGAGGATGTTTTCCTTCTGGGCGGCATCGCCATCAAGGACCGCCTTGGCGGAGCCCTTGACGATCGGAATGTCGTCGCC
>CAZKQK010000244.1:0-564 GCA_964554865.1 uncultured Luteolibacter sp. | reverse complement strand
CAGGTCGCGCACTTCCATTTCGACGAGTTCGAGAAGTTCCTCATCGTCCACGAGGTCCACCTTGTTCATGAAGACCACGAGGGCGGGAACACCGACCTGGCGGGCCAGGAGGATGTGCTCGCGGGTTTGCGGCATCGGGCCGTCGGCGGCGGAAACCACGAGAATGGCACCGTCCATCTGGGCGGCGCCGGTAATCATGTTCTTCACGTAGTCGGCGTGGCCGGGGCAGTCCACGTGGGCGTAGTGGCGCTTGTCGGTTTCATACTCGACGTGGGCGGTGTTGATGGTGATGCCGCGCTCGCGCTCTTCGGGAGCGGCGTCGATATCGCCGTAGGACTTCGCCTGAGCCATGCCCTTTTCGGCGAGCGTCATGGTGATGGCTGCCGTGAGGGAGGTTTTGCCGTGGTCAACGTGACCGATGGTGCCGATGTTGACGTGGGGCTTGTTGCGCTGGAATGCTTCTTTGGCCATGGTGGTTGTGGTTCTGCTTGCGTTGGAGATTTTTGCTGGTCGCCCTGGAGCTCGTGGGGGGAATTGAACCCCCGACCTCATCCTTACCAAGGA
>CAZKQK010000243.1:0-4205 GCA_964554865.1 uncultured Luteolibacter sp. | reverse complement strand
GAAAGCACCCTGGCCGCCTTCAAGGGCCGCACCATCCACACCTACCACACCGAAGGCGCCGGCGGCGGCCACGCCCCGGACATCATCCGCGTCTGCGGCGAGGCAAACGTGCTGCCCTCCTCCACCAACCCGACGCGCCCCTTCACGGTGAACACCATCGACGAGCACCTCGACATGCTCATGGTCTGCCACCACCTCGACTCGCGCATTCCGGAGGACGTCGCCTTCGCCGAAAGCCGCATCCGCCCGGAAACCATCGCCGCCGAGGACCTGCTCCACGACCTCGGCGCGATCTCGATGATGTCCTCGGACTCGCAGGCCATGGGCCGCATCGGTGAAACCATCACCCGCACCTGGCAGACCGCGCACAAGATGAAAGCGCAGTTCGGAAAACTCGATGGCCCATCCCATCCCGCCGCCGACAACTTCCGCGCGCTTCGCTACGTTTCCAAATACACCATCTGCCCCGCCCTCACCCACGGCATCGCCCGCGAGGTCGGCTCCATCGAGGTGGGCAAGCTCGCCGACCTCGTCATCTGGAAACCGGCCTTCTTCGGCGTGAAACCCGAGACCGTCCTCAAGGGCGGCCTCATCGCCTGGGCGAACATGGGCGATCCCAACGCCTCCATCCCCACGCCGCAGCCGACCTTTTACCGCCCGCAGTTCGGCGCCTTCGGCAAGGCCCTGTCATCCACCTCCGTCACCTTCGTCAGCGCCGCCGCCCTCGAATCCGGCGGCTTGGACAGGCTTTCTCTAACAAAACGCCTCGTCGCCGTGAAAAACTGCCGCTCCGTCACCAAGGCGGACCTGCCCTTCAACGACGCCATGCCCGCCATCACCGTCGATCCGGAGACCTACACCGTCACCGCGGACGGCCGCGAACTCCGCTGCGAGCCGCTCTCCGTCCTGCCGATGGCGCAGAGGTATTTCCTGTTCTGAGCCGGGCGGCCGTCACACCGTGATCTTCCACGGCTCGCGCATCGGCTGGTTGATCAGCGCGTTGGCCGAGGGATCGTCGAACTTGAGGGTCTTCGAGTCGAACTTCAGGTTCTTGTTCAGGCGGTGGGCCGTGATGCCCATGTTGATCATCGTGGTGGACCAGAAACCGTTGCGCTCGTTGAGGGCGAACTTCTTCCGCGTGCGCACGCATTCGTGGAAATCGGTGTTCTGCGGCTCGGGATCCGCCAGCCCGTCGAGTTTCTTGCGCAGGTCGGGAATGTCCGAGCGGAAGCCGACGAAGATCCTGCCCTTGGGGCCCTCGATGTAGGCGGCGTCCTTGTCCTTGTTCTCGCCATCGAGAATCACCTTGCAGCCGTCCGCGTAGGTGAACTCCATGCGCCGCCACACGCCGATCGCCTCCGCGTCCTGCGGATCGGCGTCGATCTCCACCGAGACCGGCGCTTCGGCGTCCTTGCCGAGGATGTATTGCACGGGATCGAGATAGTGCTGGCCCATGTCGCCCAGGCCGCCGCCATCGTAGTCCCAGTAGCCGCGGAAATGGGCGTGAACGCGCTGGTGGTTGTATGGTTTCTCCGGCGCGGGACCGAGCCACATGTTGTAATCCAGCTCGGGCGGCACCGGCTCGGGTTTCAGCCCGGGCTTGCCGGACCATTGTCCGAGTTTCCAGTCGAAACCCGTCACGCCGGAAACGGTGATGCGCAGCGGCCAGCCTAACAGATCGTTCATCGCCGCCTTCTTGATCATGGAAACCGGCGCGCGCATGCCATAGAAACCGCTCTGGAAACGGAACCAGGTGTTGATGCGGAAGATGCGCTCGTGTTTCTCCACCGCCCTCACCATCGCAACGCCCTCGCCGATGGTGCGGCTCATCGGTTTCTCGCACCAGATGTCCTTGCCGGCCTTCGCCGCGGCGATGGCCATGTAAGCGTGCCAGTGCGGCGGTGTGGCCACATGGACGATGTCGATATCCTCACGCGCGATCAACTCGCGGAAATCCCGGTACCCCTTGATGCCGTTCGCCTCCGCGTTGGCGTCGCGCATCCGTTGGTCGAGATGCTTGCTGTCCACATCGCACAGGGCGAGCAGCTTGCCCGGCATGGTGAGGTGGGAGGAGGAGATGCCGCCGCAGCCGATGATGCCCTTGGTAATTTGTTCGGAAGGCGGCGTTTGGCCGTTGATGCCGAGCACGCGGCTCGGGACGATCTGGATGGTGGCCAGCGCGGCCAGGGTTTTTAGGGTGTCTCGGCGGGTGTTCATGGCGTGGAAACAAACGGATCGCCGGGCCTTACCCGGCGATCCGTGGGAATCTTTCAGGTTTTTTCCGGGGCATCACATCAGCGCCCGGCAGCCAGCGCGTCCACCAGGTAGCGGGCCGGCCTGAAATTTTCAATCAGGATTTCTTCCCGATCGCCGCGCTTCATCCGCACCTGGCGGATGTTGAAGTTCGGCGTCTTGTGCGGGGCGAACAGGATGTCGTCGTGCGTCGAATTCTCGTGCTTCTTGAACATTGAGGGCAGGATGTCCCCGCCGAGATGGTCGTCGCGGCCGGTCGCCAGGTGGCAGGTGCCGAGCACCTTCTCGTCCTGGATGTCCGCCCCGGAAACCGGCAGCACCTGTGTGCCGAAACCCAGCTCGCCAAGGGTGCCGGTCATCGGGTCGTCACGCAGACGCGCGTTGTGCGCGTCGATGGTCGCCTGGTTGCCCTCGATCAGCGCGGAACTCATGATGCGGCGGTTGGCCACTTCCAGCACGCCCAGCGTGCCGTCCTCATACTTCATCGGGAAACGTCCGCGCGCGTCCGTCGGCACGAAGTAAACCTCCCCGGCCGGCAGGTTGGCGATGTCCGGCGTCCTGCCAATGCAAAGCCCGTGCGACTTCTGCGCCTCCTGTCCGCCGAGCCCGAGCCAGGCTGTTAGAATCCGGCCGTCCTCAAGCCCGAAGTCGATCTCGACCGAATCCGCCCGCGTCAGCGCCAGACGCAGGCGCTCGGCATCGGCCGAGACCTCGCGATAGTCCACCGCCAGCCCCGAGTTCAGGATGATGTCGTTCAGCCCGTGCAGCGTCGCCCCGCGGAAACCGAACCGTTTCGCCTTCGCCGTCAGCGGCGCGGTCGCCGAGAAAGTCGATATGCACAGGATGAGGTCATGGTTCGGATAGATATCATGATCGAGCGAGAGATGATTGCCCGAGGTGTCCCACACGTCGTCCGCCAGATCGAGGTTGGAACCGTGCGTGCAGCGGTAGGCGAACATCCCGCCGCCGCTCATGCCAAGCTCCGCCATCACACCGCCGTGCAAGCCCTGATGGAAATGCTTCCACGCGTTCTTCTGGATCGGATGGCCATCCTCCTTCAGGAACGCGAAATCCCGGATCAGTCCGGCAGGCTCTTCGAAGTCCACCAACACGCACACGCGGCAGCCATCGGTGGGCTCGAACACGGTGCCGAGCAGCTTCCTGAGATCGAACGGGGGGAATTTCCTGTTCTCCGGATAAAGCAGGATATCCTCCCGCAGGTGGGCGGGCAGCGAGGGTTCAAGTGTGTGAGGCATGATGACCGATGCTAACACCGCCGCCCCGCCCCGCAAGATGGTATCACCGGATTTTTCAATCGCCTCCGTCGCCCGCCTCCCTCCTCATTTCCTCAAGCGCGCCGGACATGTCCTCCAGCGAATCCCACAGCGACTTCAGCACGTAAAACGGAGCGCCGCAGCGCGCGATGATCGCCAGACAGTCGGACGGCCGCGCGTCCAGCTCCACGATCTTGCGTTCCATGATCTCGTTTTCCGCCTCAAGGATCAGCCTCGCGAAATACACATCGCTCTCCATCCGCACGATCACCGCCCGCAAAACCTTCGCCCCGAACGCCTGCAAGGTCAGCAGATACAGATCATGCGTCAGCGGCCGCGGCGGCAGTTGGCCGCTCAGCGAGGCGTTGATCGACGCCCCCACTCCCGGATCGATGTAAAATACGATCGCCTTCTTCCCATCACCCAGAAACACCGCGCAGCCCGCCTGGGTGGGCAGCAGGGCGATCGGTTCCACACGAACAAGTTCCGGCATCGCCCGAATGTCAACCGGCCCACCCGGATTTCCAAGGCAAATCCCCGAATCCCCCCATCTCCCGAATGTCAAAAACTTCGGCATTTCCCGGCTTTTCCCGCCCGCTTTCGCCAAAAGAACACCCTCCGCCCCCCCTCCTCGGAAAAAAACCGGAAAAGTTGAGAAAATGGATTGACGGCGTGGGA
>CAZKQK010000242.1:0-4324 GCA_964554865.1 uncultured Luteolibacter sp. | reverse complement strand
GCCACGCCGCCGCGGCAAAGAAGAACCCGCGGCTCCCACCGCATAACTCAAAAACCTGTAGCGGCGCGTCCATGACCGCCGCTGGATTCCACCACGAGCGGCGGTTCCTCACGGAGCCGCCGCTTCTTTTCTCTTCCCCCGACAAAACATCAAGTTAACCTGACGAGGAACAAAAGGCCTGAAATAGCCTGAATGACCCGGAAAGGCCTGGAATCAGTGGGTTTGCAGAGGCAGACCGGGAAGATGATGCGAAAACAGTGAAACGGTGGTCGCGAAAAGTTGGAATGGGTCAGGCGTCTCGGGAGGAAAGGGTCGCGTTGACGGCGGCCGAGACAAGGGCGGACTCTGCGAGGGTGGTGGCGGCGCGGAGGTCGAGTTTGGGGACGGCGGCCAGGAGGCGTGACTCCAGATCCGAAATGGAGGTGGCGGAGCTAATGACGCCGGAGAGAGGCGTGAGTGCGCGGGACAGCTCATCGGCGAGGGAGGGAGCGGTTTTCGCGGCGAGGGAATCGACGGCGGCGCGGGCTTGATCGGAGCGGGTGGCCGGGAGCTGGCCGGAAGACGGCGCGGCAAGGGCCGAAAGCTGGCCGAGGCCTGGCAATGGGTCGCGTTCGAGGGGAAGGGCCATACGCTTGGAAAGGGTCGCAACGCCCTCGTCGGTCACGCGGAGGCCGGCGGACTTGAGGGCGGAGATGAGGTCGCCGGTCACTTCCAGGTCATCAATGTTATCGCCGCCCCACGAGATGCGCGGGGCGGGGACTGGCCAGCCGTTGAGGCGGCAGAGTTGGGCGAAGAGCTGGGTGCGGACGGTCTTGCCGAGGCGGGTGGCGTCGAAGCGGCGTATGTCGTCGCGGACATCGCCTTGCACTGTTCCGACGCTGGAGCCAAGGCCGGTGCTTTGGGCTTCCGCGGAAAGGGTCTATGATCTGCCCTCCGCCGGGAATGCCGCCGGCCGCCGCATCCTCGCCCGGCTGGACCACTGGCAGACCGCCCGCGCCGTGTGCGACGCGAACGGCTGGGAACTCATCCGCGTCTATCTTCCGGGCGGCGATAGCGACCGCCCGGCCGGCACCCCCGCCAAGGGGGACCGGCCGCTGAGCCCCGGGCAGATCACCACCCTGGCCATCGAGTCCGGGCGCACACACAGGGCGCTCGGCAAGATGGGCCTCGTCACCGATTCCGAGGACGACTGGCGGCACGCCGAGGTCTGGCGGTGCGTGCGCCGCGAGGGCCTGCGGGACTGCGCCAACTCCCATTTCCGCAAGCTCCTCATCCACTTCCGCGGCTTGCGCGGCGTGAAAACCAAGGGCGGTGACGCCGGCCGCAAGTGGAGCGGCGAGAGCGGAGACAGCGGAGAGCGCCGCGAGCAAATCCTCCGCCGCCTGGCCGCCGAGCTGCGGGAGCATGCCCGCCGCGTGGAGTCCCCCGTCACGCCGGCGGAGCAAGCCATCGCCGACGCGGCCGCCGTCAAGGGAATAATCGGAGAGGCCTACCTCATGCAGATCGCCCGCGCCAAGAACCGCGCCGAGACACTGCATGATTTCGGCTGCCTCATCAAGCTGCCCGCCAGCCGCCTCGAACAGCTCCACAGCACCCTGCGCAACCGCATCGCCGCCCGCGAGGGCCGTGGGGACGCCGCCCGCCGGAACAAAAGCCAAAGGAAACGCCCATGAGAAAGCTCCCGCTCACAAACATGCAAACGGGAAAGGTCCTCGCCACCCGGCTCATCGAGATCGCCCCCGGCACCTTCGCCGCTACCGAGATCTCCGCCGCGGACGTCCCGCGCTACGGCCTTGTCCGCCTCATGAGGCAGACAGACGGCAGCTACCTCCCCGTCCTCAAGCACCACGGCCAGTGGCGCAGATGCGGAGAGGAAATGCTCCGGGACTGCGGGCTGGATGCCATCCCCATGCGGACATTCTACCGGCTGGTAAACGCCGGCTTCGTCCGCAAGTCCCGGCCCACGCCAAACGGCTACATGGTGGACCTCTCCAGCCTGGTGGAGCACATCGAGGCAGCCAGCCAGCCCGGCTTCTGGACCCCCGAGCGCCTCCGGCAGTGGCGCGCCGCCACCGATCAGAACGACCGCATCCATGACTGATCCGGTTTACATCCCCATCGGCGACGGCATCGAGGTGGTCGCCGTTTTCCTCACCCGCGAGGAAAACGGCATCGCCACCGATCCCGCCGTCACCGAGCGCCCCGCCACCCTCCGCGAGATCCTGCTCGCCAGCGAGAGGCTCCAGCCTGGCAACCTGCGCATCCACCCCGCCACCACCCTCATCGGCCGGTGAAGCCAAACCCCAAATGCCCGCTCCACAGCGTCCCGCTTCCCCGCATCGCGGAGGCCGGCGGATTCATCTGGTTCGGTCATTCCGGGTGCTCCATCCGCATCGGCCGCCCCATACCATCCGGAGATGCCGGGAATGCCGCCTCGCCGGGCTTCGCCGGGGTTCTGGAGGCCGCCGGAGGCGCCGCCACACAAACTTCATCTCTCCAAGAGGAGCCCCATTCTCCCGGGCCGCCCCATGAAACCGCGAAACAAGACCAGCAAACCAATGACCTGCCATGAAAATAGAACTCGACCTCTCCGTCATCCCCACCCACGACCTCCTCGCGGAACTCCGCGAGCGATCCGCGAGGGACGGCCGCGCCCACGAGGCATCCCTGGAATGGGGCCTCCGGGACCATCGCGTCATCCGCGCCGTCATCGCCGGCTTCGGCGTGCCCGCCAGCGCGCTTTTCTCCCGCAGCCGCCGCCACCGCGTGGCCTGCGCCCGCGGGGCCGCCAAGGTCCTCCTCCGCGAGATCGAGGCTCTCACCCACGCCGAGACCGGCGGCATCTTCGGTCTCGACTGCTCCACCTCCATCCGCGCCGTGTCACGGCATGAGGCGCGGATGGGAAATGACACCATCTACCTCGCCGGCTTCCGGCGCGCCTCCGAGTCCCTCAAACCCACGCCAAAATGAAACCCATGAAAAAGGAACGCGATTGGCTCTCATGGGACGAGACCGAAAAAATCTTCGGCGGCATATGGGAGATGGAAACGCCGTGCGGCCGCTTCTTCCGAGTCGATCTCGGCGGACGGCGAGATCGACTCGCATTCCGCGCCGTTTGGCGGATCAAATCCAACGTCGAGCCAGATCACCGGAAGGCGTGGAAGATCGCGCGGCAATGCCGGTTCAGGAAGGTGGACAGCATCCACTTCCCCGCGCCGCCTGTCCCTTCTTTCGATTACGTGCCGTACGGTCCCGAATGGGAAAAGGAGGTGATGAAGAACAAAAAAGCGGACATCGTGGATATGTTCAGGAGGGAGTGCAATGATCGGGATAATCTGAAAACCGACTACGCCCGGCTGCAAAAAGCCATGGAAAGCATCACCGTCACCCTGGCACGGGAAGAAGCATGCGCACTCTGTCGCCAGCTGCGGGATGCCCGGTCAACGCTGGCCATCGTGGAGAGCGGGGATGCCATCGTCGGCACCACCGTCGACATCGCAACCATCTCGGCGCGACTGGACCCTGCCCGCATTGTGATGGCCACGGCCACATGCTGCCATCCTACGATCTTGAGCCGCCGCCCTGCCCGCGATGCAAAGGGGCCGGATACCGCCACCGTCTGGCGAACGCCTAGCTCTGCCATGACTACCGCGCCAACACGCTCCGATCTCGCCCATGACTGCCACGCGGTAGTCATTGGCAGCAGCGTCTTGTTCGGAATCTTTCGGTTGACGGCCGCCCCCCTTCAGTGCCAACGTCGCGGCACTGAAAGTAAACCGGCTAACGCCCCGCTCGGCGCATTTTTTATGCCCGGACGGCCGGAGGCCGCTAAACACACACGTCGGGTCAATAGGCAGGAATATAATACCCGCAAGGGGAATACTGCCAGCGCGGTTTACTGCGTAGTTGAGGCCCGGCACCTCCGTGGAGGCTATCCACGACTACTGAAAGTAAACATGCAAAATGAAACAGCGGCCCCATCATGGGGCTGCATCCTCCGTTTGGAGGATGCCATCTACCAGGCCAGCGCCGTTGCTGATCTGGTCATCAGCCGATACCTCGCGACCATTCCCGACGAGGATCAGACACCGCACCAAGGCCGCGTCTTCGCGGGACTCTTGACGCTGGAAAGCAACACATTCGCCGAACTGGAAGCAGCCTTTAGTGAGGTCACTTCCTACGCCCGGCACCTGAGAGAACAAAAGGAGGAAAAATCATGACTACCGACGAAAAAATCCGCGCCCTCGTCGAAATGGACGTGCCCCGCGAGGCCAAGCTCAAGGGCGGGCGCATCCGGCAGCTCCGTCCGCTGCCCGGCGGCCAG
>CAZKQK010000241.1:0-4385 GCA_964554865.1 uncultured Luteolibacter sp. | reverse complement strand
ATTCCTCTTGATGCGGTTGGGACAATTAGATTTCCATGCGGTTCCAAGATTCGGAATCGCCAACTCATTGATGCCTTGGAAATCTTGTCGCTGTCTTCGGCAGTTGCGAGACCGTTGGCATGCAGTCCCAGCGTGAGGTATTGAAGATCTTGGACGTCGTGCTCTGTTCGCTCCTCGCCAAAAAAATCGCGAGGATTGGGATAGCGTCGAAGGAGAATCAACCCCTGCATCACCAAGGTCTGAAAATGCCGGTAGTATATCCACTTCGGATTAATTTTTGATGCGTGAATCCACCCAATTTCTTCAGCAAATCTTTGTATCCGGGGCGGTTCTCTAAGCTTTTTGCATAATTCGACAAAATCTTCGTCTGATGTCCAAATCGCGGCTAACTCATCGTCCGAGAAGCCGGGAACGGTTCTCGTGGTTTTCACATTTCTAAAAAAATCAATTTGAGGAACAATATTTTCGGAGTTGTGCTGCTCCAAAGCTATAGCAATTTCTGGCGTAGGATGCCATGTTGTGCTGGCAATTTCTGGATTGAAAGACATCTCACCGCAGGTGACGAATTCTGCGGGTTTTCCAGTGTCACTTTCCTGCTTGAGAAGTGATGCAATGTGAACTCGTCGGAATGCGGGGAATTTTTTTAATTCCCGCTCACGGTTCTCTGGCGTCGTGGTGAAAATTTCATAGTAAAACGCCGTTGGCACAACGAGTGTGTATTCGCTGGCAAGCCGAGAAAGGTTTCCCGATTTTCGGTTTGCGTAGCTCTTGTCGATCACAAGGGGTGGTTTCATTTAGTCTTTAGATCTAGATTTCGAATTTCAATATTTTGAGCGTTCGGGAGTGCGGCGATTGCTCTTCTTTGTATTCGTGAGGCTGAATGTTGAAGGGCACGGGGGGTGAAAACTGAAATTCAGAGATGGAGATTGAACAGCACAAGGATTGAAAAGAAGGAATGTGGGCGGGAAGCGTATGATCCGGCGGGTTTTATTTGAGCCGCTTCGTGCTGTTGGCGGAGAGCAGGGTCCGCATTTGGGTGATGGCGGGGGGATTGAAGAGTCGAAGGTTTGAAGGTCTTAAAGTCGAAGGTGGGAAGAGGAAGAGGGTTGAAGAAGTGCCGAGTGAGCAGTGAGCAGAAAAGAGGTTGGTGGGGCGGGGTTTCGGGAAGAGAGAAGAGGTGGGCTGAACTCCCACACTCCTTGAATACGGATGAGGCGGGAAATCGTCAACCGGAGGCGGGAGACCTCCCGCAACGGTTCTTTCGCGTTTCATTGGCGGCACGGCAGGAGTGTCGTGGCTCCTTATGGTTCCCGCCAATTTGGCTACAAGCTGTAGCCAAATTGGCATCATTTCGCCGGGTGTTTTGCGGTTTTTCGACGAGCGTATTTCGCGGGAGTTGCGGGTTGCTGATTCTTGCGGGCTGGATCAGTTGGCAACGGATGCCTGGCCTTGCGTTCGGCGGCGGCGTGGGCTTTGGCCCAAGTGAAGAATTTACCGAGGTCGCCGCCGAAATCGGCGGCGACCGCCGCTCTCGCGTTGCGGACTTCCTGAACGATGGTGTCTTTCATAGCTGAGGTTTGGTGAGGAGTTCGGGGGTGCAGATAACAGGCATGTGGAGATGGTGATAGGAGCAATACTCAAAAAGCGTTTTTTGAAGAAAGGCATTTGCAAGGTGGGTGCAATTCCAAGTGAGCAGGTAATCCATGCGATGGGCGATCGCGAAGGCAAGATGGGTGGCATCCAACGCCGCTTTTGAAGGGAGTTGCAGAAGCTGGACAATGGACTCGGCGAGCGGCTGGATGCCCGGGAGGATTTCAAGCTCGGGGATTCCTTCCATCACCTTCAACCGTTTTGCGGAGGCAACGGCGTCGCCCTTGGAGATTTCCGCCCGCACCGCGATGGACGAGTAGAGACGGAAGTGGACCCTTTCGTGATTCCACCAATCCTTGGTGAATTGTTGATGGGATGCCATGGGTTCCCGAGTGCCATGTCGGGCCGTCAGGTAGCTGGGAATGGTGGATTCTATGTAAACGGTTTCCATTTTCCGATCAGGTGAGGCGGGATGAGTGCGTTCCGGCGGGTTTTATTCGAACCGCTTCGTGCTGCTGGCGGAGAGCAGGGTCCGCATTTGGGTGATGGCGATGTCGTTGAGGGTGGCGAGGCGCTCGGGCTGTGGCAGTCCCTGGCGGATGAGCACGGAGTTGAGGCTTTCGAGGTTGGTGAGGACGACGAGTTGCTCCAGCGGGGCGTGGTCGCGGAGGTTCCCTTCGGCGCCGGGATGGGCGTCGCGCCATTGTTTGGCGGAGAGGAAGAAGCTGTTCCGTCCTGCTTCGTTTTTAATTCCCTCGAATTCGAGGGAATTAAAATCCGGGTTGTTGATCCGCTCCCAGACGCCGAGGAAAAGGACGGTGTCCTTGTTTTTGAGCCACTGCTCGATCAGCGCCCCCGCACCGTCAAAGTTCCGCACCATGTCGGTGAGCGAGATGTAATCTCCGCCGGGCTGTGAAACGATGCCGATGGTGGTCCCCCGGACATTGATGCTGCCGCGTTTGGCTTTGCTCATGGGATTTCTGGTGGTGAAGATATGGACGGAATCACCATCAGCGGATGGCCGCCAGCAGTTTCCCGGCGTCGGGGAAGCGGTCTTTGGGGTTTCTGAGGAGGGCTTTGTCGATGACGGAGGCGAGGTTTTTCTCCAGTCCCGGCATCCGGTCGCGGATGGGGACGGGGTTTTCGTTGAGGATGATGTCGATGGGGTCGCGCTTGGGATCGAAGCGGTAGGGAAATTTCCCGGTGAGCAGTTGATAGAGGGAGGCGGCGAAGCTCCAGACGTCGGAGACGGGTTTGACGTATTTGAAGTTGGTGATTTGTTCCGGCGGCATGAAGACGGGCGTGCCGGCGTAGTTGCCGGTCATGCTCATGCCGCTGAGGCCGGCTTTCTGGAAATTCTTGGCGAGGCCGAAGTCGGAGATTTTGGCGCGGTTGTGGTGGAGCAGGATGTTGTGCGGTTTGATGTCGCGGTGGACGAAGCCTTCCTTGTGGGCGGCGGCGAGACCTTCGAGCGCCTGGAGCGCCCACGGCATCAGCACGTCGGGCGGGATGGTGCCGCCACGGGCCATCGCAACATCGGCGAGGGAGCCTCCGTCGCAATATTCCATGACGAAGAAGAAGGTGCCTTGGTCGGAACCGCTGTCGAGGAAGCGGACGATATTGGGATGCTTGAGCCCGGCGATGACCTGCATCTCGCGTTGGAAGTGTTCGATGGCGCGGGCGTCGGCCTGGGCGCGGGAGAGCATGAGTTTCACCGCCACCGGATCGCCGCCGGATTTGGGGGTGGCGAAATAGACGGCTCCGCAGCCGCCGCGGCCGAGTTCGCGCTGCACGGAATAATCGGCAAGAGTGAAGATTGCTTTATCAGGACTGCCAAAGATCAGCCGGTGCATGGCCTCGGGAGAGAGGCCGGAGAGATCGCCTTCCGGCAGGGCGGCTGGAACCACGGCGGCGTCCGGCGCGGTTTCCACGCGCACCTCGATGGTGGATTGGCCGACGATGATGCGGTCGCCGTGTTTCAGATCGATGTTGGGGTATTGGCGGAGCGCGCCTTGTTCCGGGGTTTCGCCTTTTTCGCGTCCACCGCACTTTTTTCCGTTCACATGTGTGCCGTTCAAGCTGCCGAGATCGCGCAGGGATGCCATGGGCGGGCAGGCTTCGAGCAGGAAGTGGTGGCGGGAAACCTGCGGATCGCCGGGAACGCGGAGGTGGCAGTCATCCATCCGTCCGAGCAGGAAGGTGTCGTGCCCGGTAAGAGAGAAGGATTTGGATGTGCCATCGGAGCTGAGGACTTGGAGATGGACGGCGGCGGACATGAGAGAGAGGGTGGGGAGCGTAGAGCATTGAACATCGAACGCCCAGCATCGAATTGAAGAAAATCGCGTCCGGTTTTGCCGCCTGCGGAGGGAGGGCGGACACGGGCTTCTGATAGAAAACCCCGCCGACCCTTGCGGGGCGGCGGGGTTTGGAAACGTCCGGGCATGGCGGTTGGACTGCTAGGAATTTGCTTTTGGGGTGAAGGCCGTTGAAAGAGCCGGTGGCCGGACCGGAGGCGGGGAAAAAGGGGGTTGCGGGGACTGCTAGGAATTTGCTTTTGGCGGCTGGCCCCTGAAACAGCCGTTGGGCGGACCGGAGGGAGAAAGGGGGGGGGCTGGAAGGAAATTTGGCTGGAAAATGTTTCAGTGTGGGAACTGGTGCCGGAGAGGCTCTTCGGAAACCGGGCAATCGATCCTGATCGTTCAAGCGATTCCCTTCCGCAGATCCCTCAAACTCCAGAGGATCCCGCTTGCCGTCGCGGCTCCGCCCTTCAGCTTCCTCGCCCCATCCTTGCGCTT
>CAZKQK010000240.1:0-4417 GCA_964554865.1 uncultured Luteolibacter sp. | reverse complement strand
CGACGCCCGTCGGCGAAGGCATAATGACCGGAAAAACCGGCGCGGCGGTGGTGAGGAAGGGGGCGAAGGGGGGGACGAGCGCGGCAAAAACCCCGGCGGATGAGGTGGCGGGGAGTGTGGCTGCAAATACGACAATGTTCAGTTCAAATCTCGGAAGTGGAGGGTCCAGAGCCTCTGCCGAACTCCTGAACAACATGAGATCACATGGTAGGAGCATTACGATTGCCACAGAAGGCTCCGAAGAGTTACGATTCCTCAATGCAGTGGGTGCAGAAGCCAGCGTTGGCGGAGCGGGGCGGACGAGCATCATTCTGAGGGAAAATCCAAGTAAAGTTGGAGCCATGGAGGAGTTCCTGCACGGCACGCAAGAACGACTTGGGATCATTGAGCGTCGAGGTATCCAAGGCGCAGAAGATCATGTAACAGACTTTATGGAGCGCCACAGAAGGCTTCTTGGACTTGACCACTAATATGAACAACTTTGAAATGCTGATCTCAGAGGTTTTCACGCTTGCCGATAACACCACGGTATTCGTGGGATCGGTGACAGGCCCGGAAGGGGACATTGGCCCCTGCCCATGCGAATTGGTTTCGGACGGACAGGTCGTCGCGACGTTTCCAACCGACGGTGAAATGATCCTCAAAAACAAGGCATCCAGTGAGAGGGCCATTTCAACCACGCATCTGGTGAGCGGTTCTACTTTTGACTTTCGAAGCGGTAAGCTAGTTCTGCGGGGACTTCATCGGAAACGAGCTGCTTCGCCATGAACAGGCTTTTTTCAATTTTGCTGACGCTGTGCTTCGTATTGAGCGGCACAGCATGGGGAGCCGTGGCTGATTTTGGCTCCTCCTCCCTTGCCGCAAATAGGACACCGTGGACGCAAGTTTCGTCGGATACCCGTGCGATCCTCCGCGACATAGAAGGTCGAACCGGAATGAGCATCCCGTCCAACCAGCGATCCCTGCTGGCCGATCAAGTCAGGGCCGTGGATCACCGAATCCCCGTGGGTGACGCCCAATACAGAGCACTACAGGCAGAGTATCGTTCAAGTCGGTCATCAATGATTGCTGATTGGCAGACGAATACCGGACAAATATGGCCCACTGGTGCCCAAGCTCACCACGTCATTCCTACTCGTTACGGCGGTCCGAATCAGTGGTGGAATATCCATCCAGCTCAAGGCTCAGTTCACCAAGGAGGCATTCATGGTTTAGGCAGCCCAACACAAAGCGCATTCCCAACACCAGTTCCAAAATGACCATGTTCGAGAACCTTGAAACCTTCAGACCCGATCTGAAACCGATGTTTGGCAGTTTGCAAAAAGCAGAGCCAGATGCAGTGATTGAAATGCGGAGGCAACATCCTGAGTGCCCAGAGTCCTATTGGGCCTTCCTCTTAGAAAGAGGCACTGGAGCCGTGGAGCAAGACGGAGAACCATTCTTCTTTGAGGAGCGACTGTTGAGTGCCGAATCCGAACTCTATCGAGACCGCCAAATTTATGACAATGGTGCCAAAGGAGATGTGATGATCTTCGGGCACGAGAGCATGGGCACCGCTTACGGTTTTGACACTGGCGATGGCTGGAAGTTGGTAGAGGTGGATGAGTTCCGCATTGTCACACCGCTAGAAATGACCTTCGCAGAGTTTGTTGTTGGTTTGGTGCTTTGTTACCCCCAAATAGCAATGAAAGTCGAAAATGGTGAGTGGGTTGATGGCGTTGGAACACGATACAGACCAAAATAGTGGCAGCCAACCGCAGAGGCCGAGCCAATCGGATTGAAAACGTGTATCGGATCGGAGCCTCTTGGGAAACGGTCCGCGACGACGGCGGCTTGGCCTCCCCTGTATTCGTCCGAACGCTTCAAGACAAACTCAATTGCCCTCGCTCCGCTCACGCCATGCGGGCATTCAAGGTTCACCCACGCCATGAGCTATTTCCCGCCGACCAGCCCGCGCTCGACCGCGTCTTTCAATCAACCATGCGGAGCGTCAAAAAGATCGGAAGCGCGACTCGTCGCGATGATGTCACGGCAAAATTGAACGGTTGCCAATTCCGCGCAAGCGATGGGTTGACAGATCCGCAGAATCGTCCATCCTCGCGGCACTACAACGACAAGCGGTGGCCGTCCCGAGAGACGGCCTTTGTATGCCCTTTTTCCGGCGGCTCCTTCCGAGTCGGGTGGAGAACCGGGAATACAACACCGTGCACACGGGAATACCGGTCGCCGCCTTGTCGCGGTAGTTGACACCCGGCACCTCCGGCAGTGGAGGTGCCGCAACTTCCCGCCATCCGATGAACCCGTCCCGCAAACCCCTCTCCGTCCGGCAGTCCGATGAAATCCAGGACAGCCTTGATGCGATCACGGCCATTTCCAATCTCCTGTGCATTGCTGGCGACACTTGCGGCCCGGCGCTGGCGGATGACCGCACCGTTTCCGCCGCCGCCCTGCTCATCCGGCGGGAGTCCCGGAACATCGCCCGCCTGCTCGGGTTGAGGGAAGGGGACGCTCCCTCGCCCGGGAAAGTGTGACGTGAACACCCCTGCCACAACCCTCGCCGCGTTTTCCCTTTCACCGGACGCCCCGGTTTCGCAAAATCGCCACACATTGTCCCGCATCGTTTCCATTTTCCTGACGCTGCTGTTTTTCCTGCCGGTTGCGGTTTTCCCGGCAGGGGCGAAGCTCGCCGGAAACCTCCTCTCCCACACCTCCCGCGATGCCGGCGGCCTCGCCAACGACGGCTTCCGCCACCGCGACCTCCACACCGCCACCTTCCTCTCCCGCGATCCCGCCGGTTTCATCGACGGGCCCAACACCTACAACCACGTCCGCCACAACCCCTGGAGCGCGTGGGACCCCCACGGCCTCGCCTCCACCATCCCCCTCACCACCGCCGAGATCGGCTACGTGGGCGAGCCCGTCATCACCACCAATCCGGACACCGCGTTTCACCCGGAACTCATCGGCGCGGGACTCCATCCCGGCGGCTTTCCGCCAATCGGGGAACTCCTGCCCCACCTCGGCGAACTCGACGCATGGGTGGAAAGCCTCCCCATCGCCCCCCCGCCCCACACGCCAGGCCCGCACGACCTCGCGCTGGCCATGCTCGGCATGAGCGCCGCGGAACTCATGGCCGCCGCCGAATCCGGGGACTTTTCGCCGGAGGATACCAAACGCCTCACCGGGGAGTCCGTCCGCCGCAGCGACGCGGAGCATGACTGGAAAATCGTCAGCGCCGCGGCGGAGGGCGCGCTGTGGATCGCGTCGCTCATCGAACCGACGCCCGTCGGCGAAGGCATAATGACCGGAAAAACCGGCGCGGCGGTGGTGAGAAAGGGGGCGAAGGGGGGGACGAGTCTACCTGGGCCGACCATCCCTGCTTATCACGCAAAAAACTTCACAGGAGGAAAGTATGTGAACCGTCAGGTCTCAGGAGATGAGATTTTCTACAAGTATCACGGAGTGAACAACCGAACGGGCAAAACACACAACTATCTCACGAATAAGCGATACACCTCAGAATCGGCGCTCCGAGACGACCTCGCCATACTTGATGAATGGGGTATAACCATTGATCGGGCGACTACATTTAGGCCGGCCAAAGGAACATGGATTAGCGAGGGGACGGCGGCTCGTCAAGTGGGTGGTTTTACCGGAGAAATAAGAGCAGGCGGAGGCTATCAGGGGCTCATTGATGTTCCGAACCTCCCTAATTCCACAATAATTAGAACCGATCTTCTAGGATGGTGATGAAGGAGCGTGCAGTTAAATTGACGAGAAATTTATTGGACTCGGCCCTGTCGAGAGATACGAAACAAGGTCTCATCGTCTTCCGTAAAGCGCTAGAGCTGTTTGATGAGGCTTGCTCAGAAGCTGAGACCATGGGTGTTTTAGCAAAATTGAACAAAGCTTTGATTGGAATCGAAACCCATGGCCACCTTACGTCAGAGGAGTTTGGGTGGGTGAAAGAATTGAGGGCCATTGAGGAAGCGGGAGCATGACGAGAGAGTTACCACTGCGACTTGCCGAAAGTTGGGAGAGCGCTTTCATGCGGATCGAAATGAACCCGCGCGCCAACCAATAGCGCTGACCACGCCAGCCTATTTGCAAAACGAAATTCTCCGGCTTCTCGGCGATGAACCCCCGGGATTTTGGCGTTTCCCGTTGGAGGACATCATGACACGGCTACTCATTTGCATTCGCCGTCTTCTGCCATTTCCGCCCATTCCGAACGGCGCTGTCACTTTCCTTAAAGTTTGATTGACACCCCCGTGGCTGTCACCCAGCCTAGGCTCACTACTATTTCAGACGGCGTCCGCCCCGACTGGCGGATTTTGTATGCCCATTTCCGGCGGCTCCTCAGAGTCGGGTGGAGAACCGGGAATACAACACCGTGCACACGGGAATACCGGTCGCC
>CAZKQK010000239.1:1629-4568 GCA_964554865.1 uncultured Luteolibacter sp. | reverse complement strand
TGTAGGACTTCTGGCCGTCCTCATACTGGATGAGGGCGATGCGGCAGGTGCGGTTGGGATCGTATTCGATGCCTACCACGGTGGCGGGCACGTTGTGTCTGCCGCGTTTGAAGTCGATGATGCGGTAATGGCGCTTGGCGCCTCCGCCGATGTGGCGGCAGGTGATGCGGCCGGTGTTGTTGCGGCCGCCGCTGCGCTTGATGGGCACGAGCAGGCTTTTTTCCGGTGTCTTCTTGGTGATTTCCTCGAAGGACGGGAGATTCTTGTAGCGCGCGGACGGGGTGATGGGCTTGAAGGATTTCAGTGGCATGACTCGCGGAACGGTGAGTGGTTGCGGTGAGGGCGGCGGGAGTCGGCTCAGACGAGGTCGAGGGACTCGCCTTCCTTGAGACGGACGATGGCCTTTTTCCAGTGATTGGTGCGGCCGGCGTCGGAGCGGCGCTTGCGGCGCTGCTTGCCGTCGTAGTTCGCGGTGCGCACTCCGACCACGGTTTTGCCGAGGAGTTGCTCGACGGCCTGTTTGATTTCGAGCTTGTTGGCCTTGCGGTCCACCTCGAGGGTGATTTCGTTGTTCGTCTCCTGGAGAAGGCTGGCCTTCTCGCTGAGGCGGACGTTCTTGATGACCTGATAGATGTCTTTCATGATCTCGGTGTGGGGTCCGGGGTTCAGGCGCTGCGCCGCGCGAGGGTTTGGAGCGCGTCTCCGACGACGATGACGGAGTTCGCTAACAGAAGTTGTTCGACGTTGACGTCGTCTCCGGTCACGAGCCGGGCCCAGGAGACGTTGCGGGCGGCGAGGTAGGTCTTGTCGTCGAAGTTGTTGGAAACGACGAGGATCTTGCCGGGAGAGGTGATCGCGCCGAGGGCTGCGACAAAGGACTTGGTCTTGCCGTCGTCGACGGAGAACGAGTCGGTGACGGTGATCTTGCCGCCGCGGACGAGGTCGCCGAGGACGCGGCGCAGGGCGAGCTTGCGGACGCCCTTGGTGACTTTCTTCGAGTAGTCGCGGGGACGCGGACCGAAGACAACGCCACCGCCGACGAAAATGGGGGCGCGCTTGTCGCCGTGGCGGGCGTTGCCGGTGCCCTTTTGCTTGTAGATTTTCTTGTTGTTGCCGGAGACCTCGCCGCGGGTCTTGGTATTGGCGGAACCGGTGCGGCGGTTGGCGCGGTAGGCGGTCACAAGATCGTGAACGGCCTGACGGCCCTTTTCGGGGCCCACCAGCACGAGGTTGGCGGCCTGGGCGGCTTCGACGGTGAGAGACTGTGCGGACATGACTGTGATTCTTGGAAGGTTTCAACAAGCGCCGGATCAGGCGGATTTCTTTTTCGCGGGGCGGACGGTGACATAGCCACCCTTGGAGCCCGGGATCGCGCCGGAGACGAGGATCACGCCATCTTCAGGGCGGACGGCGACGATCTTGAGATTCTGGACCGTGGTTTTGGTGGTGCCCATGTGACCGGGCATTTTCTGGTTTTTCCAGACGCGGCCGGGAGTGGAGCGGCAGCCGATGGCTCCGGTCCGGCGGTGCATCATCGAGCCGTGGGTCATGCGCAGGCCGCCGAAGCCGTGACGGCGGACGGCACCCTGGAAACCGCGGCCCTTGCTCTCGCCGATCACGTCAACCCATTGGCCTTCGGTGAAGGTTTCAAGGCCGGGATGGGTTTCGGGGACGGCGTCTCCTTCGGCGAGGCGGAACTCGCGGATGAAGCGTTTGGGAGTGGAGCCGGATTTCTTGAAGTGCCCGAGATCCGCCTTGTTGACGCGCGCCTCCTTCTGGTCGCCATAGCCGACCTGAACGGCGGTGTAGCCTTCCTTTTCAGGGGACTTGGTCTGCAGAATGGTGTTGCCGGAAACGTCGATGACGGTGACGGGAATCATGACGCCCGCCTTGGAGTCGAAGAGGCGGGTCATGCCGAGTTTTTTGCCGAGGAGGCCGAGTGACATGGCTGTTTGGAAAGTTATAGGTTATCGGTTGTCAGTTGTCAGGAAGCCCTGTCAGATGCGGATGGTGATGTCCACGCCGGCGGGGAGGTTGAGCTTCTTCAGCTCGTCCACGGTGCGGGCGGTGGGATCGACGATGTCGAGCAGGCGCTTGTGGGTGCGGATCTCGAATTGCTCGGCGGACTTCTTGTTCACGTGCACCGAGCGGTTCACCGAGAACTTCTCAATGCGGGTGGGAAGCGGGATGGGGCCGGCGACGCGGGCACCGGTGCGCTTGGCGGTTTCCACGATCTCCTGGGCGGAGCGATCGATGGCGCGATGGTCAAAGGCGCGCAGGCGGATGCGGATTTTCTGGTTTTCCATGGTGGAGAAGGTTGTTTGACGGTTTACGTGGTGGGTCTGCAGGGCGAGTGATCAGCCTAAGCGGTCGCTTACGATCTCTTCGACGATGTTGTTGGGGACCTGCTCGAAGTGCGACGGGGTCATCGCATAGGAGGCACGGCCCGAGGAGAGGGTCCTGACGGCGGTGGAGTAGCCGAACATTTCCTTGAGAGGGACATTGGCGCGGACGATGGCGAGCTTGCCTTTCGACTCCATGTTCTGGATGTGTCCGCGGCGGCGGTTGAGGTCGCCCATCACGTCGCCCTGATAGTCGTCCGGGGTGGAGACTTCGACGGCCATGATCGGCTCCAGCAAAATGGACTTGGCCTTCTTGAAACCATCCTTCATCGCGAAGATGGCGGCCATGGTGAAGGCGTTCTCGTTGGAATCCACGTCGTGATAGGAGCCGTCGAGGATATCGACATGAACGTCGATGACCGGGTAGCCGGCGATGATGCCGTTGGTCATGGCCTCGTTGACGCCCTTGATGACGGCGTTGATGTATTCCTTCGGAATCGTGCCGCCGACGACCTTGTTTTCGACGGTGAGGCCCTTGCCCTTTTCATTGGGCTTCATCGAGAGGATGACGTGGCCGTATTGGCCGCGGCCGCCGGA
>CAZKQK010000239.1:0-1619 GCA_964554865.1 uncultured Luteolibacter sp. | reverse complement strand
CCCTCGCCACCGGCGGCGGCGGTGATGGTTTCGCGGTAGGCGATTTGCGGGGCACCGGTGCTGGCCTCGACCTTGAACTCGCGGCGGAGGCGGTCGACGATGATTTCGAGGTGGAGTTCACCCATCCCCGAGATGATGGTTTGTCCGGTTTCCTCGTCGGTTTTAACCGTGAAAGTGGGGTCCTCTTCGGAGAGGCGGCCGAGGGCGAGGGCGAGTTTCTCCTGATCGGCTTTGGTTTTCGGCTCAACGGCCATCGAGATGACCGGTTCCGGGAAGGTCGGGGGTTCGAGAACGACGTCGTGTTTTTCAGCGGCCAGCGTGTCACCGGTGGTGACGTTTTTCAGCCCGACCATGGCGGCGATGTCTCCGGCGTAACAGGCATCGATGTCCTTGTGTTCGTTCGCCTGGATCTGGATCAATCGGCCGACGCGCTCGGATCGTCGTGTGCGGGGATTGTAAACCGTGTCGCCTTTCCTGATGACGCCGGAATAGACGCGGAAGAAAACCAGTTTCCCGACGAACTTGTCCGCCCAGAGTTTGAAGGCGAGGGCGCAGAACTTTTCGTTGTCGGAGGTGACGACTTCGATTTTCTCCTCCCCGTTGTCCGGATTCATGCCGATGGCGGCGGGGATATCGAGCGGGCTGGGGAGGTAATCGACAACGGCATCCAGAAGATACTGGACGCCCTTGTTCTTGAAAGCGGATCCACCGGCGACCGGCACCAGTTTGTTGGCGATGGTGGCGCGGCGGATGCCCTGCTTGAGTTCCTCAAGCGTCACCGGCTCTTCCATCAGGAATTTTTCTCCGACCGCATCATCCACATCGGCGACGGCGTGAACGAGTTCTTCGTATGCTTCGGCGGCGATGTCCTTCAGGTCCCCCTCGAGATCCTTGATCGTGTAGGTGGAACCAAACTTGTCGTCGTCGGAGAAATAGACCGCTTTCCGGTTCACCACGTCGATCTGGCCGACGAGTTGGTCCTCGGCACCGATCGGGATGAGGACGCGCACGGCGTTGGCGCCGAGTTTTTCCCTCACCTCGTGAAACACGTTGTCGAAGTTCGCACCGGTGCGGTCCATCTTGTTGACGAACACGATGCGCGGGACGCAGTATTTCGTCGCCTGCCGCCACACGGTTTCCGTCTGCGGTTGGACACCGGCGACTCCGCAGAACACGACAATCGCACCATCGAGAACCCGGAGCGAACGCTCCACCTCGGCGGTGAAGTCCACGTGGCCGGGAGTGTCGATGATGTTGATGCGCTGTTTCTGCTCGGGGAAAAGTTTCACGGTCCCCTCCTCGGCGCGCTGCCACCAGGTGGTGGTGACGGCAGCGGAGGTGATGGTGATGCCGCGCTCGCGCTCCTGCTCCATCCAGTCGGTCGTGGCGGCGCCGTCGTGCACCTCGCCGATCTTGTGGATCATGCCCGTGTAGAAAAGGATCCGCTCCGTGAGGGTCGTCTTGCCCGCGTCAATATGCGCGGCGATCCCGATATTCCGGGTGCGCTCGAGCACATATTGGCGTTTTGGACTGTTCGGATTCACGGACGGAAATGCGGGAGCGCTATCTATAATTAGAACCGGAAGTGGGCGAAGGCGCGGTTGGCCTGTGCCATCTTG
>CAZKQK010000238.1:0-4587 GCA_964554865.1 uncultured Luteolibacter sp. | reverse complement strand
CCAACTGAGCTATCCTCGCATGAAAGACTCCGGTAGGCGGGGCGGGACGAATAGGGGCCGGGGCGGGCGGATGCAAGCGGATAATTGAAAAAATCCGGCGTCCGCCGCACACCGGTCCTCAGGCCTTGGCCTTGGCGTCGAGGGCGGCGGTGAGACGTTTTTTGTAATCGAGGATCTCCTCCTGTTTCTCGAAGCCGACGATGAGCGCGTCGATGCAGCCGAGATCCAGCGAGAAACGAAGCGCTTCGTCGATCTTCGCGGGATCATTGCGGAATTCGCCCTCGCCGATGAGTTTCATGCCGATGATGCCCTTGCCGGCGGCGTGGATTTTTTTCAGCACCGGCACGACGACCTTGGCCGGGCCGTCCATTTTCACGCCCCAGGGGTTGATGCGGGCGTGGACGACGTCCACCCAGGGGTCCGCGGCGGCGGCCTCGAGGGCGGCGATGCTGTGGCAGGAGCAGCCGTGGGCCTTGATCCAGCCTTTTTGCTTGGCGGCGGCGAGTTGGTCCATGTGGCTGCGGTAGGTTTTGGTCCAGTCCCCGGCGGTCTGGCAGTGGAGTTGGACGAGATCGATGAAATCGCTGCCCGCCTCGCGCAGGGAACGTTCGACCACGGCCAGGCTGTCATCGCGCGGTTCGTCATCCGGGATGCCGCCCTTGGGATGGCACCAGACTTTGGTGACGAGCACGTAGCTTTCCCGCGGCTTGTCCTTGAGGGCCTTGGCGACCATGGAGAGGCTGCCGTACATGTCGGCGCAATCGAAGAGCCGGACGCCTTCATCGTAGGCGAGGCGGACGGTATCGATGAAGTTCTTCACGCCGGACCGCTGGAGGGCGTTGCTGCGGTTTCCCGCCTTCACGCCGGTGCCCATGCCGAGCAGCGGCACGTTCAGGCCGGCCAGTTTCACCGTCGGAACCTCTGCGGCGCCCGCGTTTCCGCCGTATAGGGCGGCCAGCGCTCCGGTGGCGGCGGTTTTCAGAAAGGCGCGGCGGGAAGATGGGGATAATCCGGTCATGGTCGGCGGGGTTTCGGTTTGGAGATCATGGAACATGCGCCAACAAGGACCGCTTGGAAAGGCCGAAGCCGCCAGATCCGGGGGAAAAGTATTTTAAGCTTCCCCATTGTTTGGATCCCCGTGGCAGTTCTCCGGGGTTTTCCGTGCCGTTTCCCCGCAATCCGTGAAACCGGGCATTTCCTTCCCGAGAAAAACCGCCGTTTGGCCGCTGGCCCGCCGGATGATCCCGACCGCCGAGGCCACCGGAGCGAGCGTCGCGGGCGATACCGGGGAGTACTTGGATTGGAACGCATTGATTTAACCGCAGAGAACACAAAGATCGCAAAAGGGGTCCATTGCTTCTTGTTTTCTGCGTTCTTTGCGGTCCGGCCGCTTTCCGCTTTGGAACACGCCCATGATCTGATAGGTAGCGGCAACCCGCCGACTTGCCGTCGGATGTCATTCCCAACTCCGGACCATGAAATCCTATTTCCACTCCAAGGATCAGATTCAGTATGGTCCGCTACCCGAACACGAACTCCGCCGAATGCTGGCCACGGGTGACTTGGATCCCCAAACACCTGTCTGGTGCGAGGGCATGACCGAATGGATCCCGGCAAGCGGCGTTTTTGTTTCCGCCGGACCTCCACCCATATCGCCCGTCCCCTCCGGTGGTGGGGACGACTTCGGGATGCGGATGCTGCTTCCGGTCGGCCGTTCCGCCTGGGCCATCGCGGCCGGCTATCTCGGGTTGTTTTCGCTGGTCATCCTGCCCGCCCCGATTTCCCTGGTCGTTTCCATCATCGCCATCCGCGATGTTCGCAAGAGCCGGTCGTCCCCAAAACCGAAACATGGAATGGGCCGCGCCGTCTTCGGCCTGGTCATGGGAATTCTGGGCACGCTCGTGCTGCTCCTCGGGGTGATCGCCGCGATCCAATCCTGACGCGATTCCCCCCAAACCGCCACCCACCCAGCCCGGCCCGCAAGTCGGTTTCCAATAGTTTCTGTCTCTTGTTATCGTCGGTGGAGGCAAGGCGACCGACTGGCGCGGCATGCGATCCACCGGACGGACGGAGGTCAACCGGGCGGTGATCCGCTTGGAGGAGGTGTTGGCGATCCTGTAGCGAACGCATATCCGCTCCGTGCCCGTCTTGAGGTCGGGCTCGGAGCGGATGTGTTGCCACACGATGCGGGCTTCGTTGTGGGCCAGCACGACCACGGGGCTGACGCCGTTCCAGTCGAGATGGGTGGTCACGTCGAATTCGAAGGGCGTGTGGCCTCCGATATGCGAGCCGAGCGCCTTGCCGTTCAAGCTGACCCCGGTCGCGTCGGCTTCAGACAGGGCGATGCCGTTGCCCGCCGGGTTGACGGGCAGCCAGTCGCCGCAGTCGTTGGCGGTGGTGAAAAGCGCGCCGCCGTTGCCGCCGCCGGTGGCGTTGGTGGGTCCGACGTGCCAGTCAACGGCTTGGCGAGCAAACCCGCCGGAAGTGCGGCGAACGGGCCGCAGGATGCGATGGTTGGGGGTTTCATGGGTCTCTGGGGTGGGTTTTTGTAGCCTGAACCGGAGTCGTAATGACGAATTCGCGCAACGATGATAGGTCTCCCGGAGGGATTCACGCACGATTTTAACGAGTTTTTCCGGTTGAGTTTTCCCTCTTCCGGCCTTCGATGGGCGGGAGGAGGGATGGACAAACCGGACTTCAGGATCAAGCTGCGCGAGGTGCCCCACGAGCCGGGGGTTTACCTGATGAAAGACCGTCTGGGGTCGATCATCTATGTGGGCAAGGCGCGGGACCTTCGCAAGCGGATGTCGTCCTATTTCATCGCCTCGCGCAAGATGCGCTCCAGCCTGAAGACGCGCGCGCTGATTGATTCGATCCACGACTTCGAGTTCCACACGGTGCGCAACGAGGAGGAGTCGTTTTTGTTAGAGGGCAAGCTGATAAAGGACTACCGTCCGCGTTACAACGTGGCGTTCCGTGACGACAAGCGTTTCCTTTTGGTGAGGATCCGGATGAGCGATCCGTGGCCGCGTTTCTCGACCACGCGGCTGAAGAAGGACGACGGCTCGCGCTACTTCGGGCCGTTTCCGCATTCGGGCTCGCTGCGCGAGACGCTGGACTGGCTGAACCGCGGCTTCGGCCTGCGGGTGTGCCGTCCGGCGGAACCGGGGGAGCCGGACTACCGGCATTGCAATGCGGACGTGATCCGCAACTGCGCCGCGCCCTGCGTGGGGCGCGTGAGCCGTGAGACTTATCTGGAAAAGGTGGAGGAGGCCTGCCGCATTCTTGAGGGCAAGGGCCGCCGCGAGGTGTTGGATGATCTGCGCGCGGAGATGCGGGCGGCTTCGGAGGCGATGGAGTTCGAGAGGGCCGCCACCTTGCGCGATGTGTTGCAGAACCTGGAGAAAACCCTGGCGCCGACACGCCAGTTCAGCCGCGGCCGCGGGGTTCCCACCACCGTGAGGCCCGCCGAGGATCTGGCGGAACTGGCGGAGGAACTCGGACTCGGCGCGCCGCCGCGGGTGATGGAGTGTTTTGATATCTCGAATGTTTCCTCCAACCATATCGTCGCCTCGATGGTCCGCTTCACCAACGGCCGGCCGGACAACCAAAACTACCGCCGCTACCGCATCAAGACGGTGGACGGGCAGGATGACTTCGCCTCGATGGCCGAGGTGATCCGCCGCCGGTATTCGCGGATTCTGTTGGAAAACGCGGCGGCGGATCCGGACGCCGGGTTTTCCCGGGAGGATCCGGTGGAAGCGCAGCGCCGCCTCGCGCGCGAGGGTCGGGCGCGGATCGTGCTGCCGGACCTCGTGATCGTGGACGGCGGCAAGGGCCAGCTCGGCATGGCTGTCAGGGAATTGCGCAACCTCGGGCTGCATGGGCTTCCGGTCATCGGTCTGGCCAAGCAGCGCGAGGAGGTCTTCGTGCCCGGCCGGAGCGAGCCGATCCTGATTCCCCACGACCGCGGCGCGCTGAAGCTGCTCCAGCGCATCCGCGACGAGGCGCACCGGTTCGCCAATGGATACAACTCGCTGCTCTACCGCCGCCGCATGCGCGAGAGCGTGCTTGACGATTGCCCCGGCGTCTCTCCGGCGAAGAAGCGCCTGCTCCTGGAAACCTTCGGCAGCGTCGCCCGCATCCGCGCCGCCGATGTGGAACGCATCGCCGCGCTGCCGGGAATCTCGCGCAAATCGGCTGAGGACATCCTGGCGTTTCTGAACCGGTAGGGCTGGAACGCGGACACGCGCCGATCACTTGTCTCCAATCGACTTTTCCGCCCGCTCGAATAGCTCCCCCATACTCATACCCAGCGCCACGGCCAGGGCATGGGCCGTGATGACCGTGGGGTTCCGCTTCCCTCCCTCCATGTGATGGATCATCGTCTGGCTGATGCCCGAGCGCTTGGCCAGAGCGTATTGCGAAATTCCCCGCGCGCCGCGCTCCGCTTTGATCGCCAGCACCAACGCCCGGGAGAAACGCTCTGATTTCGACAAGTCCAAGCCCCGAAAATAAGGCTTGAACTCCGCCCCCCCACCCCCGAGGAAATCGCCTTTGCCGACCGCCAGCGCCGCCACACCCTCC
>CAZKQK010000237.1:0-4693 GCA_964554865.1 uncultured Luteolibacter sp. | reverse complement strand
GAGTGGGTTTGCCGGAGGTCGGATTGGACGAAGGAGCCGGGCAGGACGGCGAGGGAAGCCCAATCGAGCCGCGCGGCGATGGCCGGGGGAAGATGCTTTTTGAAGAAGCCGGCGGCGTGCGAGGGATCGGAGAAGACGGCCTTGAAGAAGGCGTCGTTGCCATGGGCGGGGGGTTCGAGGAGGTTTTCGGGCTCGTCCATGGAGGAGAGGCTATTCTCCGGCGGGCTGCCGGGGCAAGGGGCATCGCGGCGAGGGGGAGGCACGGAACGCATTCACCCGCCACCGGCGGCTTGGGCGAGTGCCTTGGCCCGGGCGACGCTTTCCGGGGACAGGCGGGTGAAGGGGAGGGAGAAAGGGGGGGGCTTCTCCCTCCGGGCCTCAAGGCACGGGAATCAGCGCGGATTTCCCACCCGGAGAAACCCTGAAAATCACGTGGCCGAGTTGCTTGTATTTGCCCGTGGCGGAATCGGTTTCGCGCTTCTTTCCACATCCGAACACGTTTCCCTTGTCGTCGATGGCGGTGATACGGAATGGTGTCAACTCCCGGTCATTGGTGATCCACTTGAATGTTCCGCCCCGGTCCAGCTTGAACACCGCGTTCGAGCCGCCGGTTCCATAGTCGGAGACAGTGTAGGCCACCCCATACAGGTTCCCCGCCCCATCGGAGATCAAGCTGTCGGGAAACCCTCCCTGATCATTTCCCTCCTTCGTCCAGCGGTGGAGTTCCACGGGCTCATCTTTCCCGTTGAGGCGGACCAGGGCATCCCTCACCCCCTCCTTGCTGTTACCCAGCCTTGCCACGACCACTCCGCTGCCGGACGCGGCCAGATCATTGCAGCCCCCGGGCACCTGCCCCCATGCGGCCAGCTTGCCGTCCGGGGTCCGGCGGAATACCGTGGTCCAGTAGTTGCGGGGTGATTTCTCCCCCTCGAAAGCAACATAGAGGGAGCCGTCCGGGCCGAGGACAGGTTTCCCGGCGACGGAAAAACCGGGAAGGATCGGATCGGTTCCTCCGAAATGATGGAGGACGGAGAAATTCCCGTCCGCTGCCAAACGGAACAATACCCCGCGGTCATGATAGCCGCCTTCCCTTGTCACCCCGAAGGCGTCGCCCGCGGCATTGATGGCCAGCCCTGCCACCAGGTTCCTGCCCGACGCCTTTTCCGAAGGGGTGAATTGGCGCTTCAGAGTCATCGTACCATCTCTCGCGAAATGCAAGATGGCTCCCAGATTGTCCGGGTTATAAGCTTCGGTGGTGGCCAGAAAGCCCGCGTTTTCCGGCAACGCCTGCAACGAGGGGAAACCGTACGGGCTGAGGCCATGAGGGAGATCCTTTGTGTTGTTGATCGGCGTGTATTTCGGGCCGCCGCCAGAGCCGAACTCGACGAAAAACTGCGGCCCTCTTTTTCCCTTTTCATCGAGCGTCGTGCCGGTGATGTACAAGCGGCCCTCGCCATCCTTGGCGGGACCGGCGTCAAGGGACCAGAGCGAGGGAACCGGGGAAGGAGGTTCCTGACCACACACCGATCCGAAAGGAGCGGCGGCGAGACCAAGGCCGAGAGGGAGGAGGAAAAAGGCGGGGGAGGTCATGGGGGGTATGGATATTTGGAGATTAATTGATTGCTAGGAATTTGCTTTTGAGGTGAAAGCCGTTGAAGGTGCCGGTGTCCGGACCGGAGGCGGGGAAAAAGGGGGTTGCTCCAGCGGGAGGCGATGAAGAACGCGAGGCCGCCGAGAACCAGCAGCGCGGCGGAACCCAATATCAGCAGGTTGCGATTCAGTCCGCGATGGATGCCCGAGGCGGCGCTTGTCGGGGATCGCCGCGCAAGGTCCGCGTGTCTCCGGGCCGGAGCAAGCGGCGGGACGGCGGCATGCCCTGCCACCCGCGGCACGGGAACGGCGGCGGAACAGGCGGGGCAGGAGAAATGGGAAGTGGCTTGGAGCGCTGCGAGCGTTTCCCCGTCGATTTCGATGTGCTGGGAGCAGCGGGGGCAGGAGGTTTTCATGGGAGGCTTCACTTTGAGGCATCTTCTCCGAGTTTCTTCGCCTGCTCCGCGCTTTCCGGGGACAGGCGGGTGAAGGGAATCTTCGTTTCCTTGCCGCTTTCCAATCGCACCACGACGGCCTCGCCGTCAAGTTTGAGGAAATCGGCCTTGAGGGTCTTGCCGTCGTTGCTGGTCCAGGATTGGGGACCGGCGGGGGAAGGCTCTGCGGTTCCCGGCACGATTTCCCTCGCCGGATAACCGTTCCACTTCGGTCCGAAACCGGCGCGGCCTTTATGGTAACGGATGGTGAAACCGGGGGCGGTTGAGCCGAAGTGGGACATGGATGGGTCCATGGACGGGGCGTCGCCCTCGAAAACGAGGCTGTTCAGGTTCGTGCAACCGCCAAACACGAAGTTTGCAATCGAAGAAACACTGGCCGGGATCGTGAGGCTGGTGAGACCCGTGCAGTCGGAAAATGTTTCTTCCGGAATCTTCGTGATGCCCGAAGGGATCGTGATGCTGGTGAGACCCGTGCAACCGGAAAAGGCCCCTCCCCCGATGCTTTTGATGCTGTCGGGAATGGTGATCCCTGTCAGGCCCGTGCAACCGGAAAAGGCACCTCCGCCGATGCCCGCGACATCGGCGGAGATGGAGTAATTTCCCTTTCGCCCTCCCGGACACTGGAGGAGCGTGGCTCCTCCCTTGTCGAACAGGATCCCGTCCACAACCCGGTAGGAAGGATTGGTTTCGTCCAACCCGAAGGCCGCAAGGCCCGTGCAGCCGCCAAACGCTCCGCTTTTGATCTCCTTGATGCTGGCCGGGATCTCGATGCGGGTCAAACCCGTGCAGCCGGAGAAGGTTCCGAATCCAATGCTCGTGACGCTGGCCGGAATCGTGAGGCTGGTCAGGCCGGTGCAGTCCTTGAATACATGATTTCCGATGCTCTTGATGCTGTTGGGGATGGTGATGCCGGTCAGGCTCTTGCAACCGGAAAACGCGCCGGTGAAGAAATCCGTGTCGATTCCGGTCACTCCTTCGGGGATGGCATAGTCGCCCGCTTTGCCGGCGGGGTATTGCAAGAGCCTGGTTCCTTTCTTGTCGAACAGCACCCCGTCCACGCTGCGATAGGCGGGGTTGGCGGCGTCCACGGCGATGGCCTGCAGACCCGTGCAGCCGGAAAATGGACAACGCGAGATCCGGGTGACGCCGGCCGGGAGGGTGATGGCGGCCAGCCCCGTGCAGTCCCCGAACGCTCCACCGTCAATGCGGGTGACGCTATCCGGGATCGCGACGCCGGTCAGTCGCCTGCAGCCCTTGAACGCGGAACTTCCAATGCTTGTGACACCGGGTGGGAGAGTGAGACCGGACAAGTTCTCGCAGTTGCGGAATGTGAAATTTTTGATGCCGCTGACGCCGGGCGGAATTGTGATCTTGGCCAGGCGCTTGCAACCGTCGAATGCTGATTTCCCGATATCGGTGACGCCGGCCGGGATCACGATGTCGGCGAGACTTTCGCAGTCCCTGAACGCATGGCTTCCGATGCCGGTGACGCTGTCGGGGAGGGCGACTTTGGCCAGTCCTTTACAGCCGGAAAATGTCATTCTTCCGATGCCGGTGACGCCCGGTGGGATTGCGATTCCCGTCAGGCTCTCGCAACCGCAGAACGCATAGTCTCCGATGTCCGTGACACTGGACGGAACCGTGACGCCGGTCAGGCGCTTGCAGTTGAAGAATGAAAAGTCAGCGATGCCGGTGACGCCGCCGGGAATGGCATAGTTTCCCGCTTTCCCGGCGGGATATTGAATGAGTGTGGTTCCTTCCTTGTCGAACAACACCCCGTCCACGCCGCGGTAGGCGGGATTGGCCGCGTCCACGGCGATGGCGGCCAAGCTCGTGCAGCCGGCGAATGCGGAATCTCCGATGCTGGTGGCACCGGATGGAATCGTGATGCGGGGCAGGCTTTCGCAGCCTTGGAGCGCGGATTTTCCGATGCTCATGACGCCGGAGGGAATCGTGACATCGGCCAGGCTTTCACAGTTGTAGAATGCGGAATCTCCGATGCTCGTGACACTGGCGGGGATCGAGACGCCAACCAGATTCCGGCAGTCGTAGAACGTGGAGAGTGCGATCGTGGTGATGCCGGACGGGATCGTCACGCGGGTCAGGCTCCCGCAGTAGGAAAACGCGTGCTTTCCGATGTGAGTAACACCGGTCGGGACCGCGACGCTGGTCAAACTCGTGGAGGAAAACGCGAAGTCTTCGATGTTCACGACCCCGGCGGGAATCGTGATATGGACGAGTTGATGATTTTGGTTGAAGGCCTTTTCTCCAATCGTTCGCACGGGCAATCCGTCGATGGTCGTGGGAATGGCCACTTTCCCACCCGCACCGGTGTATTTCGTAATGGTGATGGAGGAGCCGTCGCCGGTGTAGGTGAAGTCGCCGGATTGTTTCGGTTCCCCGGCCTGTTGGGCGGCGAGGGTGCCAGCCATGAGGCAGAAGAACAGCGGCGGCAGGAAGAGGGAGGAGGAGTTCATGGGGATAGGGTTGATCAAGATGATTGAGGAATTGATTGATTGCTAGGAATTTGCTTTTGAGGTGAAAGCCGTTGAAGGTGCCGGTGTCCGGACCGGAGGCGGGGAAAAAGGGGGTTGACCCAGTTGCCCCCGTCGGACCAGTTGGCTGTCGTGCCGAGGCCGGACCAGGTG
>CAZKQK010000236.1:0-4775 GCA_964554865.1 uncultured Luteolibacter sp. | reverse complement strand
CGCGCCCCGCTCCTCACCGGCCAGCTCAAGGCTTTGGCCAAGCCCTTTTACGACAAACTCCGCGCACTCGATTCCCCGTGGGTCAATGAGCGCATGCACCTGGCCGGTATCTGCGTCATTGAACCGTCATCAAATCCCGTTGCTTACAGCCCGTACCCGTGGACGGGCGCAACCACCGATGACTCCAATCATGCGGTGGCGACACTTGGCCAGTTGAAGGCCGTCTTCTCGCTTCCCTTCGAAAACTGGGGAGAGTTTGCAGAAAATGAGCCGGACTACCCCTCCGGGCCCATTGATTCGGATGGAGACGGCTTGAGCGATGTGACCGAGATCGCGATGGGTACGAGCCCTGTGATGGTCGATAGCGATGGAGACGGTGTTCCCGACAACCTGGATCACTTCCCCTTGGACCCGGCCAGATCCGCCACTCCCTCACCAAGCCCGGGTGACCTTACTCCACCGCTTGTGACATTGGATTCTCCGGCAACCGCCACATTGGTGGCCGGGCCGTAATGCGGCGCATTCGCACTATTTTCACCTGCTCAAGAATTTCCCCAAATGAAACCATCCTCAAAATACTTCCTGCCGGCTCTTGTGGGCGTCCTGGTATTGGCTGGCATCCCCGTCGCCTATCACTTCCTTGGCGAAGCCGGATCCTCACAATCTTCGCGCGGCCCCAATCCTGCTGCCACGGACTCAACATCACAGGCGCGCGGTGCCACATCCTCCGGCGGCGAGGCTTCCGCGAGAACGACTGCCCGGCCATGCGATGGCACGGTACTCACCCATCTCGACCTCTCACGCCCACCCACCGAGGCGGAACTCATCGCCTCCGGCAATCTTGGAAAGCCGCTGACACCGATCCGGAAGGCCGACCCCGCGGAAATTGCCGATCCGGCCGCCCGCAGGGCACAGGAAGCCGACAATCTCGCGTTCGGACAAGCCATGCAGGCCTGGAACGAGCACCGCTACGAGGAGGCGATCGACCTGTTCGGGAAACACCTGGAGTCCTTCCCTGACAGCCCCTGGGCCGCGGAATCCATCCTCCACATCGGTTGCCATTGCCAATACAACTCGCGCTTCAACGAATCCGCCGAGTGGTTCGACAAGGCCATCGCCGCCTCCGGGGAGTCCTCCGGGGAGTCCTCCGGGATGCTCCAAAAGGCCAAACTCCGCCGCGCCATGATCAATGTGCTTCTCGGCCGCCTCGACGAAGCGTCGGCGGCCTTGGGCGAATTCCTCCGCATCAACACCTCCCCCATGGACGCAACGTATGCGACGTATTGGCTCAGGGAGATAGCCATGCTTAGGAAGAACGAGGCCGCCTTTCGCGATTGCGGGCAGAAATCCCTGGCCAAAATCGCCGAGGAACTTGGCATGGCCGGGGAGGCACGCGCCCTCTTTAACCTGCCATCCGCCGGATCCCATGGATTCACCGCCGCGGAACTTCGGGAGACCGCCCTCCGCCATGGATTGGACCCCTATCCGGTGAATGCCCCCCTCGCCCTCGATGCGTTGCCCGTTCCCTTCATCGCCCACTACAAGGACAAGCACTACGTCACCGTCACATCGGTGGCGAAAGACAGCGTGAAAATTCACGATTCCCGCCTGAATTCCGGCGCCAGCATGCCCCGCGCGTCCTTCGAACGCGAGTGGTCGGGATTCGCCATGCTCGTCAAGCAACCGCCTCAGCATGAAGCCATCCATCCCGCCGAAAATCTGTCGGAAATCACCGGCGGCTGCTGCGGGATCAACATGCAACAATCCAATCTCGGAAAAGACGATTGCGACAAAGGCTGCAACAGTCCCGGCAGTTCGTCGGGCGGGACCAGCGGGGGGCCTGGCGGCGGCGGTGGGGGGACCAGTCAGCCCCCTGCGGGCATGCGTGTGGGCTTCGGCCTGCCGAGTCATGGCGTGAACCCGGTCAACATGAACCTCAAGGTGACCGACACGCCAATGTGGTGGGATGCTCCGGTCGGCCCGGATGTCGAAATGACCCTCCTCTACAACAGCCAGGAAGGGCAAAACCTGCTGAATCCCTTCGGAGAAAAATGGGCCTTCGCCTACGCGTCTTATGTCATGATCACTCCCGGGCAAGCCCAGGCACAGGTGAAGGACGGCGACGGCCGAATCGAGATGTTCATCTCCACCACCCTCAGGCCGCCCGCGGGCCAGCCCTATCCTCCGGGGGGCATCACCTACACCTGCAATGGTGATTTCAGAAGCCTCGTGGAAACCGACACCCACACCTTCAAACTGATCCATCAGGATGGCACGGTGTTTCACTACGGCATTCCGGCTGCCATGGCCGGGAGCTCGTCCGTCCCGCTGCTTCTCTCCATTGAGGATCCCCACCACAACGCCGTCAACATCACCCACAACAACGAAGGCGCGATCATCGAAATCGGCCATACCGCACTCGGCGCCGGAGTTTGGGAATTCGACTACGTGACCATCGGAAGCGTCTCGCGGGTTTCTCGCATAGACGACCCCTTCGGCCGCTCCGCCCGCTTCTCCTACGATGCCGACGGAAACCTCACCGGCCAGACCGACATGGGCGGACTTCCCTACTCCTACGGCTACACCTCCACCGCGAATGGCGCGCCGCTCTTCATCTCCTCCATCACCACGCCCACCGGGACGACGAACATTCACACCGAGCCGTCCTCCGCACCGGATCCCAACCCTCCCGTGAACGGAGACGGCTATTACGACGCAACGACCTACCCGCAGGAGGATAAGGACCGGGGATATTGGGCAGGCTATCCTTTGCCCGGACGTTTCATGTGGGCCAATTACCGGATCACCGTTTACGACCACCTTCAGAATCCCACGGAATACTTTTACGATGGCTTCTCCAGTGGCGAGGAATTTGGCTACACGTATATCCGTACCCCACTTCAGTTGGATCGTCCCTCAAACGTGAGTATTCGTCCGAACGTTGGTTCGAGAACCCAATTGCTCGCCAAATTGGTCGGCGGGCGCGGAGAAATCGCCGATGTGAGGGTGCATGACGCAAATGGGAATGCGGTTTATTCTCATGAAAAGAACGACTTCAATCAATCTTCCCGCCTTCCTTCCGAGGTCTCGGATGGCAACGGAGGCACTCACACGCTCGCCTACAACTCTCAGGGCCGCACCACCCAGATCAAGCTCCACGGCCATTCAGGGGACGGCCGGATCGACATCACCTACCAGGCCAACGGCATTGATCCCGATACGATCAAGCGCACCTACAACGGTGTCCTCAAGACCCTCGCGGATTACAATTACCATCCCGCCGATCCCGCCTTTCCGTATCGCAGAAACCTCCAGTCCGTGACTGACGTCACCGGTCGCACGCTCACCTTCCAGTGGTATGCCAATGGCCTGCCCCGGCAAATCACCGACTCCGTCACCGGCGATGTCGTATCCTTCACCTACGACTCCAATCTGCGCCCCTACCAAACCCTCGTCAACGGCACGGTGGTCTCCACCACGACCTACGACACCGCCAACCGGGGCAATCTCATCGCGGCACTCTCACCCGATGGAAGCACCACATCCTACCTCTACGACGACCTGAACCGCGCCACCCGCGAACTCCGTTCCGACGACACCTTCACCGCATGGGACTGGGCCTGCTGCTACGTCGAGGCCGTCCGCGAAGGCAAACTCGTCGCCGGTGTCGGGAAAACCCTCCGCCGCTCCGTCACCTCCCACGACAGCCGCGCGCTGCCCCGGTCCACCACCGGTACCGACGGCAGGACCACTCGTTACGAATTCGACGCCGACGGGCGCTTCGTCAAACTCACCGATCCGAAAAACCAGGTCACCGAGTGGATTTACAACGCCGCCGGACAACTCAAGGAGAAGAAGTATCCTTCCGGGGCAAGCGAATACTTCGACTACAATTCCAACGGACAACTGAATCAACACACAAGCCGCCGCGGAATACTGACCACCATCGGCTACGCCCACGACGGCCAGCCGGCTTCCATTCAACAATCACACTCCGGAAGCAACCTCACCCTGAGCATTGCCTTCGACCCCTGGAGACGCCCCAACACCCGCAACATCTACGGCTACCAAGGCGCCGCATGGGTCAACGAAACCACCACCCTCGCCTTCGACCTCCTCGGCCGCCCCACCTCCATTGACGGCCCGTGGGCCGACGACGCCATCACATGGTCCTACAATGACGCCGCCCGCTCCGTCACCCGCACCAGCCCCGGCGGCGTTACCGAAACCACCACCGCCGACGCCCTCGGCTCCGTCGCCTCCATCACCAATCCCCTCGGCACCTTCACCCACAATCGCGGCGGCCTTGGCGAACTCCTCCAGTCCATCACCCACTCCGGCGGCTTCGACACCGCCTTCACCTGGCATGGCGACACCTCGGACTTCGCCCTCCACACCATCACCTCCACCCGCCCCGGTGACAATGTCATCGGCAGGCACACCTACACCTACGGCACCTTCGGCCAGATCGCCTCCTGGAAACGCGAGGCCCCGCTCGCCAATCCCACCGGCCCCACCCGCCAGTTCGAATCCCGGGTCTTCCACGACCCCGCCGAACAGGTCAGCTCCCTCATCCACACCCCGCTCCCCGGTTCCGGCGTTGCCGAGAGCGGGCATCATTACGTGTATGATACCGCTGGCAACATCGCCTCCAAGCAGGTAGAAAAACCCGGACTCGCCGCCACCATGACCACCTACGGCCACAACTCCCTCAACCAGCTCACCGCCATCGGCGGCTCCGGCGGGGTGAAAACCGTCGTCGTGCGCGGGGAAAC
>CAZKQK010000235.1:0-4953 GCA_964554865.1 uncultured Luteolibacter sp. | reverse complement strand
AAAAGCCGCCTTTGCGGTCCACGCAAAGGCGGCGGTTGGGAGTGAAGTCACTCACCCTTCCTCATCCCGGGGTATCACCGTGATGGAAGTAATGACCACACCTTCCGGCAAAGGGCTTTCAACAATCCCGTCTTTCCCGTCGTCAGGTCCGGAAACCACACTCACGCCTTGGAGGCTGAAATTCTGCAAGGAGAGAAGCAGGTCATCCAGCCTCCGCCCCTTGAGGATGAACGTATGGGTGGTGAAGGCGATGGCAAGCTCGCCGCCGTCTTGTCCGGGCTGGAACCGGCAGAAGATCAGATGCATGTAAGGCATCAGGAAAATCTCGCCGTTCTTCAGTCCCAAGAGCAGGGCCATGGGATTCGGGTCTTCCCCGCAGAACTCGGAAACAGGGATTTCGATGGATTCTTCGGATGGATTCATAGGTTGATGGTTGGAATTCGATCCGATCATGCACCGCCGCGCGGATTCGCTGTTCTCATCCGGGAGCAAGCCGCCTGTCAGATGCTTTGCCCCCGTCCCCGTCGATGTTCGGGAGGCGTGATGCGGACATTTTTCCGGCGAACCCTTTTCGCATGGAGGCTTTCCCGGCGGACCTGTTCCTGACGGATGCTTTCCTCACGACGCTTGCGGACTCCACGGAGGAATTTGCGGGCACGGTTCCGTATAATGCCGTCCCACAAAAGGCGCAGCACGTTGCGTTTCTTATCTACTGCCTTCGTCGTAGATTGCGCCAATTCCATCGCCAGCCGGCGCTGACCGGAACGGGTGACGTTCTCCCTCAGCGCCTCCTTGTCCGGCGTGAAGATCCGCACGCTGCGGCGACCCCGCGAAATCGTCACGTACCATTGCCCGTCATTCGTCGCCGCCTTCACCCCGGCATCCGAAAACAGCACATGATCCACGGTCTTGCCCTGCGAAGCATACGAAGTGACCGCATAGCCATGGACAAAACGCCGGTAGTCCGTCGGCAGGATGCGCCCGTCCTCCAACCGGATGCGGCCCGACTTCTCCACCCGCTTCACGGTGACAAGCTCACCGTTGGCCAGCCGTTTGCCCTTCACCGCGCGGGCGTTGGCTTTCAGTTGCAGCCGGTCGCCCTGACACAAGGCAATGTTTTCCTTGCGGCAGACGGTGAATTTGCCGGTTTCGGCAAACGGCACGATCCGAACGCGATCCGCCGTTTCCACCGCCACGCCATCGGACAGCATGGCCAGCAAGCTCCCGGTGTCCCCCTTGGGAATTCCCCTGAACGATTGGTTGAAGGCGATCACCGCGTCATCCGCATAGTAGCGTGCATCCCGCTTCTGGGCTTCAGTCAGATCCAGCGCCCGCAATGCGACAAGTGACCATTCCTCCGAACCAATGCGGTTTTCCGTCTGCAAGACGCGGCGCACTTCGGCGTTCACCCGGTTCACCTCGCCCCAGGTGGGTGAGACGATGAGGGCGGATTCACCTGTGCGGGTCAGCTCAAGGAAATGCCGCGCCAGTTCCGTTTGCTGGTCGTCCACCGGGCATTCGACGACCGCGCCCATGGCATCGAGGCGGTCGAACGATCCGGCAATGTCGCCCTCGGATGCCTCCCCGACGGCGGCACGGTGTTCCATGATGCGCTGGCGTTCCGCCTTGTCGCGTGCCCGCTTCGGATCTTGTCGGCGGATTTCATTCAGTTCCGCCGGACGCAGCCGTCCGTATTTCTCCATCGCAAGCAGCGCGTCGGACGCCTCCACCGGCCCATGCTGCCGGGTATCACCCGACAAGACCAACCTTCCGCCATTCCGCCGGACGAGCGTCACCAGATCGAGCATTTGCTTGGCCCCGATTTGTCCGGCCTCGTCCACGATGACGACCGCGCCCTGCTCCAATGTCCGTTTCGTGAGAAACTCGCTGACCGTCCGCGCCCCGGCCATGCCGTCATCGGCCAACCCTTGGACCTGCTGGCGCTGCGGCGCGAGCACATGGACCGCGTGACCGTGCCGCAACAGCGCGTCATGGACCACGCGAAGCGTGAAGCTCTTACCCGTGCCCGCACCACCGCGAAAGAGCATGATCCGGTCATGCGACCCGAGGATTTGCCGGGCGGCGGCAAGCTGGAATTCATCCAGTGAGGCATCACCCTTCCAATCCGCAATCAGCGCGGAGGACGCATTGCGTCCATCCCGCGCTTCCTCGACAAGCTCAAGTTCGCGGCCCAGTACCACCCGCGTGGTCACGGTTTGCTTGTCGCGGATATACGGTGTGCGCCGGGTCGCGGCATGCAGGTCATCCACGCTGAAATCGCAGCCCCGCCCATACTCCAGAGCGTGCCGCCAGAGCTCCGGCTCACCAACCACCGAGCGTCGGTCAAAGACGTGCTCCTCCGCCCATGCCAGCGCGGCGTCTTCGTCCATGGAGGAGAGCCGGACACGTTCCTTGCGTCCGCACAAGCGGCGGAGCGAGCGCCTTTCCTGCCACGTCATTTGCCCGTGCCAGTCGGCACGAAGGGCTTTCGGATCGGCATGGGGAATTTTCCGCGACCGGCGGTCATGCGCCAGGTTGCTGCGAATCTCCGCGACATTCCGCCCGGCAAGCTCCGGACGTTCTTGCAGGAGCTTCTCCAACCGTTCGTCAATCTCCGCATCCCGTTTGGAGAACGTGCGCGACAATTCCTCCGGCACGCCAATCACCACGAAATCCCCGGCGGGACGGTTCTCGATTTCGTAGCCGCAGCGCCGCAAGGAGCGGGCCATCTCGTGGTAATAGACGTTCTCGACGTACTTGCGGGCCTCGTGCATTTCCCGCGCCTCAAGCGCCTTCCATCGGCCTTCCACGGCGTCATGGGTCGCATTGAAAACGATGCAGTGGCTGTGCAGGTGCGGATCGAGCGCCCGCGAGGTTTCATGGCGGAACACCGCCACGGCAAGGTTGCCGGTTTCCCGATCCCCCGACGCTCCACCACGGCGCACCCGAGTTCGGGCGAAGGTTTCCAGTTCTCGCACGGCAAGACGCACGGCCTCATCATGGGCACGAAGAATGCGCTCGTCGCCACCGACAAGGGCGACGATGGAAACCGACTTCGGCGGTGAGATCGCCCAATCGAAAAACACCCGGCGATTGGCGACTTCGCTGGTCGTGCCATCCGCATGCCGCTTGATCCGGGTGGTTTTGCGGCGAACGGTCAGCTTCTGGCCGGTCCGCGGATCGAAGTTATCGCACAGGGAAACGAAGTCATCCGCCTTCACCGCACCGGAAAGCCCGAGTGTCCCAGCGCCTTTCCCCAACCATTCGCCGGCAACGCTCCGGCCTTGGCTGTAATAGTCGCCCACCGCGAGATGCTCTTGGAAGTATTCCTTCGCATTGCGGAGGTTCATTTGTGGCTTTGGCGAAAGCATCGCCCGCATCGTCCCATGGCATCACCGGAAGCCTGTTCCTGATCGGGTGCAAAACAAGGGATCTAGACGACCTTGGGAGGATGATGGAGGAGGAGAAGCCTGTCTCCTAAGCGGAGCTTAGGCGTGCCCGTGGCACGGACAAAGGCGCGGCAAGCGTCGGACACATATCGGACGACCGAAAGGCGGCTATACGGCTATCACAAGCGACACAACACCATCACCGCAACGCCATGCGATGCCTGATTCAGCATCGTGAAAAGTTCCCTCTTGCCCAGACACAAGCCTGCGCGCCGCCGAACAATCAAGAGGAATGCCGAGACGATGCAAGTCGGCCTTCCGCTCGACATTCTTTCACTTCGATGCCGATGAAACCATCGTAAGATGGCCCTTTTACAAGATTGGCCGCCGTTTGTCTTGCCTGTTCATCGGCCGCACAGACGAACCTGCGACCGCAGGATTTGACTCCAAATCTGGAAACGCCGAACAGTCCGACCTCAACCAAACCGACAAGCAGATAGCCAACACCCTTCCCGTTCGGCGTAATGAACCCGCTCTTTGTCGGTCTCTCGATCGTCAGACACCTGACTGCCACCATTCGGTCTCAAACTCATTCGCAAGGAGCCTCCGGCAGCAGGCGCGCAAGGCGATCATCCAGCAGGCTGCGGTATTGAAGCTGTTTCTCCACCGGCAGCTGGCTGTGCCGGATGAGTTCGCGCCAATGCGGGGCCGCCGCGCGCAAATCGGATAGAATCCCTTCCAGAATCGGAGGCGTAATCCCGAGGCGTTCGCGGCAAAAATAGTCCAGCCACAGCTTGCGCGTCAGACGGTTTGTCTTGCCGCCCACTGGCAACGCGGTTTCCTCCACGGCGTTTTCGAGCACCAGCGCGGTGTTGAGCAAATCGTAAGCGGGAGTGAGTGAGATCACGCCACCGTTGGCTTGAAGGGAAAAATTCTTCAGGTGCATGTCCTCGTTCCCGGTGAGAAACGCGAAAAGCAAGCGCTTGGCGAACTTGGGCTTTTCCAGGGCCGGGAACGTGCAAAAGCGCTCCACCAGCGCGGCGGCGCGTTCCAGCGAGCTGTCGTATTTCGTATCCCGGGAGGCGCCGGAAAGCTGCGCGAAGTCTTCCACATGCAGCTTGCGCCCGCGTCCCGGACGATCGAAGCGGCGGATGCAATACACCCAGGAGCCGTCCACCGCGGGGATCAGGCCATGCAAGGGCGCCTCGATCCCCGCCGCCGCCGCCATGGTCATGGTCAGAGCCTCGTTGGCGGGCACATCCTCGAAGGGAGGCGGATTGGGTTTGAGCAGCCAGCTTCCACCGCGATCCACGATGTCAAAGCGCTGATGCTTCACCGAAAGCACGGCGGAGAGTTTCGGCTGCACGCCCTGCACGGACATCTTGTCCGCACGCCGGCGGGCTTCACGCAACTGTTCCTCTTGTGAGAGATCCAACGGACGGAGATCCTGCAGCCCCGGATGCAGCGCCCGCAAGCCGGCGCGGGAGAAGCGTTCCCCCTCCGCGATGAGTTCCAGAGTGATCGGGCAATAAGGCATCAGGCGTCGGAAAGGGTCGGGGCGGAC
>CAZKQK010000234.1:0-4979 GCA_964554865.1 uncultured Luteolibacter sp. | reverse complement strand
GAGAGCCGTCCCTGCCTCAGTCTTGCGAAATTCGGCTTATCTACGCGCCATTCAGTTCTGACTCAATTCTTATAAATCCGTGAGTGATCGCAACACGCGCGGGTGGCCTCGACGACCAGCTCGCTCACGCCGCGGACGTTGCGCATGATCCGGCGGTACATCACATCGCGGTGGTTGATCTGCTTGTATCCCTTCTGCGGCGGCGGCATGGGAAAGCTACAGCACGCCGCGGCCATCTCGGTCAATGCGCAAGCGTCCGCGGAAAATCATTTGGAAGACGAGGGCTCCCGGGATACTCTTATCCCCGCATGAACTTGAAGGCGGCATTCGCGCTGGTTCTCGGGCTGGTCCTCCAGCTCGGGCTGGTCGCGCCCGGTGCCTCCGCCATTCCGGCCTGCGCGGTTGAAACGGAATCCTGCGCCTGCTGCGCGGATTTCCACTCCTGCGGATGCGTGACGAATGACGACGGAGCGCCACAAGCGCCTTCGTTCCCGGCTCCGGAATCCGCCGGCCATCTCAAGGTCCCGCTCGCGCGGGCGGGCGACCCCGCCGCGCTCACCCCGGCGGGCCCGGGAACCGCATCCGCGGCGCATGCCTCCGCGTGCCCCCGGCGCGGGCCGCCCGCGGGTTTCGAGGGCGTCCGGCTTTCCGTCGCCTTTTGTTCCTTCGTCATCTGAGCCAGCGCCTGCCCAGGCGTACTGTGCCCGCCCGTCTCCGCCGCGCCGGAGAATTTGTTAGGGCGGGTGCTTGGAAATCCCAATCCGTGACTTCGATGACTCATGAAACCGTTTCTTCCATTGATCGCCGGCCTTGCTGTGGCCGGTGGCCCGCTGCATGCGGGCGAATCACAGCTTTTGAATGACGCGCTGCTCACCCGGCTGAGGTCCGAGGCGGCGCGCGCGCACCCGGCCGCCATGGCCGGAAAATCCAAGGCCCGGGCCGCCGCCCATGACGCCCGCTCGGTGCGGTTGTGGAACGACCCCATGGCCGGCATCGGCTTCATGGGGGCCTCCAGGATGATGCGCATGGATGACGGCGACGTCATGATCGGCCTCGAACAAGCGCTGCCGAAGCCCGGCATGTTCGAGGCGGAGCGCCGCCGGATGGAGGCGATGAGCCGCGCCGCGAGCGAGAGCGCCCGCAATTCGGCGCAGGCCGCCGGCGCGGAAGCCGCCAAGGCGGCCATCGAACTGGCGCTCGCCGACGAGTCGGCCGCCCTGCAACAGGCGCAGGTCGAATGGATGGGCGCCATGGTGGAAAACGCCCGCCAGATGGCTGCGGATCCGATGGGCAGCAGCACCGACGCCCTGCGCATGGAAACCGAGCTGGCCAAGGAGCGGCAGATGCTGGATGCCGCGCGCCGCAGCCGCGAGGGCTTCGCGAGGAAGCTCAACATCACGCTCGGCCGGGCGCTGGAGTCTCCGTGGCCGGTGATGAAACTGCCCGCCAGCCCGCCGCCGGTGCCGGTAGCCCGGGCGGAGATCGCGCGCATCCCGCACGCGAACCCGCAGGTCCGCGCGATGCGGGAAATGGCGGGAGCCGCCCACGAGGAGATCCGCATGGCGGACCGCGAGCGCCTGCCGGAAGTCTCGGTGGGGGTGGACGCCCAGCTTTACTCGGGCACCGGCGATATCAAGAGCACCACCTTCGGCGTGAAGCTCAGCCTGCCGTGGTTCAACGATCCCTCCTATCAGGCGAAGATCGACGCCGCCAGAAACCGCGAGAGCGCCGCGCGGCAGGACGTGGAAAGCATGCGGCGCGAGATCGCGGGCATGGTCTCCATGGCCGCCACCGAGGCCGCCAACGCCGCCGCCCAGGCCCGCGCCTACTCGGGCGAGATCCACGAGAAGGCGCTCAAGGCCACCCAAACCACCGAGGCCGCCTGGATCAGCTCCAAGGCTCCTCTCACCGATCTGCTGGATGCCTCGCGAACGCTTTTCGCCATCCGCCTCGAACAGCGCCGCATGACCGCCATGCAGCTCGCCGCCCTCGAAGAACTCAAAACCCTGGTCCCGCACCGTTGAAACCATGAAAACCTTCCTCACCATCCTCATCACCGCGGCGCTCGCCGCATCCGGCACCTGGTTCGCGATGAACCGTGTTTCCAACCATGAAAGCCCGGATGCCGCTCCGTCCGGCCGCAAGGTGCTTTTCTATCAGAGCGCCATGCACCCGTGGATCAAGAGCGACAAGCCCGGCCGCTGCACCATCTGCGGCATGGAACTCACCCCGGTGTACGAGGGCGGGAAGGGCTTCGATGAAAGCGGCGGCGGCAATGTCACCGCCCTCACGCAAAGCCAGATCCAGGTGCTGCACGTGCAGACGGCCGAAGTGAAAACCCGGCCGCTTGTCCGCACGCTGCGCGTCGCCGGCGTGATCGACGACAACGCCACACGCCACCGCGTGCTCGCCGCCTATGTCGATGGCCGCATCGACCAACTGCATGTGAATTTCGTCGGCGCGGAGGTCGCCGAAGGCCAGCCGCTCGCCGATTTCTACAGCCCCACCCTGCTCCAGGCGGAGCGCGAATACCGCCAGCTCGGCGGAGAACTCCGCAAGAACACCGGTCTGCGCCTCCGCCAGATGGGCCTCACGCCCGCACAGATCGAGGCGCTCGACCAAAAACCGGCGGACGCCCTCAGTTCGCAGATCCTCGCGCCGGCCGGCGGCACGGTCGTTTCACAGTCGGTGTACGAGGGGCAATACGTTTCCACCGGCCAGCAGCTCTTCGAGATCGCGGATTTCTCGACCATGTGGTTCATGTTCCGCGCCTATGAACAAGACCTGCCGTGGATCGGGACCGGCCTGACCGTCCGGGTCAACACGCCGTCGGTTCCCGGCAAAACCTTCGTCGGGAAGATCGCCTTCATCGATCCGAACCTCGACGAGGCCACCCGCTCCACCCAGGTGCGCGTGGAGCTGGACAACCCGCCGGTCAACGGCCGCCGCGAGCTGCTCCACCAGTTGTATGCCGACGGCCTGGTGGAACTGGAAGCGCCCGCCGCGCTCACGGTTCCGCGCTCGGCGGTCATCGAAACCGGCCCGCAGGCCGTGGCCTACATCGACCAGGGCGGCGGAGCCTACGAGCAGGCCGTCCTCAAGCTCGGGCGACGGGGCGACACGCACGCCGAGGTTCTATCAGGCCTGGCGGAGGGCGATGCCGTGGTCACCAACGGCAACCTGCTCATCGACGGCCAGGCGGAGATGAACCGCGCGTTCATGGCCGCGCCCGAGGAAACCACCCCCGCGCCCGCGGCCCAAACGGAACTCAGCGAGGGCCGGAAACAATCCGTCGCGGAGTTCCTCAAGCTCGCCGACGCCATGGCCGCCGCGCTCGCCAAGGACGATCTCGCGGCCTTCAACACCGCCAGCGAACCCGCAATGGCCGTGACGGGGCGCTTCCTCGAAGCAGGCAGGGACCTTTCTCCGAAAGGTCCGGGCGGAGGAGCCGGGGACGCGAAGCTTTCCGACGACCTCGACAAGGCGCGCCACTTCCATGGTTTCGGCGACATCAAGTCCGCGCGCGCCGCGTTCCACAAGTTCTCCGTGGCCGCGGCCGCCGCGCTCGAGGCCCTGCGCAAGACCGGACAAACCCCGGATTTCCGGATCTACGAATGCGGCATGGTGGACGAGGCCATCCCCGGCGTGCCGAAAAAGGCCCGCTGGATCCAGACCGGCGGCCGCCCGCTCGCCAACCCGTTCTTCGGCGCGGAAATGCTCAAGTGCGGCAAAGAAATCAAACCCTGATAGACCATGATCGAGAAAATCATCGAATGGAGTTTGAAAAACCGCTTCCTCGTCATCTGCGGCGCCTTGCTGCTGGTCGCGCTGGGCGTCCGGGCCGTGAAACTCACGCCGGTGGACGCCATCCCGGACCTCACGGAGAACCAGGTGCTGGTTTACGCCGACTGGATGGGCCGCAGCCCGCAGGAGGTCGAGGACCAGGTGACCTTCCCGTTATCCACCGGCCTGCAGGGGCTGGCGGGAGTGAAGGAGGTGCGCGCCACCTCGATGTTCGGGTTCTCGCTGCTCACCATCATCTTCGAGGACCGCACGGACACCTACTTCGCCCGCGCCCGCGTGCTGGAGCGCCTCAACTACCTGCAAGGGCAGATGCCCGAGGGCGTGACGCCGCAGCTCGGGCCGGACGCCACCGGGCTCGGCTGGGTCTATCAATATTACCTGCATGTCGATCCGGCGAAGGCTCCGGACGGAGGTTATGATCTCGCGCAACTGCGCTCGCTGCAGGACTGGAAGATCCGCTACGACCTCGCCAGCGTGCAGGGCGTCGCCGAGGTGGCCAGCATCGGCGGCTTCGTGAAGCAATATCAGATCGAGCTTTCATCCACCCGCATGCGCGAGGCCGGCGTCACGCTGATGGAGGTGATCACCGCGGTGCAGAACGCCAACCTCAACGTCGGCGGCAAAACCGTCGAGGAGAACGGCGCCGAGTTCGTCCTGCGCGGCGTGGGGCTCGTCACCGGCGTCGGGGATCTGGAACTGGTCGCCGTCAAGGCCGTGGACGGCACGCCGGTCTATCTGAAAGACATCGCCACGATCCAGATCGGCGGCGACTACCGCCGCGGCACGCTCGACATCGACGGCTTCGAGGCCGTCGGCGGCACCGTGGTCATGCGCAGCGGCGAGAACGCCAAGGCGGTGATCGAGCGGGTGAAGGAGAAAATCGCCGCCATTTCCCCCAGCCTGCCGCCGGGCGTGGGCATCCGGCCGTTTTACGACCGCAGCGAGTTGATCGACCGCACGATCGACACGCTCAAACACGCGCTCGTCGAGGAGATCATCCTGGTGACGCTGGCCCACATCATTTTCCTGTGGCACTTCCGCAGCATTCTCATCGTCACGCTGCCGCTGCCGATCTCCATCCTCGTTTCGTTCCTGCTGATGAAGGAGGTGGGCGTCACCAGCAACATCATGTCGCTCACCGGCATCGCCATCGCCATCGGCGTGCTGGTGGACGC
>CAZKQK010000233.1:0-5063 GCA_964554865.1 uncultured Luteolibacter sp. | reverse complement strand
CCAAACTCAATCCTGAACTTGACTGAAGCCGGGGTTTTTCAACAGTCTCCTAGGGTGATGATGAGGGCGATGACGATTTGCACGCAGTCGGGCCGCTTGTCGCGGCTGTAACCGAAGGCTTTGAGTTTGCTGGCTTCGGTGACCGGGCCGTTGGCATCGACTTCGAAGTAGGTGCTGGTGAGATCGTATAACAGGATGTCGTATGAAGCGCCGAAGAGCCCGGTCCAGCGTTCCTTGAGGTGGGAGAAGAGGGCCTCGCGATGATCCAACAGCCTGTCGTGGCAGCGGTAGAGGGTGTCTTTGGCGGCGAGGCGGAAGTCGTCGTCGAGAAGGTCGGCCATGGCGCTGCGATCAAACCAGGAGCGGTGGAGTTTCCACTCGCTGCCGGGATCCAGCAGGCGGTAGGCGGCGAGGGTTTTGAGAACCTTGAGCCAGGGCGTGCCTTTTTGGGAATCGGGCAGGAGCGGTTGCCAGAAGGCGTCGAGATCGAGGCGGTTCCAGAGTTCCATGGCGAGCCAGCAGCCGCCCCATTGGCGTGGACGGGCCAGCTCGATGTGGGCGAGCCGGAGTTGGAGTGATGGATGCTCGAGCCGGGGATCGGGCGCGCGATCTTCCGGGAAAAGGTGGATCTGGCGGGTTTGGTCGCGTTCATCGACGGCTTCGATGGCCCGGGTCCAGGCGGCTCGGTCGCTGTCGTTGATCTCGCCGAGATAGAGCAGGGTTTTCTGGACGGACCGGCCACCTGCGACGCGGCGGTTTTCGACGACACTCCAGTAGCGGTGTACCTTGCCGTCCTTGATACGTTTGTTGGCACGCAGAAACATATTTCGGCGTGGAGCCTACCGCCAAATGGCCGGGCGTGTCTATGGGCAGGGTCTCCACCACAGGCATTTTCGGAAGGCACCCTTAGTAAAATCAAGGATTCCAGCGCCTCGGAAGGGCAAAATCAGACGATTTTCGAAACTAACAGCGGAAGTCGGGATAGGGCTGTCCAGCGTGACCATCCCCAGAAGCGTCACGTCCATCGGCAATAGTGCGCTTTTGGATTGCTCAAGTTTGGCCAAAGTCATTTTCTTGGGAGATGCGCCCGGAATTTTCGGCACGGACGTTTTTCTTAATACTGCGTTCAATTTCACCGTCTACTACTTCGAATGTAAGGAAGGGTTCACTTTCCCGGTTTGGATGGGCTACCCCACGATTGAATTGGATTGCGGGGGCGGATCGAGCGTTACTTTTCCGGTTAGCCTGGATTTGACCGCGCTGGCGCTAAGTTCTGGCTCCCTCTCGCCGGCGTTCAACCGCGGCATCGGCCGCTATGTCGCCCACCTTCCATTTAGCAATTCTTCAGTTTCCGTGATAGCCACGGCTGCTTCTCCGCTTGTAGCTCTGAAAGCACAGGTTCAGGGGGGGGACCCAGTTTTCTTCGCATCTGGTGTGGCCAGCGAACCGCTCGCCTTGGCTCTGGGTGAAAATCTTGTCACTATCACAGCTTCATTCGGGTTGCCCGGTCTTTTGATCACCCAAACCTACACCGTCAGCGTCATCCGCAACACTGCCCCCGCTCTTCTCCCTGAGTGGCGTTTCCAATATTTTGGAACTACCGAGAATGTCGGAGATGCCGCAAACGGTGCCATCCCACATTATGACGGAGTTCCGAACCTCCTGAAATTCGCCTTCGGACTGAATCCAACGGGTCCCGACGTCCGCCGTATGGTCCCCGGTGGCACCGTCGGTTTGCCCACCGGATATCTTCATCAGAATGGCGGCACGGTATGGCGTGTGGAATACCTTCGTCGCAAGAATAGCGGTCTCACTTACACGCCGAAGAAGTCCACCGGGTTGGCGAGCAGTTCGTTTGTCCCCATCGTGGGGACACAGATCATCACTGAAGTGCCCGGATTTATCGAATGGGAACGCGTCATCGTCGATGAGCCATACGACTCAGGCACTACTCCCAAGCTTTTCACTGTGGTTGAAGTAGTCACGCCCTAGTATCCTGTAACTCTTAAAGTTTCGGATAAAGACGAGTGAGTTTGATTCTGGCGTTTTCGTTGGTGAAGCGCCAATGAACGGGTGCTCCACGGGTGTTGCGGGCCGATTCCCACGCGGAGACTTCGTGTTGCAGGCTCTCGCGGCTCGGGATGCGGCGGTTCAGGCACTGGCTTTGCAGCGCGCTGAGTTCGATCTCCGCGATGTTGAGCCAACTGCCATGTTTGGGAGTATGGTGGATTTCAAGCCGCCCGGCCAATCGCCTGGCTTCGGCGGGGTCGAAGGCTTCGTAGAATGAAGCCACGTCGTGGGTGTTGAGATTGTCCATGACCAGCCGGACCTTGACCGCATCCGGGTAGCGCTCGTCGAGCATGCCCTTGATGAAGCGCGCCCAATCCTTGCGGGTGCGCCGCTCGGTGACCTCCACGTGGCGTTTGCCAGCCAGGGGCTCCACCTCCACGAAAATTTCGGCGACTCCGTTGCGGACATATTCATGGTCGATGATCTGTCCGTGTCCGGGGGCCATGGGGATTGGCGCCGCCACCTCGCCAACAAGCTGTTTGCTCGACTCGTCCATGCGGACCACGGGGAAATCAGGGTCGCAGGGCAGTTGATAGACTTCCAGCACGTCCTCCATGCGCGCGACAAATGCGGCGCAGCCATCGGGCGGGATCTTCCGGTATTTGCTCAGGTGAGGACGCAATTCGTTTTTTTTAGCGCCCGCTGCACGGTCATGGCGGAGACGGAGGGTGCGATGTTGAGTTCGACGGCTTTATCGGCGAGCAGACGAACGGTCCAACGGGTTCGTCCGTCCGGTGCCGGGGAGCAGGCCAGCGCGGTGAGCCGGGCCTCGAATTCGCCATCGAAAGTGATCTTGCGCGGCTTGCTGGCGGGCTTGCGATCCAGGGCGGCATCGAAACCCTCTTCGACAAATCGCTGTTTGAGATGCTCGATGGTCCGGGCGGTGACTCCAAGAGCCGCCGCCACGTCGGCGACCTTCCATGGTTCGGAGGAACTGGCGGCACCCGCATCGCACAGGAGCAGCGCGCGGGCATGAATGAATTTTGGAGCATTGGTTTTTCCAGAACGCGTGATCGCCTCCAACATCTCGCGCTCATCAGGTGTCAATGTGATGCGGTATCGATTGGCCATGCCCCCAAATACCGAAAGGGAAGACCTTCTTCAATGCGAAACTTTATGTGTTACAGGATACTAGCAGCATGTTGAAACATCGGCGAAATGGGGCCATTGCTCTCGGTTTCATAAGATCCTGATTAGGTCTCTCATGACGGTGCGGATGGGGACGTTGACGCCGAGGGTGTCGGTGCCGCAGACGACTTTGAGCAGGCTGCGGGCGGTGAGTTTTTCGACTAACAAGCGGTATTTCGGCAGCAGGCCGGCGTGGTGGATGCCGACGCCGTGGCGGAGGAGGATAGGAACATCGAACATTGAACGTCCAACATTGAACATCGAAGTGAAGAGAAGGTGGATTTTTCATTCCAGCCAGTTTTCAAACCGCAGGCCGGGGACTTGGGCGAAGTCCACGGTGTTGCGGGTCAGGAGCGTGGCATCGTGAGCCAAGGCGATGCAGGCGATTCGCAAATCCATAGTGCCGATGCGGATGCCTTGGCTGCGGAAGCGCGTGAAGGCGGCGGTGGATTCGGAGTCGAGCGAGAGGACCACCCAGCGGGCGAAGAAGTTCACGCGCTCGATGAGCTTTTGGTAGGCGAGGATGCGCTCGTCGGGATCAAGTGTACGGTTGGTGCGGGCCAGCACGCCGCGTAGTTCCTCTTCCAGCGTGATGACAGTGGTGAATACCTGTGCCCCGGATTGAAGGAGGCGTCCCCGGAGTCGGTCACCAAGAGGAGTGGGATAGGCCAGTTCCTTGAGATGATTCGTATCGAGCAGGAACATGGGCAGGTCAGTCCTTCACGCTTTGCCGCCATGCTTCGCCAAGTTGGTCTGCTTCGCGTGAAAAGGCGTCGTCCTGCCAAGTGCCGACGGTGGTGAGCCAATCTTTCTCAGAGGCCTGGGACGCTGCCGGATGCGAGCGGAGGATGTCGGCCATTTGCTGTTCCAGCGTGGCGACGCGCTTTTCGATCGGCAATTCCTGAGATGGAGTGGCTGTGTCCATGGGGTGAGTCTAGCACGTCAGTTCGGGAGATGAAGTCGATTTTTCGAAGCGGGCGCGCGACAGGGTGAGGAGCGGGATTTGCCAGGCGGCACCGCGCGAGTGGTCGGAATAGTAGTGGAACTCGTCCATGATGACGTCGTCCACCGGGGTGTTCGCGCCGTCGCGGAGGGCCATGTTGGCGAGGATCTCGGCGGTGCAGCAGATGACCGGGGTGTCGTGGTTGACCGTGGCGTCGCCGGTGATCATGCCGACGTTTTCCGGGCCTAGGACGTGGCAGAGGGAAAGGAATTTCTCGTTGGCCAACGCCTTGATCGGAACGGTGTAATAGGAGCGGCGGCCCTGGCAGAGGGATTTGAACTGGAGCGCGAGGGCGACAAGGGATTTTCCGGAGCCGGTGGGGGTGTTGAGGATGACGTTGTTGCCGGCGAAGAGTTCGAGGATGGCTTCTTCCTGGTGGTCGTAGGGCTCGGTGTCGGTGGCGGTGAGGTAATCGAGGAAGGCGTTGAGGATGTCGTCCGGGGTGGGGTTTTCGGGGAGATTCTTGCGGCTGAGTGGGGCGGACATGCGGGGACGATGGAGATGGAAGAGTTTATCGCAAAGCCGCAAAGGGCGCGGAGGTGCGCAAAGTTTTTTCTGAAACCTCCTCTACGACTTTATCCCACCGAGCGCCTTCACCAACCTCGCCACCACCGGCCTTCGCTCGACGACTTTCCGGTTCCACCCAAGCTGAAACCCGCGTTGGTATGCTTCCAGTCCGGGTAGTTTCTGAGTCCGGGCCACCCAGTTCTTTTCCCGTTTCCACCAATACTCGGGTACGAACACCGCCCAGCCAGCCACTTTCGCCAGATCCACCGCCTGCGGGAAGCTCGTACACTCGGCACCAATCACAAGTTCCACGCCTTGCTCCCGGCAGCAGTCCAGCACAAACTGGCGGAAACTC
>CAZKQK010000232.1:0-5100 GCA_964554865.1 uncultured Luteolibacter sp. | reverse complement strand
TCCATTGAAGGTGACTATATGTTTGAGACGGTGAGCTTTCCCTAAAGGCATTGGGATTAATTCTACTTAGTTAAATTAAGCCCTTGACCTATTTCCGCAGAATTTGCACTTTCTGGCGCACCTCAAACCAAGGCGGGTCATTGAAGAAGGAGTTGTCACTTCGGCGGTCAGCGCGTCAGCTTGAGGGTGCACAAGTAACCCTTCCCCATTTCCCACCCCGTAATGCGGGCCATCTTGTTCAAGACCGAGTTTCTTACCACGATTTCTCGTGGGGCCGAGGGCTATTCTACGTAGTAGCTTTCACTCAAGGCCCGGGGAACTATCCGAACAACGAAGAACTGACCTACCTCTTCCAAGGTCTCTCGCATGACGAGAACGTCTACCTGTCCGGAGACTTCCGAGTCACTCATCCCAGCCTTCCTGCCACAATCGATTTGGTTCCCGATTACGAGGACATCGATGACAAAGCACAAGCGACCGCGCGCGCTTTGGACCGACAGCCTGACGCCACGTTCGAACCAGATCTGAAGGTCATCCAAGGATGGGTCGCCTCCATTTTAATCAAGCAAGGAGAACAAGCCGCGCCAGAGCAACCCCTACCAGCCGCTCAGTTTCGATGATTTCACCTAACTGCAACCCGCACCCCGTGATCGACGCTCGCCCCAGCTGGCAGGGGGGCCTGCGCTCATCGTTCGCTCAAAAAATTCTGCTGGCGGCCGCATGAGCAGTCGGGTATACTACCGCCACTATGAAGCTCGAAGAAATAGCCACTGAAGCCTCGAAACTCTCTGAGGAGGAACGAGCTTCGCTTGCCTCACGCTTACTCCACGGATTAGAGAGTCCCATTTACGAGGTTTCCGATGTGGAAGTTTCCCAACGTGTGCGAGAAGCGGAGAATGATCCCACTGTCTGGCTCACTTTTGATCAACTGGTTTCTGGTTTGAAGCGTCGTGGCAGCTAGATTTCACCGTCGCGTTCAGATCGACCTGAATGGGATTCTGGAGAAGTACTACGCCATTTCAGACCAGTTGGGTGACGATTTTTTCGCGGAGTTTCAAATTGGGGTTGAGAAGGCTTGTTCCAATCCTCGGTTCTTTCATTTCGATTCCAGTGGCCTGCGGCGCTGCAATCTCGATTCCCATATCATTTCTTATACGACATTCGAAGCGAATCACTTCGAATTTGGGTTGTGCGACACGATCAGCGGAACCCCGATTTCGGACTTCGACGTTTCACACGTTAACAACAAAGCGAACAAGACGGTGGAGGCAACTCCGCTGCGCTCCGTGCCTCACCTTAGACGTTGACATTTTGCATTCGGCAACCGCGCAGGTTTGTATGGCAGCATGCCAAGACAAATGGCGTATCAAAAAAACCTCTGAAGAAAAATGAATCGTTGAAGGAACGGGTTAAAGCGGACTTGGCCGCGATCAAATCAGACCCAAAACTCGTCAGGTCCTTTTTTCACGCCCCAAGTGTAGACTATGCAAAGGACTGGTCAGTATTGGCTGTCTTGCCTATGATTTGTTTCTGTTCCGCCGAGGATAATTTTTGAGCCTGCCGAGGTAAGCGTTCGCGCTGACACCGGCGCACCCTTCGGCGAGGCCAGCGTGATCATCCACGCGAAAGGAGCGGATTCGGCACGTGGAATTTCCGACATCAAGCCACAGGCTGGAAGCAAGCCAGTTCGCGTCCCAGAAAATGCATACAGCGATCTTGCGTTGCTCTTGCTCAATACGGTCAAGTTACGCACAACACCGGGCCGTGGCAAAGGGCCAATGCTTTACATTTTCTTTCAGACAGGCTATCGTTCTTCGGACGGCCATTGGCATCCCAAGCGTGTTCATATTGCATATCACGATGGACATATAGAGTCTCGTGTCCATCCAGGCACCGAATCCAGATGGCAGTTACACATGGATACAAGACAAACCAGGATGCCTAACAACAATGCGCTGGAGCCAACAGCCGCCACACGCGTCCGTTCAACGGTCGCGGCGGTTCGAAGGCGCGCCGAGCGCCCGGCGATCCCTGTCGGCGGCTGTGGCTCAGCTTGACACCTTTGCCGGGAGGCGACCGATCCGCTGGGCGGGCGGGGTTTTGCCCGGGCGGACTGAAATTCGCGCTCCATTTCCCGCCCAACAGAGAAGCATCTCCGTATTTTTTGCATTCCAAATCGTTTCGTTTGGTTGACCTTCAGTGCAATTTTGATATTCCGGACTCGAAATTTCAAAAAACCACTGTCCCGATGCGCGCCACAGCCCTTGTCCCAACCGGAGCCGTCCTTGCCTTTTTCTCAGCCGCGGCTCCCGCGCAGATTCCTTACGCGTTCGGCAATCCGACCGCCGAGGAGCAACTCTACATCGAACTGATCAACCGCGCCCGCGCCAATCCGGCCGCCGAGGGCCAGCGCCTGGCGGGCACCACCGATCCGTCGGTGCTGTCCGCGTATTCATTCTTCGGCGTGGATCTCGCGATGATGCAGGCGGAATTCAACGCGCTGCCGGCCCAACCGCCGCTCGCCCCCAACGAGGCCCTCACCAATGCCGCCCGCGGCCACACGGACTGGTTGTTCGCCAACAAGCAGCAGACCCACGTCCAAAGCAATCCCACGAAAACCCTCGCGGACCGTCTCAATGAAGCCGGATACCCCTACAGCAATGCAGGGGAAAACGTCTACTCCTACGCGAACAGCGTCTGGTACGGACACGCCGGATTCCAGGTGGACTGGGGCGACGGCGGCACCGGCGGCATGCAGGCCGGGCGCGGTCACCGCATGTCCATCCACTCCGGCACCTTTCAGGAAATCGGCGTGGGCGTGGTCATCGGAACCAACACACCGGTCGGTCCGCAGTTGGTCACGCAGGACTTCGGCCGCCGCTCCGGCATGATGCCGCGCGGCACCGGTGTGGCCTACTACGACCTGAACGGAAACAATTTCTACGATCTCGGAGAAGGCATCGCGGGACTCACGGTCAGCGTCGATGGCTCGGACTACAACTGCACCACCGCCCAGGGCGGCGGCTGGGTGGTGCCGACTCCCTCGGCCACCGCCACCCGCGCCGTCACCTTCTCCGGGCTGAACATCAACCAGTCGCTGCAAGTCCCGTTCGTCGAGGCGGAGAACACCAAGGCGGACCTCAAGTTGACGTATGTTCCGCCCACTTTCACCAGCCCCGCGATCGCCCAGGCGGGTGTCCCCCACACCGTCCGGTTCACTGAGGTGGGGGGAGCGACCTCTTATCGCCATACCCGCTGGAAAAACCCGGCGGCTGCCGCGGAGAACTGCGAAAGCACCACCAACATCGGCTCCTCGACCACCGGCGCTTATTCGATCCTCAACACCAGCGTCAAATCCCAGGGCGCAAGCTCATTCCATCTCCAGAACACCACCGGCACCAGCCAGTGGATCGAACTCTCCCCGCTCTACCGCGGAGGAAACAACCCGACGCTCACCTTCCAGAGCCGCCTGCGCAGGGCCACCACCTCGGAATTCTTCAGAGTCCAGATCAAGGAGGAGGATTCCGCAACCTGGCAGGACGGCTACTTCCAATTCGGCACCAATGGCCCGGGAGAAACATCTTTCACCCTTCGCTCCGCCAACCTGTCATCCTTCGCCAACAAGCTGTTCCGCGTCCGTTTCATCCTGTCGTTCAGCTCCGGGAGTTATCACCCGTCCGGCTCCGATCTCGGCTGGCATATCGATCAGATCCAATTCGGTGACGTAAGCGCCCCGCACGACAAAACGGAGGAAATCCTGGCAAGCGACTCCACCAGCTTCACTCCCGAGGAGGAACCATATATCATCAGCGTGGCTCCCATCATCTCGGGCAGGGATTTCCCCGCAACCCAGCAGTTGCTCGCCGTGGAACCGCCTCCCGCGCCGACCTACGGCAGTTGGGCATCGGCCATTGAAACCGCGGCAGGGCTTCCCGCAGGCACGCTTGCCGATCCGGATGGCGACCACGATCTGGACGGCCTGGCCAACCTCGTCGAATACGCCTTTGGCACTTCACCGGTCATCCCCCATGAGCCCTCGCCACGCCTGCCGGCCATTCAGCCAAGCACCACCCACTTCGTAGTGCGCTATCAGAAGGACACCGCGCTGGCAGACATCACCATCACTCCGCAGGCAGGCGACCTCACCGGCACATGGAGCGGCCCGGGACAACCCGGTGCGCCCTCGGGTTTCACCGATTCACTCATCTCATCGGACGCCGGCATCGAGACGCGCGAAACCTCGCTGCCACTCAACCCGGCCACCCGCGGCTTCGTCCGGATGAAAGTCACCCGCCCGTGATCCACCACAACCGGCCGCGCTTCACCGCACGATGATCGCACGCGGCGGCGGCTTTCCCAACTCCTCATCCTCCGCCTGAGCCGCGGGCTTCGGCGGCTCGGGATTGCGTCGAGTCTCCGGCGACGCCTGGCGCGGTTCCGTCGACGCCTCCGCGGCGGGCTCGCGCGCAAAGCGCGATTCGAAAAACTCAAAGCCGGCCATCACTCCGTAAACCAGCGCCACCGTCAGCGCGAAAAGCCCGATGACCGCCAGCCATCCGCCGCTCGCCTCGTTGCGTGGCGGCTCCGGAACGTTTCCGGCCGCCGGCGCGTCCACCAGCGGATTCAACAATCCCCCCGCGGCAAACGCCCCGGGCTCGAGCGCGTCCAGCCACGCCTGGGCATCCACGTTGAGATACTCGCTATACTGTGCGAGAAAACTCTTCGCGTAAACCGGACTCGCAAACACCGCGAAGTCCTCCGCCTCCAGAGCGTTCACCACAGACTTCGGCAGTTGGGTGCGGAAAACCACATCGTCCACGGCCAGTCCCGCCGACTCGCGCGCGGTCCTCAGCTTGCTGCCAATCTGTTCGGTGGGTTCCAACATCGGGTATGGGCACCTTACGGCGCGCGCCGCCCCGGATCAAGCACCCCGCCGAGGGATTCTCCGGGGCGTGTCCCAATCATGGCCGGTCATTCACACGCCACCCGCGCGGACCGCCCGGAGAATCGGCCCCTTCCTTTGACGACATGCGGACAGGCTCTCAGGCGAATGGTGCGTAGATAAGGCTGATTCCGGGGAATCAGGGCGTGGGCAGGGAT
>CAZKQK010000231.1:0-5120 GCA_964554865.1 uncultured Luteolibacter sp. | reverse complement strand
CGCCGCCAGTCGTTGGCGGCAACCATGGTCTTGCCGAGGCGGTCGGTCATGTCCCTGAGGTGGCGGGCACGGGCATAGTCCGCAGGCGATTGGTCCGCGAGCATGAAGATGTCGTCGTTCATCCAGAGCACGCTTTCCGCGCATTGGACGCCGGTCCAGAGGGCGGCGGCGTAGTCAGGGGTGGGGATGTATTCGCCGGGCCACCAGTCCGGGCGGCGGTCGCCCAGCAGCACAAGCGGCCAGTCTTTTTCCGACCAGTGGGTAAGGACGCTGCGATGGGAAAACCATAACTCGTCCCACTCGTCGGCGGTGGAGAGGTAGGGCCAGACGACGGCTCCCTTGCCGAAGTCGGGGATGTTTTGCGGCGGATGGTCAAGCCGCTTGACGGCATCCGGGAGGTAGCCCGCGCTCCGGAATCTGAGCAGGTTTTTGAATTTGTCCCTGGCGTAGATATGAAAGAACCAGCCGGGCTTGGGCTCGTCGGGCACGCGGTTCCATTTTCCGGGGAGTTCGCGGACGGGCATGGCGTGCAGGCGGCTGGCCTCATGAAGCCACCAGTTCCAGTGGTGCTGCTCCATGATTCCGGAATGGTAGGGCTTTTGGATCACGCGCAGCATTTCCGCGGCGGCGGCGCGGTCGCAGGCCCAGACGCCCGCATTGCGGTAGGACCATGATGGCGAGGGCTTCCGGCCGAAGTGATTCCTGCACCACTTGGCCCATGAGGCGCGGCGTTTCGGATCGTGCTGGTAGCGGTCGGTGGCGAGGTGGAAGCCGGGCTTGTCAAAATGCGGCCGGGGCGCGAGGGGGTGGACAACGACATCCGCATCGACGTAGAGCATCCATTCGGATTCTCCGGCGAGGAATGCTTTTAGCATATCGATCTCGCAGAACTTGGGATCGGGATAGGAGCGATCCCATGAGGTGGTGATGCGGAGGGGAATGCCGTGGCGGGCGCACCAGTCGTCGAGTGTGGGGGCGCACTCGGCCATCCACGGCGGATTGCCGAAACGCAGGGTGTGAACCTCGATGGACTGGACGGGAACGGAGTCGGGCACGGGCAAAACGAAGGGGCCTTTGGGGACGTCGGACGCGTGCGGCACTCCGCTGAATCCGGCGCAGGCGAGGCAGGCGGTGACGGATGCCTGACCGGCCGAAACGGGATGCCCGATGAGTTTTTCAAGGCCGCGCCTGCGGAGCGGGACCGCGGGCGCGTCCATGGCTTCCCGCAGATCGGCGGCGGATGGATGGTGGAAGGCGACACCGCCGTAGAGGGCGGGCGCGAAGGGGTCCGGGGAAGCGAGGTTGGTCTCAAGGCTCATCGGGCACGGAATCATCAGGGGTGTGCTCTCCGAGGACTTCCGGCATGTCGTCGATGAGGTTTCCGTAGCAGCGCTGTTTGTAGCCTTTGAGCACAACCACGCCTTCCTTTCCCGCTGGCACCTTGACGGTGGCGGACCACGGGGACCACATGCTTTCCTCGTCGAATGGATCACTGTCGCTGGCGGCGGAATCCGAGTCCCGGCAGAGCGGCGGGGTGCCGGTCCACTCCCATACGCGGGGTGTCACGGTGATGCCACCGGGATTGGCCGGCCATTCGGAGGGATCGGAAATATCGGAAATGGTGGCGAGCCATTCGAGATAGTCGCGGGGATAGAAAACTTCCAGCCACTCGGAGCGGACGGTTTTGTAGCCGCAGCATTTGTTTAACTTGATGCGGTATTGGATGGCGCGGGCGATGGCGGAGGCGATGCGGCGGGCGGGCTCGGCGCATTCGTCGTCATCGTCACTGCCGCTGTCCGGTGGAGGCCAGACGGGCCAGGAGGTGAAGAACATGGCCATGCCCAGGTTGACGCCCGAGCCGGAGTAGAGCCATGGGATGGCCGCGTCATCGAGGCGGGCGCGGACAAAGCTGTCGAACGCGGCGGCGTTGACGGCCATGGAGAAGGTGACGGTTTTCTTCTCCAGGCGTTCCCTGCTGCCGGTGTAGGAGTATGAGTATTCCCCGTTGTCCGGGGTGGACTCGGTCACGGTCCGCGCCTTGTGGAGGGTGATTGTCGAGATGGAGGAGCCGCCCCTTGTGCATGTTCCCGCGTCGCCGACATCGTAGAAGTCGAACAGGAGGTTTCCGAGCGAGGGGATGGAGGGAATCGCGGGATTGCCCGCACCGTTGCCGGTTTCGTCCATGGTGTCGATAACCGTCACCCGGCCGCAGTAGGGTTCCGCCGATCCGGGCGGATCGATCATGTCGGAAACCGTTTTCCTTTCCTTCACGTAGCCGCCGGGGCCGGAGACGTTGTGCCCGTCCCCGGATTCGTTCAGATGATAAAGATACTCTTCTTCGCAAGTGGTGGCGTTCTGTCCATGGCAGGTTCCAACGATGTGCTGGATGGTCTCGTTGAGAAAAAATGGATACTCGAAGGCATTGTGGATGGAGCCGGAAAGGGACGGGGTGAGAAGCTCGTAGGACTCGATTGATTTGATTTGTTCGTCGATTTGGGAGGAGCCGGTGTAGGTGCGGCCGGAGCCATCGGTGTAAGTGCGGCTGTGGCTGGCGGAGCCGAAGTCGTGCATCTCATGCTTTTCCTCGCGCTTGCGGAACATGGAGGCCAGAGGCTCACCGGCGGCACCGGGCGTGAGAGGCTCCCATCCGCAAGCGTTGGAGTCGCAAAGCCGCGCGCGGAACTCGAACGCCGGCGGGCAGCATCTCGGCATCTCGCAGCACCCGCACTGGGCGAGGATGGCGTTGTATTCGGCGAGCGTGGGAGGATCGGCCATGGCGGGTCAGGTTGTGGGCGAATCGCTGCCGAGATGGTAGAATCGTCTGTGCCACAGGCTGCCGGGGCAGTGGCCGACAACGATGTCCCCGCAGCCGCTCGGTGTCAGGTGCGGGACGCCGTCCGTGATTTTCAGCAGGCCGATGGGGATGACGGCCTTGCCCTTGCCGTGGTTGGACTCCGGGAAGATTTCCGGGATCTCGCTGTCCGCGTAGTTGCCGCTGGCGGAGGCGGTTTCCCAGGTGGGGGCGGTGCTGGTTTTCAGGCCGGAGAGGGTGGCGGCGTTGTCGTCGGTCATGTTTGCCGTCACCCCCACCTCGATCCAGACGAGGAACTCTCCGCTCGTCGCGGTGATTTTTTTGCTCGGCACGTTCCAGTTCTTTTCCCCGGCCGATATGACACCTCCCCGGATGTGCCACTCATCCTCGTCCACGAGGATCATTTCGCCGAAGTTGCAGGGGCCTTTCGGTCCGGCGGGGGTGGCGTCGAAGATGGTTTCCGGAACGTCGTAGGGCGTGACGGTGTCGCCCTTGGAGCCGGGTTTGTCATCGACTCCGAGCTTGTTGCTGGTCCGTTCTTTTTTGCTCCACCATGTGGCGGGGCGGCGGCGGAGGTTGCGCTGGAGTTCGAGGAAATCGTCGGGCGCGAGGTGCGGCGGAGCGCCGAAGCCGATCTCCGTTTCGCCGGTGGTGATGTCGAGGTCCACGCTGTGGACGATGGCGCTCATGGCGGCCAGTCCGGGATCGGCCGTGCCGGTGAGGCGCACCTTTGTGCCGTGGTAGCGGATGGCTCCGGCCTCGCCCTCCTTGAGGATGATCCGCCCCTGGTGCTCGTAAGCGGCCGTCATGGATTCGTAAACGGCTTGCGCGATGCCCGCGGGGGCGTTCTCGCCGCTTTCCCACTGGGTCATTCCATGATAGATTTTCGTCTCCGCGTTGGTGGCCACCACGCTGAAGCCCGGCGGCAGGGTGGCGAGAAGTTGCAGGTGCGCGTCCGTCGCGGAGTTTGTGGCCTGCACCGCGAACCCGAGATGCACCCTGCCGATTCGCACGCGCATCCAGTCGCCGATCACTCCGCGCACCAGCTCGTTTGGCAGGTGCTCGATTTCCTCGGCCTGGAGGCGCTTTGACTCCGGGTTGATGGTGGTGAGTTCGTGGGCCTCCTCGTCTTCATCGGGCTCGGGCACCAGTGTCTTGTCCCATTGGGTGATTTTGAATGCCGCGTCCGGAACGTCCTTGATCTGGGGGAACTTCGCGCGGAGGTAATCCTTGCCCGTGGCCTGCGAGGCGGGAAGCGCCCGCACCTGCACCGGGCTTTTCTGGAACTGCATCCCCATGCCGGCAAGCTCGACGGTGCTCATCAGGCAGCGCGGCCCGCCGTCCGGCCCGTCGGCAGGCCACTTGTCGATGATGGCATCCCGGAAGATGGAGCCGCCGATGTTTTGGGCGGTCTCGTAAATGATTCTAACGGATTCCGGAAGGATGTCGTCGCGGCGGCGGTAGTTGACGAGCGTCGCCGCGCCGCTGCCGTCCAGCGGGATTTCGCGCAGCGGCATGTCCGCGCGGGCGGTCACGTTCAGCGTGGGCGGGCTGGTGGAGTGATCGATCCACGGAACATGATCCAGCGTGAATTTCAGGCTCAGGCGGATGACCTCCGCGCATGATATGTTCCGGACCTCCTCGGGCCACAGCGTGTGGCCCGCCTCGATGACGCCCGCCTGGATGGCCACACCCTGCGTGGCGGCGTAGGCGATGACGGCGGCGATCTGAGCGCCGGTGGTGATGCGTTCCCCGGAGGCGTCGATGCCGAGCACCGCGCGTGGAAACAGCACCCCGCCCTCGATGTCTCCCACCGCCCACGGCTCCTGATAGATGGTTTCCTCAAGATCCTGCCAGGCGTCCGAGACGTAGAAATCATGGCCCTCGCTTTTGGGGCTGGCGGCGCGGTTCACCGGGTCCGCCTTGCCCTGGAAGATGATTTCCCCGCCGGACGGGGTTACTCTTTCCAGCACGACGGCCGCTCCGGTGGCGAACTGCGGCGCGGAATCAAAATCCGCCGCCACGCTGAAGCTCATCGTGCTGGTGGACATCTCACGCAAGCTCACCGCGAGATCCTCCACGCCGCGCTCGGCAAGCGTCACGCCGTTGAGTTTCCATTGCACGTTCCCGCTCATCTGCCGTCCCTCGCTTTCCGGTGCTGGGACTTGAGGACGGCCAGCTCGCGATGCATGCCGTCGATCTCGCCGAGGATGTCCGCCAGCGCCGCCTGCACCGCGCCGGTGAGAAGGCCCTTTTTGGAGGCGACCATGCGCTTGATGCTTTCGATTTCCCGCTCGTCGGTCCCGTC
>CAZKQK010000230.1:0-5152 GCA_964554865.1 uncultured Luteolibacter sp. | reverse complement strand
GACCGCGCCGCTGGCGGAGGAACCGATGGAGGTGAGGCGTTCGAGGAAATCGTGGCCGGTGGTGGTGGCGAGGGCGGGAGCGCCGCCGTGGGTGGTGGAAACCCCGGTGACCAGGCCGGAGTTCGCCGCGTAGGTGTAGGTGGTGGCGACCGGGCCGGAGGTGACGGTCTGCGGGCGGGAAGCCCCGTCGTAGGTCCAGGTGGTTTCAAAGGCAGGGCCGCCGGTCGCGGCGCTGAAGGTCTGGCGGCGAAGGAGGCCGTCGTAGGAAAGGCCGATGGACGCCCCGGCGAGCAGGCCGGAGCCGTGGGTTTCCGAAAGGATGCGGCCATCGGTGGCGACCGTGCGGCTGCGGGTGCCGATGCCATCGGTGATGCCGGTGATCTGACCGAGGCGGTTGAGGGTGTAGGTGACATCCGGAGTGGTGTCCGAGTAATCGACGCCAGTGAGACGACCGCCCTGGTCATAGGCGTAGGTGCGCGTGACGCCGCGCCCGGTATTGCGGGTGAGGAGACGTCCGGCGGAGCTGTAGGTGTGGGAAATGGTGTCGCCGTCCGGATAGGTTTTGGCAAGCAACCATCCGGTGGTGATCTGGTAGGTCCAGGTGGTGGCGCCGGGGCCGGCCTGGCCGGTGGTGGTCATGGTTTTCACCCGGCCCTGGGAATCGTAGGTGTATTCCACGGTGGGGACCTGGGAACCGCTGCGTTTCCTGAGCTTGCCGGTCTGGAACCATTCGCTGGTCGTTTGGCTGGCATCCGGCAGGGTGGTCACGGTTTGACGGCCCATGGAGTCGTAGGCGCGGGTGGTGGTCTGTGCCGCCAGTCCCGGGGCGGGCGGCGGTGTGGTGATGGTGTGCACCCGGTCAAGCGCGTCGTAGGTGTATGTGGTGGTGCCGTTGCGGGCATCGGTCATGGTTTCCAGCCTGCCGTGAGGGTCGTAGGCATAGGTGACCGCGCCGAGAACCGGGCTGCCGCCGGAGGCGGCATGGGTGTCCGAGGAGAGGCGGCCCTGAGTGTAAACGCGGGTTCGGGTGCTGCCATCCGGCGAGGTAAGGACCTCGGTGCGGGTTCCAGCGGGACCGTAGGTGATCACGCCCGACGTTTCCCGTCCCCAACTGGTGGTCCAGTTGCGGCGGCCGTCCGCGCTGACATCGGTCCGGGAAGCCAGTTCCTCGATGCCGTCCGCGTTGATGACTTTCCGCTCGGTGCGGCGAACCACCGTTCCGTGGGCCTGCAGAACCTGCCGCGTGGAGATTTCGACGTGATCGGTGACGCTCGCCGCCCCGTTACGGTCCACATCCAGAATGGTGGTGGCCGGGGTTCCCGTGGCGTCCGAGTCGAACAAAGTGACCACTCCGTCCGGATCGACGGTCTTTGCCAGGAGGCCCCGGGAGTTGTAATGGCGGGTGGCGGCGGCCCGTCCGTTGCGCTGGGTGCGCACCACGCGCCCCGCCGGATCCCGCCAGGACTTGGTCCACTCGAGGAGGCCCCCTGTGGCGGTCACATTGACCTCGCGCTCGAAATAGCCAAGCCCGGCCTCATGCCCATAGAACCACCGGTGCCGGGATGTGCCGGTGCCGGAAACGTCGTATGTTCTCCCGTCGCGGTGGCTAACCGTGACAACCGTCCCCCCGTCCGGGCGGGTTAGCGTTTCAACCGGCCTGCCATCCCCATCCGTGCCCCATGACCATGTGGTCTCATTGTCAAGCGCGTCACGGGTGCCGGTCAGCCGCCCGGCCAAATCGTACGTATTTGTCTCGATTGCCATCTCCGAACTGTCCGCGCCAATGCGCTTGCGGGTGAGCGGCCTGCCTTCGGCGTCGTAGGTGTAAACGGTGGTGATTCCCGCGCGGGTCTCGGTGTGCACGCGTTTGAAATGATCATGGGTGTAGCTGGTGGTGATTCCCTCCCTGTCGGTAATGGTCTCGATGCCGCAGCAGCCGTAACCGATCGTTTCGGTGGTGCCGTCGTTGTAATCGATGGTGGTGGGGCGGCCGAAGGAGTCGGATGCCAGAACCGTCTTGTGGGAAAGCGTGAGACCGGACGTGATGTCCACCACCATTTCGGAGACAAGATTTCCGGCGATGTCGGTGACGGTGGTGGTCTCGGTGCCTGAAATCACGGAAAAACCGGACATCTCGCCACGGCGGGCAATCACGGTTTTCATCGTCCCGTTCCCGGAATATTCGAAGGTGGAGCCGGTGCCGTCGGAATTCGAAATCATCGCCACCTCGCCGGTGAAATCCCCTTCGGCCACCAAGTCGGTTATCGACACAAGATTGGCGGGATCTCCGGTGCCCGCACCGGCCACTGTGCAAGTGATTTCCTCGGTCCTGTGGTTGAAACTATTGCTGGCGATTTTGTAACTTCGCGCCACCTCCTGCCCGAGGAGCGTGGTGACCCGTGTCTCCTGGGGCCACGAATCCTGGTATGCGGTGGTGGATACCTTGCAAAGATTCTCCGCGGAACCGAATGGGGCGTCCAGAAAGGGTTCGACGGTCTTGGTGAGTCTGCCGTCCGCGTCATAGTGGTACGTGGCCCATCCGCCGCCGGGGCGGATTGTGGATTTGATTTTTCCGTAAGCGCCGCCATCGGCGCTTTCATTGTCGTAATAGGCATTGACGGTGGTCAAGGCGGCTCCGCCCGGATCGATCACCGATTGGATCAGCTCGCGGCCCCATGGGAAATCCCTATATGTGTTCACCTCCCTGGAAACCAGGACATCGGCCGAATTCCTGACCTCGGTGGTCACCGTCCGGGTTTGGTTCGGCGCGTCGGTCACGACGCTCTTCTTCACCTTGCGCGCGCCATTCCCCTCGTGCAGCTCCCAGCCTTGGACGGCGGGGTCCCAGATGAATTCGTTGACAACGCTGACCGCACCCTTGACCTGGGTGACCACGAGGTGGTCGTTGTCCGCGGTATCGACATTATCGAAGACCCATGAAACGTAGGGGCTCTTGCCCGTCTGGACGTAGAGACCGCCGGAAAAGGGCCCGATGTTCGCCGGATTGTAAAAATCAACACGAAACCTGTCGGCGGTTTCGACAACCACATCCGCAAGACACTGCGGCGCCTTCACCTGCCGTATCGCGTCGCTCCCATCCCGAATCACCTCCACACCGTCCCATCCCGAAGAGAAGCGGAGCGACGCGGGTGTCCCGAAAAGCTCCGAGGGGCCGCCCTCCCCGATCCTCAGGGCGCCGACCGGCTGGCCATGGGCGACGCGCCCGAGATTCAGGGCCACATGCACACTGCCATTTTCCAGACTGCCGCCGCCCGCCTCGCAACCGCTGGAGCAGCCCTCCTCCACCAACTCCACGTTGGTGATGGTGGCATAGGCGCCTGTATGGTATTTCTCATCCGATGTGTCATACAGGAGGGTGATCTCGTCGTCCGGGTCCACGGTGATCACCTTGGTTACGGTGCGGACCCGCATCCCTCCGCATCCGCCGCCCTCCTCGAAACCGCTGAAAAAGAGAACATCGTTCACATAAACAAAATCATAGGGGGCGTTCTCTGTCTCGACATTGCCCGTGACGGTGACCGCCAGCCTGATCGGGCAACCGCCGCCATCGCCGCCGGTGATCTTTCCGCTTGCGGGTATGCGGTGTGGCTGCTGCCCATGAAAGTCGGGGCAATCCTCCGCGTCCGGAACGTCCACCCTCAGCCCGATAATCCGCTCGAAACCGTAAGGATTGTCACTTCCCAAACCCGATGAGAAAGGCAAAACCGCCAGGAGGCCGAGGGCGATCATGCGCCATTTGCCGAAACAGGAATTCCCGATTGTGATCATATGCTTCATTGGGTGCCAGGGCACTGGGTTGAATTTCTTGAATTTGCTTTTGATTTGGGGTCAACGCCTTGGGACAATCACTTTTCATTCGCATCAGGTCCGGGCCTGGCGGCGCGTTCGCGGTCAATGGCTTCCTGCCGCTTCGCGTCCGCGATCGCCAGATCCCTGGCCAAGGCCCTCTGCGCCGGGTCCGTCTTCGGCATGTTTGGCAACTGCGCGCGCATCAGCCTCAACTCCACCTGGTCGACTTTGCCGTCCTTGTTCCTGTCAAACTCTCTCAATCGATCGCGCGCGATGGTCTCCACCTCCGAGGCATCAAGACGGCCATTTCCGTCCTTGTCATACTTCTGAAGAAGGGCGGCCTTGGCTGCCGCCCTGGGGTCGGGTCTGACGACTTTCGGAATTTCGGCATCCCGGGCGTGCGTGAATGTCATTGAAACGAACAGGGCGGAGGAAAGCGCGGCAATGTTTGATTTCGTGTTCATGGAGTTGTTGGATGGAATGGTTGGGATGAAAATCACTCAAGCGGTGTGAGGACGCGAAGAGCCAACGATCCCGAGACATCGTTGAGCGCGGGGACAAGCGGATTTCGTCCGGTTATGTATTTGTCCAGGTTGGACACCCCGTCTCCCACAAGATCGGTAGACGCGTCCGATGGATCATTGGGATCAAGGCCGTATAGGTTTTCCCACCAGTCCGGCATGCCGTCGGAGTCCGCATCCGCCGTGAATCCGGATCCAATCGTCTCAAACCCCAGCGAAAACACGGCCTTGAGCTGGCCGAGGCTGGCAGGACCCATATTCGCATCATCGGCGACGGATTCCGTCCATGGATACGGGCTTTCCGCAAACGCGCCGCCACCAGGTTCGGAAACCAAAAGCCCCTTCATTCCCATTTCCATGAAGAGCCAATCGGATTGCAACGTTCCCAGGCTGTCGTAAAAGGGCTTGGCCAAAGCCTTGAGCTGGCCGGTGAGGAGCGGGGCGCGGTGCCTTTCGTCCCAGTCGGCCGGAAGGGGGTTTGGGACGGAGAGGTCCGCCACGGCATTGACATCGGCCTCAAGCGCCGTGAAGGCGGGGGCCGGAATCCGGGTTTCCAGTTCGGCGAGGGCCATGGCGGCCATGTGCTTGGCCTGGCCGACGGTGGCCGGGGCGAGGTTGCCGGCCGCGGAGCCGGTTTTCACGCCGCGGGTGGTCCACCAGGCGGGGTCGGCGGCTTGGGCGAAGGTGGCGAGGGCGAGGAAGGCGATGGGGATGAGGGTGGGAGGTTTCATTGGAGGTCGGAGGTCGGAGGTCGGAGGGCGGAGGGCGGAGGGCGGAGGGCGGCTTGGCGTGTTATGGATCCAAGGTGGAGGCACACCGTT
>CAZKQK010000229.1:0-5205 GCA_964554865.1 uncultured Luteolibacter sp. | reverse complement strand
CATCGCGCGCGTGCCATGCCCCATTCCTACCCCGCCATTGCCATCACCGCAAGCGGAAATAAATTATTTCTGTCTCTTGTAATATTAATTCGGTCGGCGGATTGACAGTACCGGGGCGGGCGGTCATTCTCCGCCCGATGTCATCGGGGAAACCGTCCGCCAAGTCCCTGCCACGGCTGCCGGTCTTCGGGCTGGCGTGCTGGTTTCTGGCAATGATGGCTTTCGCCCAGTTGCTTGTGGCCGGCATGGCCCTGGCGACGCGCCTGGAGGAGTCCCGCGTGGTCCGCGTGGTGGAAAAGGAGGTGCCGAAGCCGGTGGTCGTGCGGGTTCCGGCACCCGCTCCCGCTCCGGTGGCGGACCCGGGCGTGGTTTCGCGTCCACCCGCGCCGCCGGTCTTCTCCGATGCCTCGCCGCTACCGCCGCCCACGCCGCTTACCACGCCACGGATCGCGGACCCGCGCTCGGAGCGCCTGGTGAACGAGGCCCGCGAGGCCCGCGTGGCGGGAGACATGGGCAAGGCGATCATCAAGCTTCAGGACGCGCTTGGCCAATCGCCCGATGACGCGAACGTCCATTACGAACTCGGCATGGTGCATGAGCAGATGGGCGTCTATGACACGGCGGCGGCGCATTATGAAAAGGTTTTCCAAATGGGCATCGAGGGCGCCGGCGCGCTCTATCAGATGGCCGGGGCCAAGTTGCGCGACGGTTTCGAGCAACCGGGAGACATGCTTGGCAAGCTCTCGCTCGGCCGCGTTAGGATTTTTCCTCCTCCGGGCGCCGGGGACGGGAAGAATGTGGTTCTGACGATCCCGGTGCAGAAGGCGCCGGCGGATGAGGTGGACGTGGGCGAAATCTCCGTTTCCGTGGTATTCTTCAACCGCAGCACCAAGGGCCAGATCGAGTTGCTTCAGGACAAGAGCTGGGTGACGGAGCAATGGGTTACGCTGCCCTTCGACTGGGCCGGCGGCGAGGAGAGCCTGCGGATGAACTACACGATACCCGAACAGGACGCCCAGACCGAGCACCTCTTCGGGGACAAGCGCTACTACGGCCAGGTGGTCACGCTCACCTACAAGGGCGAGGTGCTGGACGTGCAAGCCTGGCCGCGCGATCTCGCGGCGCGGCTGCCGGGCCAGCAGCATCCCGCTGGCGGGATGGACCCGCTGCTGCCGGAGTTCCAGCATGAGCTGCCGATGGACTTCGATCCGGACGTGCCTTTGCTGCCACCGCTTCCCGAGTAGTGTTCCAGTCACCATGAATCCCGACGCCGACGAACGTTTGCTGGGCGAATACCGCCTGAAGGAATTGATCACGGAGTCGCCATCCATCAGGCGCTGGCTTGCGGAGCAGGTCTCGGTGGCCCGCCGGGTCTTGGTGGATGAGTTGAAACCGGAGCAGGAAGCGCATCGCGAAACGTTTCTTGCCGATGTGCGCGCGAAAGCCGCCGTGGACCACCCGCTCGTGGGTTCGGTCTATGAGGCGGTCGCGCAGCCCGATGTGTGTTTTTTCGCCCACGAACTGCTTCCCGGCTCGACCCTTGAAGACCGGCGGGTCGCAGGTGAGCCGCTGAAACCGGCCCGCCTCGCCCATGTGATCCGCCGTGTGGCGGATGCGCAGATCCAGCAGGAGGCATCGGGCATCGCCACCGCGCCGATCGGGCTTGATCACATACGACTGGATGAACACGGCGTCATCCGCCTGGAAAATCTCGCGCTGAGCGGCAGGCGCCCGGCCGAGCACACGCAGCGCGACATTTTCCGTCTGGGCGAGCGTCTGCCCCCGCTGGTGACGGATGGCCAACCCGGCACCACCCGGACACTGACGCTGCTCGGCTGGATGCGCGGCGAGGGCATTGACCGGGAACTCACTTGGGAGCAAGTGCGAGACATCGCCTCGCAGATCGAACAGCAGCTCGCGGAGCCGGCGCCGCCGGCCTCGGCCACCAAGCCCGCCGCAGGGAGCCGAGGGAAGCCGCCACTCGCACTGATCGCCGGAGCCCTTGCTTTGGCTGCGATCGTCGCCGTGCTGTTTTCCCTGAAATCCAAGTCCGCACCACCGCCGGCACCGGCGGGACAGGCCCTGCCGGGTGCGGTTCCCATTCCATCCGGCACGCACCCCACACCGGATGGAACTGAAGAACAGCTCAACGCCTTCCGGATTTCCGCCCATGAGGTGACCATCGGCGAATACGCCATGTTTCTGGAAACCCTCGAAACCTTGGCAAAAGACCGGCGAGAACGCACCTTCGATCACGAAAACCAGCCGTCCGAAAAGACCTCCCACAAGCCCGAGGATTGGGAAAACCTCCACTCCTCCGCCCGATCCGGCGGCACATGGAACAGCCGGCCGGTCACCCTCGATTCGCCGGTGGTCGGGGTCGATTGGTGGGACTGTGCGGCCTATGCCGAGTGGAAACAGGCGCGTCTTCCCACGCAGGAGGAATGGTTTGCCGCACTGCGCAGGGATGTCGCCGTGCCATCGGCCCTGGTTCCCTCTCCCTGGCAGCCGGTAACCGGCCAAACCACCGACCGCACCCCTCAGGGATTGCTTGGAATGGCGGGATCGGTCGCCGAATGGACCCGCCGCCCGGCCACCAATCCGGCCAATCCGCTTGGCGAGCGCAAGTGGCTCATCATCGGCGGTTCCTACCTCAAGCCCGGCAGCAACGCCCTCACCCGCGAGTGGGTGGACGACCGCTCGCTGCGCCGCGCCGATCTCGGATTCCGCCTGGTGTTTGATGCCAAGTGAGGCTCCCACGCGATCGCGTAGGCGTGAATTTGTTTGAGCTTCCCTGATTGTCAGGCAAACTGTGGTCTATGACTCACGAGGAACGCGCGGTCTGGATCCGCCGGGGCATCATCCTTTTCTTGGCAATGGGAGTGCTGTTTGGCGTTTGGTTTTTCCCCGAAAAACCGGTCGAGGCCAAGCTGGCGGACCACCCGGAAAGTACGCATCTGATAGAGATCCTGCACTTCCACCTCCCGGAAAACCCCGAGAGCGAACTCATCGCGGATCACCTCAACAAGGTGCGGGAAAAGTATGGCGGCCAGGTGCTTGTGACGCGGGTGGACGTGCTGAAGGAGCCGGAGCGCGCCAAGGCGGAAATGGTCACCAAACCACCCAAGGTCGTGATGATGGTCGGCACGATCAGGGCCTGCAAATTCCAAGGCGTCTGGACGCAGCTGCAAATCGAGCGCAAGGTCGATGAGATCCTCCATGGCCTGAAACGCATGGGCAAGGACTGGCGCCCGGATGTGCGGGGAATGCAAAGCGCCACCCTGGCTGCCGGTACGCCCGGCGCCCCACGGCCTGCCGTCCTTCCCCCGGCCGCCATCCCGGCCCCCGCGCAGACCTCCGCGCAGGTCTCCGCACAGCCGGCCGCCCCCTCGAAACCCGGCGGCCCGCCACCGGGCATGTCACGCTCAAGCGCCACCCGATGAACCCTTTTCCCAAAGCCGGATTCCTGCTGGTCGCGTTGGCCGCGCTCCCGTCTTGCGACAAGGCGGCAGGCCTGATTTCCCAAGCGAAATCCAAGGTCGCGCCCGCCGCCCCGGCCCCGCCACACTCCGGGTTGCTGGTCTCGAATCTCTCCGCTGCGGATTTCGACTCGTTTCCCGACAAACCCGGCCGTGTGGCCATTGTGGATTTCACCGCCGATTGGTGCGGCCCCTGCCGCCAGCTCAGCCCCATCCTCGATGAAATCGCCCGGGAAAACAACGGCCTCGTGCTCGTCGGCAAGGTGAACGTGGACCAATGCGGCGAAATCGCCCAACGCGAAGGCGTGAGGGGCATCCCGGATGTCCGCATCTATCGGGATGGCCAACTGGTGGACAAATTCGTCGGACTTCCTCCCGCAGACCGCGTGAGGGCGCTCGTCGCCAAACACACGCGGGGACTCAGCCTCGCCGAGACCGGGGGGGAGGCCGATACCGAAGCCCCTTCCGCCGAGCCGCGGCAAGCCATCACCCCGGCCCACAAGGACTGGCTGCCACCGGGCATGAAACGCCGCTGAAAACCCGGTTTCCCGACTGTCCCGATCATGGCCGGTTCCTCAAGGGAGCTGGAAATCCAGGGTCTCCGGCCCCGCGACCGCCTCGAACAACGGGCCGGGGGAATCCCGCGCGGCCCCCTCCGCATGCGCAGGGACCGGATGCCCGGGGGAATCTCCCGCCGCTGAGTTCACAACTGCCTCGCGCCGTCCGCATCCCAATGGACGGCGATCCGGGAATGCGGACGATTCCCACCCTTTACAAGCGGGCCGTTCCCTGCCAAACCCCGTCCAATTTAGCCGCCCTGCCGCGCCGAAAACCAGCCTCCCACCATGCCCAAAGACACCTCGATCCGCAAAATCCTCGTCATCGGCTCCGGCCCCATCGTCATCGGCCAAGGCTGCGAATTCGACTACTCCGGTGTCCAGGCCTGCAAGGCGCTCAAGGAGGAAGGCTACGAGGTCATCCTGGTGAACTCCAACCCGGCCACCATCATGACCGACCCGGAGTTCGCCCACCGCACCTACATCGAGCCGATCACGCCGGAAGTCGTCGAAAAAATCATCGCCCGCGAGAAACCGGACGCCCTGCTGCCCACACTCGGCGGCCAGACCGCCCTCAACACCTCGATGTCGCTCCACAAGAACGGCGCGCTGGAACGCCACGGCGTCCGCATGATCGGTGCGAAACCCGAAGCCATCGAAAAAGGCGAGGACCGCCAGCTCTTCAAGGATGCCATGCTCAGGATCGGCCTCGACCTGCCGCTCTCCGGCACCGCCCACACCATGGAGGAAGCCAAGAAGGTCGCCGAGGAAATCGGCCGCTTCCCGCTCATCATCCGTCCCGCCTTCACCCTCGGCGGCCAGGGCGGCGGCATCGCCTACAACCGCGAGGAATTCGAGGAAATCGTCACCCGCGGCCTCGATCTCTCGCCTGTTAGCGAAGTGCTCATCGAGGAGTCGCTGTTGGGTTGGAAGGAATTCGAAATGGAAGTCATGCGCGACCGCGCCGACAACTGCGTGGTCATCTGCTCCATCGAAAACCTCGATCCCATGGGCGTGCACACCGGCGACTCCATCACCGTCGCGCCCATCCAGACCCTGACAGACCGCGAATACCAGATCATGCGCGACGCCTCCTTCGCCGTGATCCGCGAGATCGGCGTGGAAACCGGCGGCTCGAACATCCAGTTCGCCACCGATCCCAAAACCGG
>CAZKQK010000228.1:0-5211 GCA_964554865.1 uncultured Luteolibacter sp. | reverse complement strand
AGGACTGGTGAGAGAAGGCGTCGCGTGCGGCAAGGAGAAGGTTGGTGGTTTCGGCCCTTGTGAGACGGCCTTTCGATCCGGGCGTGCCGCGCTTTTGCACGGGTTTTGCAGAGGGTTTGCGGGATGCGGTTTTTGACGTGGCTTTCATGGTGGCAATAAACAACTCCTGTCGTTGAATCAGTGGTCCGGCGGAGCTTCACGCTCCCAGTAGTAGTTGCCGCCCGTGGTTTTCAGATTTTCCAGCGCGGCTTCGTAGAGTGGCACGACGTGCTTTTTCACCGCCGCCATTAGCGAATCCTGTGAGTCCGCTCGGATCTCGTATTGGTCGCTAACCACCCGCCCCTTTCGCGGCATGAAGTTGCCGGCCGTCCATCGCCATTTCTCGCACTCCTCATCCGGCGGCGACATGAAGCTATTAACCGGGACATTGGCCTCGTCGCAGTCTTCGATTTCGATCTCTCCGTGGTTTTCGTAATTCATTTCCATAGTGTTCAGTAGTTTAGTCGATACAAGCCAGCCGAACAAGTCACGGCAGCGAAGGCTTTGCCTCGCTGCGTTCGGCGTTCACTTGGGGAGCTTGAACAGGTCCGCGACTTTGGCGACGCGGGCGGGCTGGAGGGCGCGGAAGGCGAGGAGGCCGGCCTGGGCGAGTTCGAGCTTGGGCGGGCGTTCTCCGGCCTGTTCGAGGAAGAGGGCCTGCAAGGTGAGTTCGGCGAGCCCGCGGTCGGTGCCGCGGTTGAGAAGGACGGCCTCGTCGCTGGCGAGGAAGCGACCCAGCATGTCGATGGGGCCGTCCTCGGCGGCGCTGATGCGGTTGCCGCTGAAGAGGTCGTGGCAGAGGCCCTTGAGCCTGACTTCCGCGGCGACGGCGAAGGCGCAGGCGGCGAGCACGCCCTTGGAGCGCAGGCCGGGGGCTTTGGATTTGAATTCGATGACCCAGTCCACGGCCTCGCGGAATTCGCTGTAGATGTCGAGCGTCTGGCCCACGCTGAGGCGGCGGGTGCGTTCGTTCTGGCAGATGCCGGCGAGGGAGGCGCAGATCATGGCGATGGCGGGGCCGTGCTTGAGGCCGTGCTGGATTTTGAGTTGGTCCGCGACGCTGCGTGGTTTGCCGCGGTCCACGGCGTCCATGGTGGTCATGGAGCGGCCGGGGATGTGGGAGGGCAGGCCGAAGGTGACCATCATGCGCACGGTGAGGCCGCTCATGACGATGGCGCGGAGGCGGTGCTGGCCGTCGATGAGATGGTCGCGATCATTGAAGGCGACGCCCTGGTGGGTGGGAATCCAGACGCCGTTGAGCATGTCGCGGGCGTAAGCCTTTACGACGTCCTCGCTGATGGGGCGGTTGACGAAGTTGTTTTGCAGCCAGTGGGCGGCGAGGCCGGGATCGACGTCCATCCAGACGCTGCGGGTGCCGGTGGCATCCGGGGCGGTGATGTCCGGGCCGGATTTGTCGATCCTGGCCGGGGTGTCCGGACTGGCGGGGGTTTTGATGAGGCCCTGGCCTTTCGCGGCGGCGACGAGGCGGCGGATTTCCTCGGGATCAACGTGGCCGGCGGCCAAGGTTTTGTAGGATGTGAGTGTGCTCATGGCGGGGGTTCTGGTGTTGGTTGAGAAGGATGGCGGCGCGCTCGCGGGATTTGCGGGTGAGGGCGGCCATCTGGTTTTCGCGGCAGACTTCGTTTTTGTCGGAGATGGTGAGGTTGGATGGATCGAGGTTGTTGGGATTGCCGTCGATGAGACGGACGACGGCGCGGGGCGGAAGCGGGCCGTGGACGGATTCCCAGATGACGCGGGCGAGGAGGCGGCGCGGGCGGTCGGGACGCCATTGGACGGCCTCGGCGTAGTAACGGTCGTGCCGGACCCAGAACCACAGGCGGCCGTCCCAGATGACGCCCTGGGAAACGAGCTTTATCTGCATGACCAAGCGGCGGCTTTCGAGATCGCCATTCGCGGCGCGAGCGATGTTCCAGGCCTCTTCGGAGGCGTAGTCGAAGGGTTTGACGTTTGAGGAGAATGGCAGGTCCGGCATGTCGAGCGGATCACGCAACCTCGCGCGCAGGCGGCGGATGAAGTCGCCGCGTCGATCCATGGTCCACTTGCGCCATTCGGTCCGCAGGGCGGCGGGGATCATGACCCTGTCCGCGGCGAGGATGAGGGCCTCGATTTCCTCCGGGGTTTTGGGAGGCATGGACTGGAAGGTTCCGTCCGGGCGGTATTGCCTCCATGCGTTTTGCGGCGGCGGTCGCATGGGCCAGCCGCGCGTTTGGAAGATGTTCCTGGCGGAGGACTTGGGGCGCTGGTGTTTGCGCTCGACGTCGGCGAGGGTCATCCCGGCCTGGTAGTCGGCATACATGGCCTCGGCGACGGCGGCGGGAAGACGCCTGGGCATGACGGGTGTTTTCCTTTCCCGGAGCGGCCAACCGTGGGCGCGGAAGCGGGCGAGGAGCCACTGGCCGGAGCGCTTGCGAGCCCTGGCGAGTTCGGAGGGGAACTCGCCGGAGATGTAGCGGCGGTGGAGGGCGCGCATTTCCGCGGCGGTCCATGGATGGTCGGGTTTCATGGGGCGGGTTGGGGATCGCTGATCAAGCCATGTTTCCTCGCCCAGCCGCGCATGGAGGGGAGGATGTCTCTTTCGGTGAGGCCGTGGAGACGCTTCATCTTCGGTTTGCACCTCGGCGGATGGCCGAGGGTGACGCGCCACTCTTCGCGGAGGATGCGTTTCTCCCAGGCGGTCAGGAAACGGAAGTCAACGGCGTCGCGGAGGATGCGGCGGAGTTCGGCCAGGTCATCGCGATGCAGGCATCCGACCGGGCCGAGGACGTTGTCGGAGATCACCCGGTCAATGACGCGGCGAGCCCATACGCGGGTTTCCGACATGGTGGCGAGGCGGTGCTTCATGGCTCACGAGGGTTTGTTCGGGCAATCGTCATGATGACCAAGCTGGAAGTCGCCACGGTCGCAGGCGGCGCATCCGACAGGATGGATGCGCTGGAAATGGAACCAGCGGAATGCCTCCCGTTCCTTCCGTCGATGCGCGGCATTGATCGCGTGAAAGTTAAGGTCGCCGACGCGGACCATGTAGCCGAAAGCCATCTGGAGATCACCAAGCTCGTTTTCGAGGAGCATGCGATTCGTCGGTGATCCTTGCTTGGTTGGATCGCAAGACTCGTAGCCGTGGCGGAGAATCTTGCCAATGATCTGTTGGACTTCGCCACACTCTTCGAGGAGCAGGGCAAGGCGCTCGCGCTCGGCGTCACTGAGGCCGGTGCTGAATGGTTGATCGATTACAGACATGGCTTCGGATTGTTAGATCGTGCTGTGATAGGCGTCGGACAGGGCGTCCCCGATGGGCGTGCCGTATCCCCAATCGCCGGGCGCGCCGAACGCCTTGTGGACGGACTTGCCTTCCAGCATGCGGGCGAGGCAGTTGAGGAGTTCGGCGGTGTCCCGGAAGTCCCTGGTGTCGGGATCGTCGAAGTCATAGTTGCGGTTGATTTCTTCCGCCTTTTCGCGGATGACTTTGGCGAGTTTGATATAGTTCATGGGTGGTGGCTTGAGGTTGGTGGTGAGGGCACCGGAGATCATGAGGAATGCGCTGGCCGGGCGCGCCGGTGCCGTGGCCGTGAGGCGTCATTTGGCGGTGAGGCGCTCGGGATCGTCGCGCTTGGGTTCGATGAAGAAGGTTTCCTCCTGATCAATGCGGAGGCCGACGGCGGCGAGTTCGGCGTCTTCGAGTTTCTTCAGGGCGTCCTTGTCGCATTCCTCCTTGCGGCGGATGAGTTCCTCTCGGCCGAGGGACTTGAGGGCTTGGAGGACATCGTCCCATTTCCATTTGCGGTTGAGCAGGACGAGCTTGGGATTGCCGGTGCGGAAGCCGAAGAGGCCGAGCGAGCTGGCGGCGCTCTTGAGCTTGCCGAAGAGGCTCTCGCGGTGGGTGGTGGCGTATTTTTCGCAGAGGATGAGCTTGGCGGAAATCTCGCTACCGATGGCTTCGATGCGGGGGTTGTGCTCCTCCATGACGGAGGCGATCAAGCGGTCGCGATCAGCGACGAGGATTTCACGGTCGATCTGGAGTTTGCAGATGTCATCGACGGTGGAGTCGAACTGGGCACGGGATTCAATGGCGGCGGTTGATTTGAGGCGTGGTGGCATGATGATGTTTGGTTTGGGGTTGATGGTGGATGGATCAGGCGGATTTGATGGTTCCGGCGCGTTCGCGGCCGGCGGGGGTGAGTTGATAGAGGGGGACGAGGCCGGCGATGCTGGTGCCGGAGACGAGGCCGTCGCGCTCGTGGCGCTCGCAGACGGCCTTGGCGACGAGCATGGGGATGCGGAGCTTGTCTCCGATGGCGGCGGGGGTGACGGCGCCATCGGCGAGGAGCATGAGGAGGATCTGATCGGGGGTGGTCATGTTAGAGCAAGTGTGCGAACTCGGTGACAATGCGGATGAAAGGCGTGTCGCGGACGATGGTGGGCTTGCCGTCGCGGGTGGTGGTCTTGATGTGGAGGGTTCGCGGGCCGCACCCGGCGGCGACGCGCTCAAGTTCGCGGATCTCGGAGCCCGCGAGGGTCTTGCGCGCGGTGCGCAGGATGCGGGCGGCGATGCGGGCGTTGTCGTGCCAATCGAAGCGGCGGAGGAAGCGGCGGCGTTTGGTTTGCATGGCTTTTGTCAGATGAGGGTTTCGGCCTCGGCAAGGGCGGCTTTGATTTCAGGGACTCCGGCGTCCGGGCCGGCGTGACGCAGGATGAGGATGGCGCGTTGGGCGATGGCTCTTTCGCGATGGGTGCCGGGCTTGATGCCGGGGCGGTATTCGGGCTTGGAGCAGGCGAGCCAGGCGTCGGGACCGGGGCCGACGATGAAGAGTTGGACGTGGCCGACGTGGATCTCCCACTGCGGGAGTGGCGGGGCTTTGTAGTTCGTGGAATCGATGAAGCCGCGTTTTTCGCGGAGGTTTTTGCGGACGGGGTTGAGTGACATGGTGGTGGATGGTTGGTGGGGTTTCAGTCGGCGGGGAGGGCGTAGTCGCGGACGAGGCGGGAGTGCGCGGCACGGACGGCTTTTCGGGGATTGTCGCTGAGGTCGGCGCTGGCCTTGCGGAGTTCCTGGGCAAGGATGATGGTCTTGCGGACGGCGCGCAGGCGGCCTTCCCGGCAGCCGATGTGGGCGACCAGATCGGAGATGGCCTCGGCGGTTGCGTCGTCGCTGAA
>CAZKQK010000227.1:0-5298 GCA_964554865.1 uncultured Luteolibacter sp. | reverse complement strand
GAGTGGGTGTCCACGCGGAATTCGAGTTTCATGAGGTCGCGATTGGTCTCGGCCATTTGGTCGAGGAGGTCGCGGCTTTGGTTTTCGAAATTCTCCATTCTGCGAATGAGGGTTTCGTAAAAATCCTTTTGATTGGGAGTGGGAGCGGTGTTTGCGGGCTTGGAGGCGAGGGTGTCCTGCCGGGGCGTCCGGGGTTTCGGTTTTTCCGGCTGTGCGGGCGTGGCGGCCGGCGGAGGAGTGGCGACCGGGACTCCGGAGTCCACGGCGGAGACGAATTGGCGGACGGACCACCAGTGGCTGCCGACGGCGGTACACATGGCGGTGAGCGCCACGCCGCAGATCAAGGGAAGGGTGGTGGATTTCATCGCTTGTTGGCGGGTTTGGGACCGGTTGCTGGCGGAGCGGGGACTTCTTCGGCGGAAGTCCCGGATTTTGGCAGGGAAACGAGGAGTTGCTGGAGATTGTCGATGGCGGTTCCGAGGTTTCCGGAGTCCTCGTCGAGTTGGCGGATCGAGCGGGAGAGTACCGCGCCTACGGTGGAATCCTGGCGGTATCCGAGGGAGTGGTTGAAGCCGGGCTCGGAGACGCTGAGGGTATTGTGGCCGTCCGCTTCCGGCACGAGCAGGTGGGGGCGGATGTTCAGGGTGATCGTGCGGCCGGGGGCGAGTTCGACCTCGCGCTGGAACGAGGGGGCTTGCTCGGAGGCTTCGATTTTCCAGCCGACCGGGGCGGTGGAGAGGGCCTTGGCCGGGAAAGGGGCGAGGAGTTTGATCTGTGCGGGATCGATGTTTCCGGTGCCGGACTGGAGTTTTTCGACGCGGACGGCGAGTCCCTTGCGGGGTTCCGGCGGGGGCCCGGGTGCGAGAGCGCTGTCTTCCTGCGGGGCCGGATCATGATCGACGACGACCTCGGTGTCTTGCGGCGGCCTGCCGGTGACGAGCACGGGCGGGGATTCGGATTTTGCCGGTGCATCGGCGGATGAGGGATCCGCAGCAGGAGGATCAAGCACCACGGTGACTCCGTTGGGAGAGGAACGGTCCCGTTGATTGAACTCGCGGATGGCCTTTTGGATGGGATCCTCGGGCGCTTCCTCGGAAACGTTTTGCGAATGGGCGGGGGGGCCGAGAAGCAGGGAGGCCAGCGCGATGTGACGGATGATGTTCATTTTCCGGAGGGTTGCTGGATCTGGATGGATTCCGGGCTGGTCCAACCGGCGGGGCGTGGCGAGTCGGCCGCGTCCTCCTGATTGTCCGGCAGGGAGGGACTGTCCGCGCGCAGGTCGGTGGCGGGGATCGACTTGGAAATGAGATGATTCCAGGAATCCAGCAGTTCCATGCCTTCGGCGCGCAACTGGCGGGTCTTCTCCTGGTGGTCCATGAGTTTGGTAAGGAGGCTGCGCGCGGCTTCGACCTCGGCGGGTGTCCAGCGCAGGTTGCGGCTCTGATAGAGGACGGGCACTTCGAGGTCGATGCGGTCGAGGTGGCCGCCCGGGGCCTCGGCGGTGAGGACGTGCTGGATGCGGAGGTTGGTTTCTTCAAAAGCACCCGGCGATGCGGGCGCGGGAAGATCGCGGCGGGGATTGGCGGCCAGCGGTTTGGTGGCCGAGGGGGCCGATGTTTCACCCGGCAGCCGGTCCTTGATGGGGAGGAGGCCCGGTCCCTGTGCGGCGGCGGAACCGGACGGCATGGCGGGAACCAGCGAGATCGAGGCGCTGGCGGTGGATGCCGGGACGATCACCGGCTTGGTGATGTAGAGGAGGCAGAAAACGGCGGCTATCAGCGTGCTGGTGGAGAGCAGCCAGGGATAGACCCGCTGGACCGGGCATGAGGAGGAGCGGCGGTTGCTCGTCGAGTAGGGACCGGGGGAGCTTGGCAGAACCGCCGGCAGGGACGGCATCGCCTCGCCTTGCGGGCGGTTCGTTTGGGCCTTGGGTGAGGGGAGGGGCTTCATGGCAGGGCCGGAGCGGATGTCCGGTTGACGGTTTGTGATTTTTTCGGAGAGGCCGGCTTGGGCTCGGCCGCGATGGCGTGGCTGACGGTGGTTTGGTCGGAAACGCCGGGGAAGGTGGTGATGGTCATGGACTCGCGGGTGAGGCGGAGATGGCGCAAAACACCACCGGTGTTGGTGGTGGCCTGGAGGCCGGGGATGACTTCCAGCGCACCGCGGCCGGAGCGCTGGCGGCCGATTCCGTCCGAGCGGTAGATTTCGAACGTCGTGCCGGAATCGGCATCGCCCTCGGCCGAGATTTTCACCCTCACCCCATCGGTGTAAACCCGGAAAACCATGGGTTTCATCGGGATCGGTGTCTGTTTGTCACCGGTGAGCTTGAAGTGGGACTGAAGGAGGAAATCGCCGATATGCCTGAACTCCGCGCCCTGGAGCGGCGCGGAGGCGAGCAGGATGGCGGTGGTGGCAAGGACTCTGATCATTCGCCCACATCCCATAGGGAGTCCCGGTTGCTGCCGGAGGGGTCATAAACGACGCCAGAGCCGGCATTGATCACGGGGGGAGATTTATTGACGATGATGTTCAGGTTTGTCCCGGTGAGGGATTTCACCGTGGGTAACGCGGTGGCTCCGGTCGGCAGGTAGGGAATGACGTCATTGGCGACGATGCTGCTGACCAGGCGGGTCGGATTGTCGGCGAGGAACATGCGCTGGGCGGAGTACACCTGGCGGAGGGTTTCGGAGGCCTCGCGGCCGAGACGCCAGTCGTCCATTTTGTTGGTAACGAACAGGCCGGTGCTGATCAGGGAGATGAGAACCATGATCACGATGGTCATTTCGAGGAGCGTGAAGCCCGGCCGGGAGCGGCTGTTGTGACTCGGCGTTTTCATGAAAACGTTTGATTAGGATATTCGGACCTTTTTGGAAAGCGGGAAATCGGGGCCGGTCAACTTTTGAAGAGTTTGAGGGCCTCCATGAAGTTTTGGCGGAATTCCGGATCCTGAACGAGGCCCTTGATGTATAGGAGGACGAAGAAGGAGGTGGTGGCGATGAAGGCCACCGAGAAGAGCCACCAGGTGAGGGATTTGTCCTTGGGCGCGATGAAGGGGACATACCAGGTGTCCCGGTCCACGATCCGGGTGTTGTACATCTGGCTGTTTTCCCTGAGGACGCGGATCAGTTCGTCCGCGTGGCGGCTGTTTTTGGCGATGAAGAGGTGCTTGAACCTCTTGCCCGGCTCATCGGGCAGGTCGATGGCCCGGATTCCCGCGGGGATGAATTCCGGCGGGCGCAGTGTCTGGATGTGCGTCTCGTACACGAACCTCTCGCGCAGCCAGCGGTCGAATCGGGTGAGTTGCATGACGGTGTGTGGTTTTCGGTTGCGCTGACAGGGTGGGGGTCAGATGCCGCCCTGCATCATCTTCGGACCCATCAGGAAGATCGGAAGGAATGTGCCGATGAAGACGGCGGCGATGAGAAACACGGCGATGATGAGAACCAGGAAGCTGATGGCCGCCGCGAAGGCGGTCATGTGGTTCTGCGAGTCCTCCTCATACATCATGGCGAGCATGTCCAACTGCGAGTCGAGCGAGGCGGACTTCTCGCCGATGGCGAGCATGTGGGTGACCTGGGCGTCCACCGAGGTGTATTTGGCGAAGGCGGTGGAGAGCGGGACGCCGGAGTTCTCATATTTGTCCGCGGCGGTGCGCAGTTCCTCGTAGAAGGGGGTTCCCTTGACGCTGTTGGCGGAGACGCGGATCGATTTGGCAAGGTTGATGCCGTTGGAGTGGAGGAGTTTGATCGTCGAGATGAATGTCATCTGGCGCAGGCTCATGATGAGCAGGCGCAGCAGGCGCCAGCGGGACATGGCGAAGCCGAGGATCAGGTTGCGCACATGGGAGGATCTGAAGATGACCACGCCGATGGAAATGGCGGCGATGACGAAAACCGGCCATGTGGCCTGGGTGAAGTGGCTCACCTTGAAGGAAATGGCGGTCATGCCGTCCGGTTTGGCGTTGACCCCATTGAGCATTTCCTCGACCTGGGGGACGATCTTGACCTGGGAGATGATGAATGCGCCGGTCAGGACCGCGATGATGACACCCGGTGTGATGGTGGCTTTCTTGAGTTGTTTCTGGAAATGCAGTTCGCTCTTGAGCCGGTCCGCGAGCGACTGGAAGGCGTAGTGGAGTTGGCCGGCGTCCGAGCCCGCCTGGATCAGGCCGACGATGGTATCGCTGAAGCGTCCGGTGCGGCGGAAGGCCTCGTGAACGTTGATGCCGGCGGTGATGTCCTCGCGAATGCGGGTCAGCGCGTCCACCATGGCCTTGTTCGGCAGGCCGTGGCCGTAGTATTTCAGCGCGTCCGCGGTGTTGATTTGCGCGCGGAGCATCGAGCCGAGTCCGCGGAACATGTCCACCAGTTCCTTCTTGCTGAACTCCTTGACCTTTTTCGGCTGGTTGAGCGCGGCGAGGAGTCCCTTTTGCGCGGGAGCGGCCGCCGGGGCCTGGGCCGTGGCGTTGCTGGTCTTGGCTGTGGCGGTGGCGCTAGTCATCGGTGTAGGTCATGTCGATGACCTTGCTGACGGCGGCAAGGTCGGTTTTTCCCTCGCGCAAAAGCCGCAGCCCGTTGCGGCGGAGGTTGGGAAGCACGCCCTCCTCGGCGATTTTCACCTCGAGTTCATAGGGAGTCATCTGGCCCTTCGAAAGCATGTCCGAGACCTTGGGAGTGATGGGGATGATTTCGAGGATGGCGGTCCGTCCGCTGTAGCCGGTGTTGCGGCATTCCTGGCAGCCGCCGGATTTTGCGAGGAACAGCGGTATTGCCGCCCAGGAGTCGTCGAGGCAGAAGGTCTTGCGGTCCAGCTCGGAGACGCCCCGGGTGGATTCCTTGCAGTATGGGCAGAGGAGTTTCACCAGACGCTGGGCGCATGCGGCCTTGAGAGTCTGGGCGATTTTCCAACGCTCGATGCCCAACTGCTCGAAACGCTCGATGATCTGCGACGCGCGCGGGGTGTGGATGGTGGTGAGCACCTTGTGGCCGGTGACGGCGGCCTCGATGGCGAGTTCCGCGGACTCGATGTCCCGGACCTCGCCCATCAGAATGATATCGGGGTCCGAGCGCATGAAGGAGGCGATCATCGGCTTGAACTCCTTCGGGCTCTTGAGGTCGCAGTGGGTGATGCCGGGCACCTCGTCCTCGACCGGGTTTTCGAGGGTGAGGATATTGACTTCCGGGCGGTTCAGCTCGCGCAGGATGGCGTTGAGGGTGGTGGACTTGCCGGAGCCGGTGGGGCCGGACATGACGATGATGCCGGCGGGGATTTTCATCACCTTGTTGAGGGCGAACATCG
>CAZKQK010000226.1:0-5313 GCA_964554865.1 uncultured Luteolibacter sp. | reverse complement strand
GTAGGAAAGGAAGCGTGTTTTCTTGCCGGAATAGGCCGATTGCAGCTTCGGGTCCACGCTGCCCCCTACCACAAGGATGTCCAGTTCCACCCCGATCCGGCCTGTGAGCGTGTCAGCGTAGGTCACAGCTTGATGTTCGGCATCACGACCCACCGCAATCGAGGGGCGTTTGAACTCAATCAACAAGTGCCGGTTTTCGACATTGGCGGCGAGCAGGAGATCGGGGCGGTCCGCCGCATCTTTGTCCCGGTAGGCCTTGTCGGTGAAATCACGAACGATGGACTGCAACTGCCGGTTGCCGGACATGAGGCTGTATTCATTGCCGAAGATCCAAAGGTTGTGTTGGGGAGCCGTGTGCATCTGAATCTCCGTGGTCTTTGAATCCTTGGCGAGATCATCAAGACTATCGAGGAAGGTCCGGCGGCGTTCGACTTGATGGGCGATGAAGGCAAGGTCGCTGAGGCCGAACTTGTCGGGCGCGTTGGCGAAAATGAACACATCGGATTTCTCCGCTTCCTCGGTCTCGCGACAGACGGCCCGGTATTCATCCATTTCGAGAGCATCGAGAACGAGGTTGATCAGAACAGTGATCCGCTCCTCCTTCTCTCCTTCCTGATAGCTCCGGGAAATCAAGCGCTCCAGTTTCTCCTCGGTGATGGCGCGGCGGTGTTCCGGGACCGATTCCAGCCTGCGCTTCATCAGTTGGCTTCCTCCTCCTGCTGCGGCGCGGCACCAAAGTGCGCGGCAAGGCGCGCGACAAACCCAAGGCCGTGCTCGCCTCGCCCGGCGCGACCTCCCGTGCCTGGGAACCCAAGGAAAGCTTCCGCCGTTTCTGGCAATACCGCAATCCGACCTGGGCCGCCGCATATATGAAAGCCCGGACCACGCGAGCCATGCGCTCTCGTCTTGAACCCATGAAAAAGGTGGCACGCATGCTGCGCGCCCATGAGGATCTTCCGCTCAACTACTTCCGCGCCAGGAGACAATATGCCGGCGCCATGGTCGAAGGAATGAACCACAGGGCACGCGTCTCGCTTGCACGCGGCTTTGGCCACCGTTCCTTCGAAGTACTCAAACTCGTCCTCTATCATAACCTTGGGGCGCTCCCGGAACCTCCCTGTTCACACAAATTCTGCTGACGAGGCAACTCGACAAACTGCTTGAAGCCAACGAGGCCATCAGCACCGCAGACATCCTCAGGGAGCAGTTCCGATGGCTCTTTTCCCACAGGCGGATGGGTTGGTCGATGCGCGCCCTGGAGAACTGGTGTGCCATGGCATTGGCCAGCGGACTCGCACCCTTCCAGCGGCTTGCAAGAGGCTTCAGGCAGCAAAGCGGGAAGGTATGTGGGTTCGTGAAACACGGATTGGCATCAGGTCTTGTCGAAGGATTCAACAATCTCATTGCAAGAATGATCCACAAGACCTGCGGATACCGCGATTTGGACTATCTCGAACTCAAACTCCGCCACCGTTCCGTCATGCGTTGACGACGAAGATCCGCATTGAAGAACTTGTGTGGGCAGATGTAGGCGAGGTTGCCGTCGGATTTCGGCAGGCGCAGCCTTGCCTCGATAAAGACGACGCGGATGCCGCCCGCCGCTCCCTACTCTACTTAATTTTCCCGCAGGGTCTCCCCGGGCCATTGGAGTTCCTTGTCTGTCAACTTGGGCAGGCGCGGACGCACACTCGTCGTGGGACTCCCCGCCGCTTGGGTGTGGAACGGAGATGCAATCCCGGATTTCCCAATTTCACATTTCCATTTTCCGGCCGATCCTTTCCACCGCGAGGCGGATGCCGGCGGCCTTGTGGAGGGTTTCCTCATGTTCCTTTTCCGGATCCGAGTCGGCGACGATGCCGGCTCCGGTCTGATAGATGAGGCGCCGGCCCTCGCGGACCAGGGTGCGGATGGCGATGTTGAACTGCGACTCGCCGTTGAAGCCGAACCAGCCGATGGCTCCGCAATACACGCCGCGCGGGCGGCCTTCGAGTTCGCGAATGATTTCCATGGCGCGCTTCTTGGGCGCGCCGGTGATGCTGCCGCCGGGGAAACAGGCGGCGAGCGCGTCGATGGCATCGGTATCAGGCCGCAGGGCGCCTTTGACGGTGGAGACGAGGTGGTGGACTTGCGCGAGGGTTTCCAACTGGAGCATCTCGCTGACTTCCACGCTGCCGAACTCGCAGATCCGGCCGATGTCGTTGCGGAGGAGGTCGGTGATCATGACGAGTTCGGCGATCTCCTTGGGCGAGGTCTGGAGTTCGTATGCGGAGCGGCGGTCCTCGTCGGGATCGGTGAAACGCGGGCGTGTGCCCTTGATCGGGCGGGTTTCGATGCCGCGGCCGGAGATTTTGAGAAATGTCTCGGGCGAGGAGCTGAGGATTTCCCTCCCATCCAGTGAAAGCCATGCGGCCATCGGCGCGGGCGAGGCGTCGCGCAGCGCCTCATAAAGCGGGAAGAGCGACCCGCCGCCGGTTTCGGCGTGGAAGGCCTGCGAGAGGTTGACCTGATAGATGTCACCCGCGGCGATCCACTCCCTGATGCGTTCGACGCCGCGGATGAATTCACGGCGGCCGGCGGCGGGTGTGAATGGCCCTATTTCCACCGCCGGGTCCACGGTTTCGCGGAGGCATTCCGATAGATGTCCGGTTTCCAGCCAACTGCCGTCCGCGTGATTGAAGACCAGCATTTCGGGAAAGATGCCGAAGACGAAATCCCCTTCGTAATCGATCCAGCCGCAGAGGCCTCCGAGCGGGAAGCCATGGTCGCCGGGCACGGCCGGGGCGGAGGCCAGCGCCGCACGGAGCCGGGCGCGGTCGGCCGCGGAGTGGATCGAGCCCTTGAGGACTTCATCAGGCCGGGCGGCAATGGCTGAGACGGGTCGGTTTGCCGAGGAGGCGAGGTTGCCTGCGGTATCGAAAAACACGAGTCCGGGCAGATGGCGCAGCCGGGCGGCCACCTCGACGGGTGCCATGCCACCAAGCCGCGCGGGCCGGGTGGGGAGTCGCGTTTTCGTTTCCGGCATCGCGGGCAAAACATGGCGCGCGGGCCTGCCGAATCAAGCCGGAATCCGCCGGGCTGCCCGGGATCGGGCGAACGGCGGTCAGCGGTGCGCGGGATAGGGCAACTCGTGGTCCGCGAGGCCCGGCACGCCAGGGGATTCCCCGGAAAAACGAACAAACGCTCATGGGAATCGCCCGTGACCCGGGATTCCGGTCCTTGTCCCGGTTCCACCGGGTGTTTTCAGCAAGCGTATGGCGTTTCCCCCGGTAAAACGCGTGCTTCCGGCCGGCCGGGTTGAGCATCCGAGTTGGAAAAACAGGGTGCGCCGCCAATTTGCGCGACTCTAGGATTGCCAAAACCGATTCCCTGACTAGAGATGCGCCCCCCCGGGGTCATTGTGCCCCCGCAAACCGCAGCAAACCACAGGCATGAAGGATCTCACCAAATACCGTAACATCGGCATTTTCGCCCACGTCGATGCCGGCAAGACCACCACCACCGAGCGCATTCTCAAGCTTACCGGAAAAATCCACAAACTCGGCGAGGTCCACGACGGTGAGTCCACCATGGACTTCATGGAACAGGAAGCCGAGCGCGGCATCACCATCCAGTCCGCCGCCACCTCCTGTTTCTGGAACGGCCACCAGTTCAACGTCATCGACACCCCCGGCCACGTGGACTTCACCATCGAGGTTTATCGCTCGCTCAAGGTGCTTGATGGCGGTATCGGCGTCTTCTGCGGCTCCGGTGGTGTGGAACCCCAGTCCGAAACCAACTGGCGCTATGCCAACGATTCCGAGGTTTCGCGTTTGGTTTATGTCAACAAGCTCGACCGCATCGGCGCGGACTTCTACCGCGTGGTCGATCAGGTGAAGAACATCCTCGGGGCGAAACCGCTCGTCATGGTGCTGCCCATCGGTACCGAGAGCGAATTCGTCGGCGTGGTGGACCTGCTCACCCGCAAGGCCTGGATTTGGGACGAGTCCGGCCAGCCGGAAAACTACAAGATCGGGGATGTGCCCGCCGACATGGCCGACAAGGTCGATCAATACCGCTCCAAGCTGATCGAAACCGCCGTCGAGCAGGACGACGAAATGATGGAGAAATACCTCGAAGGCGAGGAGCCCACCGTCGACCAGATCAAGGCCTGCATCCGCAAGGGCACCATCAAGATGGATTTCTTCCCGACCTATTGCGGCTCGTCCTTCAAGAACAAGGGCATGCAGCTCATCCTTGACGCCGTGGTGGACTATCTCCCGTGCCCCACCGATGTGAAACCGCAGCCGGAAGTCGATCCGGAAGGCAACGAGACCGGCGAGTTCGCCATCGTCGATCCGAGCCGCCCGCTCCGCGCGCTGGCCTTCAAGATCATGGACGACCGCTTCGGCGCGCTCACCTTCACCCGCATCTACTCCGGCACCATCAAGAAGGGCGATACCGTGCTCAACACCTTCACCGGCAAGACCGAGCGCATCGGCCGCATGGTGGAAATGCACGCCAACGACCGCAACGAGATCGATTCCGCCCAGGCCGGCGACATCGTCGCCATCGTCGGCCTCAAAAACGTCCAGACCGGCCACACCCTCGCCGACGAGAAAAACCCGGCCACCCTCGAGCCGATGGTTTTCCCCGATCCGGTGATCTCGCTGGCCGTCGCTCCGAAGGACAAGGCCAACGCCGAAAAACTCGGCGTCGCCATCGGCAAAATGGTCGCCGAAGACCCGTCCTTCCGCGTTGAAACCGACGAGGAGACCGGCGAAACCATCCTCAAGGGCATGGGCGAACTCCACCTCGACATCAAGGTGGACATCCTCAAGCGCACCCACAAGGTCGAGGTCGAGGTCGGCGCGCCGCAGGTCGCCTATCGCGAAACCATCACCAAGCCCGTTTCCGACAGCTACACCCACAAGAAACAGTCCGGCGGCTCCGGCCAGTTCGCGAAGATCGACTACAAGATCGAACCTCTCGAACCCGGTTCCGGATTTGTTTTCGAGTCCGCCGTCGTCGGCGGCAACGTGCCCAAGGAATACATCCCGGCCGTCGAAAAGGGCTTCAGGAACTCGATCCAGAAAGGCCCGCTCGCCGGTTACCCGTGCCTCGACTTCAAGGTCACCCTCACCGACGGTGGCTTCCACGCCGTGGACTCCTCGTCCATCGCCTTCGAAATCGCCGCCAAGGCCGCCTATCGCCAGTCCATGGCCAAGGCCGCCCCGCAGATTCTCGAACCGATCATGAAGGTGGATGTCTTCGTTCCCGAAGCGAACGTCGGCGACACCATCGGCGACCTCAACCGCCGCCGCGGCATGATCAAGG
>CAZKQK010000225.1:0-5429 GCA_964554865.1 uncultured Luteolibacter sp. | reverse complement strand
CGATCTCGTGGCTGGAGAAGTGCCGCAGGCTTTGGAAGAACTGCGAGCGCCAGCTTGCCCCATCGCTCGCCATGATCCGCCTGGCTTTCATCCCGCTGCTCCTCGGGAGACTTTAGACGGGTTCTTACCCATGAGGGCATCGGATTTGCGGTGGGGTTAGCCGGCGAGTTTGGGCTTGCCGAGGGCGGCGGCTTGGGCGGGAGTCAGCAGAAAGCGCGTATTGCACGAACCAATAGTCGGGGTGCAGCTTCGCCATGCCTTCCAACTCGGCGTTGAGGCGCTGGTTGAGGGCCATCCGGGGGTGGATAGCCCCTCTCCTTATGGAAAAATCGATTCCACCGCCGATCCGGCTTTGACCTCCGGCGGGGATCGTCCATGCTCCCCGCGCCATGCGCTTTTCCGGCACTTACACCGCTTTGATCACTCCGTTTCGCGACGGAGCCGTTGATGTCCCCGCTTTTCAGTCCCTTATCGAGCGTCAGGTCGCCGGGGGCGTGGATGGCATCGTGCCGGTTGGCACCACCGGCGAATCGCCGACGCTGGACACGGACGAGCACATCGAGGTGATCCGCCTCGCGGTGGAGTTCGCCGCCGGACGCTGCCAGGTGGTGGCGGGGACCGGTGCGAACGCCACGGCCGAAGCGATCGAACTGACCGAGGCCGCCGAGAAACTCGGTGCCACCGGCTCGCTCCAGGTTTGTCCCTATTACAACAAGCCCTCGCAGGAAGGTCTTTACCAACACTTCAAGGCCGTGGCGGAGTGTACCAGCCTGCCGATCATGCTCTACAGCGTGCCCGGACGCTCGACGATCGAGATTTCCCCGGAAACGACCGCCCGGCTGGCTGCGGATTTCCCCAATATCACGGCCATCAAGGAAGCCGGCGGCTCGGTTGACCGCGTGAACCAACTGGTGCAGGCCGTGCCGGAGAATTTCGACATTCTCTGCGGCGACGACCCCCTCACCCTGCCATTCGTGGCCTGCGGTGCCACCGGTCTGGTGTCGGTGGCCTCAAACCTGATCCCCGATGTGATCGCCCGCCTGGTCCGCGCCTGCCTGAACGGCTCCTTCGACGAGGCGCTGGTCCTCCAGAAGCGGTATTACCCGCTCATGCGCGGCCTGATGTCGCTGGACGTGAATCCGGTGCCGATCAAGACGGCGGTGGCGCTGCAAGGGCATTGCACGGACGAGTTCCGGCTGCCGCTGGTGCCTCTGACATCCGATCAGACGGCCAGACTCTCGACCCTTCTCGAATCCCACAATCTCCTCTAACAACACCCCCACTCCCATATTCATGGCCAAATTGTTCATTCCCGGACCGATCGACGTTTCCCCCGACACCTTCGCCGCCATGTGCAAGCCGATGATCGGCCATCGCGGCGCGGAATTCGAGGCGCTTTACGCATCCTGCCAACCGGGACTTCAGGAGCTTGCGGGCACCAGCCGCCCGTTTTACCTCGCCACCAACTCCGCCTGGGGAGTCATGGAGGCGGCGATGAAAAACCTGTGCGCCAAAAAGGTGCTCAACCTCTGCTGCGGGGCCTTCTCGGACAAATGGCACAGCGTGGCCAAAAGCATGGGCCTGGAGGCCGACAGGGTGCAGGTCGAGTGGGGCGAGGCGATCAGTCCCGAGGCGGTCAGGGCGAAACTCTCGGAGGGCGGCTACGATCTTGTGACCTTGATTCACAACGAAACCTCCACCGGCGTGATGAACGACCTCCCGGCCATCGCCCGGGTGGTGAAGTCCTTCCCCGGAGTGCTGCTGGTTGTGGACTCGGTGTCCTCGTTTTCCGCCGTCCCGATCGACATGGACCGCCTGGGCATCGATGTGCTGCTCGCCGGCGTGCAAAAGGCGCTGGCCCTGCCTCCGGGGCTCACCGTGTTCTCGCTTTCCGAGGCTGCGGTCGAACGCGCCAAGGCCATGCCGAACCGCGGCTACTATTTCGACTTCATCGAGTTTGTGAAAAACGGCGAAAAGAACAACACGCCCTCCACTCCGGCCATCTCCCTCATCTTCGGACTCCAGCACATCCTCGGAGTGATCGCGAAGGAAGGTGTCGCGAAACGTTTCGCCCGCCATCGGTCCAACAACCGCCTCATCCATGACTGGGGCGCGCGCCGCGAGTTCAGGAACTTCGCGCAGGCGGGACACGAATCGGTTTCCCTCACCTGCTTCCACACCCCCGCCGGGTTTGACCAATCCGCGTTCATCAAGACCCTCAAGGCGAAACACGGCTTCGTCATCAACGGCGGATACGGCAAGATCAAGGGCATCACCTTCCGCATCTCCAACATGGGCAACGAGACATCGGAAACCATGAAGGAACTCATCGATGCGATGGACGACGTGCTCGGTTGAAACCCAAGCCATGGACCGGGAAATGATATGTGCCTCAGCGGAGGCGGATCGGCTCGGATGAAATCTCGGCCGGCAGATCGCGCAGGTGTTTGTCGAGAAACCGGCGGATCCGCAGGTTCAGTTCCTGACTGGAGAACCCGTGGCCCGCGCCCTCCATCGGCACCAGGTGCGATTCCACGCCAGCCTTTTCGAGCGAGGCATGGATGGCGGTGGCCTGACTGAAAGGAACCAGATCATCCTTCGTCCCGTGGGCGGTGAAAAAGGGCGCGTCGTCCTTGCTGGCCCAAGTCACCGGAGAGGCTGGCGCGGCGTTTTTCCGCACCTCCTCCTCCGTGCGTCCGAGCAGTGCGGCCACCATCTTTTCCCCATTCCGCAGGGCGCCGGTTCGCCCGGGGGCGGAGTAGGTCACAAAATCCGTGGGACCGAAAAAATTCACCACGCAGCGCACCCGGCTGCTCACATCGGTGAAGCGGCCGACGGAACCCTCCAGTCCTGCGTCGTCATTTCCGGTGCCCAGCAGTGACACGAGGTGACCGCCGGCGGACATGCCCATCACGCCGATCCGTTCGGGATCGATGCCGTATTCGGCGGATTTCGCACGCAGGAAACGAATGGCCGCCTTGCAATCGTGAATCTGCGCCGGCCACTTCGCTTCCTGGGAAAGACGGTAGTTGATGGTGGCCGCGGCATAGTCGCCGGATGCCGTGACCAGGCGCAGGAGATCATGCCCGTCTTCCTTTCTCCCGGACCTCCAACCGCCGCCATGGACGAAGACGATCATCGGCCGTTTCTTTGCGGAGCGGTCTTTTGGCAACAGCAGGTCGAGCTTCTGCCGCGTGTTGCCCAGGCCGGCGTAGTCGATTTCCTTCATCCACTCCATCTCCGCCGCCGCGCCCGTACCGCCGCCACCGGCAGCGGCGATGGCTCTCTGAAATTCCTCACGGGTAATGAAACCGTTGCCATCCGCATCGATCATCGGAAACCGCGACCTCAGCGCCTCCTGAATCTCGCCGGGCGAAAGCTTGCCGTCCCGGTTCGCATCCAGAGCGGCGAAAGGATCGGCCTGGGCGAACGCGACCGGTGATAGCAGCAGGAAATGAAGCCAACGCATGCCGTAGCCAATACCAAGCCGCGCGAGATGTCTGTAAGGAAAAGCCCGGCGGATATCGATATTTTCGATGGCCGGGAGCCTGAATGGCAATGATTCCCTTCCCGGCCGCCCGGCGAATTCGTCGTATTCACCGCGTGCCTTGCGCAGCCGCTCCTGTTGCTGATCCACCCATGCGATTGCGGCCGGGTCGGCAGTCCGCTCCTTGAGCCGGTCGAGTGTCTGATAGGCCGAGGAGATCCATTCGAGCAGCCCGTCGGCCAATACGGTTCCCGCCTTCTTGTCACGAGAGGCGGCATCCGCCAACATCGATTCCGTGATGAAGTCCGGAGCCTTTAAAACCTCCTTCAGAGCCTGAATCCCCGCCTCGCGCTTGGCTTTGCGTTCCTTCAGCGTGGAAATCCATTCGTTGCGCCCTTCCTTGTAGTTGTTCTGGATGAACTCCATTGCCTTTTCCAGCCTCGCGCTGTCGGCGTTCCGGTAGTCGGCGAACAGTTCCAGCGCCATCGCCTTGGCTTCCAGTTCCTCGAATTCCTCAAGCGTGAGATCACCGGCCTTCTCGCCAATCTCATCACGGAGTGCCGCCGCCTGCTTCATGGCGGTGTCGTTCTCCATGGTCATCGCCTCAACCGCCTGCCTGGCGACGGCATGCCCGAGACCTCCGATCTTGCCGCGCATGTTCCGGCTGTCGTTCTTCTGCGGTCGGCTCTTCTCCATCGTCCGACGAATCGCCTGGCGGAATTGCTTCTGAAGATGGGATTCCACCGCCTGCTCGATCTTCGGCAGCAGGTTCATCATGTGCTTTTCGCGGCCTTTCGTCGTCTTGAGGTCCGCCACTTTCGGAAACGCCCCTACGATCTTTCCCCGGATGGCGGGTGGCAGTGTCTTGGCGATGGCTTCGAGAACCGCGATGTCCCGGATTTGCTGGAAGCGATTCAGGTCGATCCCATCGGGATTGTCGAACTCGACGCGGAGCCTGCGTTGCTCGAAACGCTTCCGCACGTCGGCGATTTTCACCTTCATGCGCTTGTAGATTTCAGCCTTCTTTTCAGGGGCGAGGACCAGCGCGTCGATGGCGGTGATGAGCGGGGAGTCGGCCCTTGCTACGGCAAAAGTTCTTGCGCCGCCTTGTTCAGACGTTCCAGTTCCGCCCGGCCTTCCTTGCCAATCCGTTTCGCTTCCTTCCTTAAAAATTCGGCTTCGGAGGCTTGCGCCGGAGTCAATTCCCTTTTCGAGGTTGGCATACCGATAGACTTCGGAGCCGGTAAGCTGGTCGATGGGGAATCCGAATTCACGGGCGAAACCCTCTTCCGTAAGACCGGCCTTGTCAAGAAGCTTGGCGCGATCCTGAGGACGATGGGCCAGATAATTCTGGAAACGACTGTTCGCCAGCGTGGTGATCGCCGCAACCGTGCCGCCATTGGCCGTGATGTGCTCGTAAAGGGACACCAGCGTGTCGCCGCTGGTGAAGGTGTCATCCGTGAGGATGTATTGAGCCGACGGATCAACCGGGCCGTCAAAAAATTGCTCGTTCGTCGCCCGGTTCAGGCCGGTGCTATTGGTATTGGCGGCCCCTGAAATCTTGACGATTTCTTCCGAAATCCCCCAATCAGTAGCTCGCGACAACACTTCGGCGTAGATGCGAGGTATGGCGTTCGCCCGCTTCCCGGTGTCCCGGTGCATGACGGGAACGAGTATCACCGGCCTGTCGTCAACCAGCCGGGATTTCAGATCGGCAACCACCTTGTCGAGCTTCAGGACGCCCATGACAACCCGCGCCGCCGCCGCACCATCGCCGTCCTTCTTTGCCGATTGATAGTCGGCGTGCTTCGTGAGATGGGAAACCGAGGTGCTTTTCACCACTTCGGCCAGATTCTCCGGAAACGCGCCGGGATGAACGGTGCGGTGGGCGATGCTGAACGTGCTCGCCCCTTCCACCGCCACCGGCTCCCCGTTCTCATGG
>CAZKQK010000224.1:0-5584 GCA_964554865.1 uncultured Luteolibacter sp. | reverse complement strand
AAGTCAGCCCCGGCGAGCGCGTCGCCGCCGCCGGGTTGATGTTCCTGCCCATCGGTCGCGGCGGCAGCATCGTGGATGATGTTGTTAGGTTGGGGGCAAAAGGAGGAATACGCAAACAAGGAATGAGTTGGGCTGCAATTGAAACGCTCGAAGAGATTTCTCCCAGAACAGCCCTGATGCGCGAAAAACTCATTAAGAACATGGCAAAGGAAATGGGTTACAACCCGCACTTGGTAACCTACAGACACTGGGCCGGCGAAATGGGTGGAGCTATTACTGGAGGATATTTGGGAAGTTCAAAAATGGGAACGATTGTGATCGATGGATTTGCATTTGATGATGTTTATTTGCGAATGCGTGGAATTTCCGGACCGAGGGAAATTCTTGCCCATGAAATAGGACATAATTTCGTTCCATTTGGCGCAGAGGCTGGTGCTTCTGCCGCCGGAGCCTCACTTCTTGGATTGAGTAGAAATCAAATTTACAATCTGTTCATGGATGCAATCAGCCGCTAACCCATAGACACAACAACATGACCTGGTATTCGGATCAAATACGACCGCGCTTTGATGACTTGCCACTCGAAGTTCAGGAGCGTTTAGTCAATACGATGATGAAAAGAGTTGTTCCGGACACATCAGGTTTGGAAATAGACGAGGAAACGTTAAAGCACTGGTACGCCAATCGGGCCATTCTCGCCTTCTGGGTCAGAAATCGCAAGATACGCAAGCCATAATTTTGCCGCATTTTACATAAGTGAACTGTACGCGACCAACCAATGGCGATGCCCGTGCCAACCCATTGAAAAACGAAGCACGGACGGCTTCTCGACGGTTGAACTCCCTTGGACTCGTGGCAAACAGATCTCCCCGGTCTATCCTCAGGCGCGTGTCCCGTTCCGGTTTGTTTGATCCCCCGCTACGTCCCTTCACGGGAAAAGTTCGCCTACATCTCACTGAACACCCCAACGCCCTGCCCTCCTCGTGGCGCTGTTTGATTCAACCCGGCCGCACCGGGCCTCCCCCCTTCGGGGCACGTCGCTGCGCTCCTGTCCAAACCGCCTGCAAGCCTTCGGCGGTTTTCGGTCAACCTCGGGAAACCCTGCTGCGATGCCTGGGCGGATTTCCGGCAAGAATTCGGTGAGGGATGCGACTCGATCCATGCGATGTGCCCGCGAAGCTGAACGTCCTTCCCTCCCGGAGCAAGCGTCCGGGTTGACGATTTCCTTGCGAGTTCCGGGAAAAGCGCCTTTCATCACGGCGTCCGCTTTCCGGCGGACAGGGATGTGAGAGTCCTCACACTGCGCGGTAAGCAATGACCGCAACATTGCTGCCAACCCGACAACGGTCGGGGAGGCAGCGGCGCATGTCCAAGCCGCCTGCCTTCGGGGAGTGGGGCCAAAGGCCGTTGCGGTCGACGCAGTGCGACTCTCTCAACTCCCCGTCCACCGGAAGGACAAAAACGAAAAGAAACTTCCGATGAAAACCCCCGCCCATCCCATCCTCCGCCCGCCCGTCCAGGCCATCGACGAAATCCAGGACAGCCTCAATGCCATCACGGCCATCAGCGACCTCCTCGGCCTCATCGGCACCGCCATCGAACCGGACCGCTTGCATGACCGCACCGTCGCCGACGCCGCCTTCCTCATCCAGCGGGAGAACCGCCACATCGCCCTCCTGCTCGGCCTGAGGTGCGGGGCAGGCTCCCGCCCGGCGAAATAAAGATCCCCGCGGCAAGCTGCGGGGTATTCGGAATTCTTCTTTCCTCTCATGCGCCGCAAGCGGCGGGGAATCAGACCCTCCTGAGATTGAATTGCAGGCTTCCGAGAGTGGCGCACCCGTAGGGACTCGAACCCCAAACCTTCTGATCCGTAGTCAGACGCTCTATCCAATTGAGCTACGGGTGCGTTGCGCTTCGCGCGGGGCCGGAGGAAAGCGTGAAGCGGCCGGGCATGTCAAGAATTTCGGCCGGATTTTTAAAACTTGGGTGGCGGTCCCGGTTCACTCGCTGGCTGCCACGCGGAAGAAGCGGGACGGCGCGCCGGTGGTGGTGACCACGACTTCCTTGCGGATGTAGTTTTCCGGGACGCCGGATTGGTCGGCGGCTTCCCCGACGGTTTCCGGGGCGGTGTCCCAAGAGCCCTGGGCGAGCGTTTCGCTGTCCTGGAAGTCGTAGGAGGGATCCTCGCGCTCCAACCAGGTGAAAACGAGTTCGCCATCGCCGGATTCCATGGTGATGAGGGAGGCATCCCGGTCGTGGGGCGAGGTGCCGAAAAGGAATTCCTCGATGTTTTTGAAACCGTCGCCATCGGGATCCTCATCCGGGCCGCCCGGGTTGACCTCGAACGAATCGGACCACTCGGAGTAGGCGTAAGAGCCGGTCATGTCGGAGAAATGGACGACAGGCAGGATCTGCACGCCGCTTTCCGGGCTTTCGATGGCGAAATTGCGGTTCTCCTCAAGGGTTTCGTAGATCTCGCCGAAGAAAGAGGAGAAGAAGCGGAACCTGTATTCTCCGAAGTCCGCGCCGTCGGCTCCCTGGACGTCCGGGAGCGTGCCGGTGTAGATGGCGTTTCCGGAGTCCGTGAGCGGCACTTCGGCGCCGGCCAGGGGACCGCTGAGGACGACGGCGTGGATGGGATTGCCGGGGTCGTATTCGAAGTTGAGGATCTGGATGCTCATGTCCACGCGGAAGACGATGTCGCGGGCGGCGAGCAGCGGCTGGGGGTCGTCAAGGTCGTTCACGCCGTCGCCGTCGGAATCGGCGTTGGTGGGATCGGTGTTGCCCACAAACTCGTCCTCGTTGGGGATGCCGTCGCCATCGGCGTCTCCGCCGGGATCGCCGGACAGGCCGTAGGCTTCGAGAAACGCGGCGGCATCAGGGAAGGTCACACGTTCGAAGGAATAGGTGAGCGCGCTTTGATCGAAGACGAAACGGTGGATGCCGGTGGCTCCCACCCTGGCGCTGATGTTGTTGCCGTCCCGGCGGACGGAGCCGTCGCTGTCGCCCAGGCCCCACTGGGTGGCGAAGCTGCCGCCGCTGGTGAATTTGAATCCGATGATGCCTAGCTGGCTGGCGACGAAGCGGTAATCCAGCACCCAACGGTATTGGCCGGTGAGTGTGGTGGATTCGGGCATCATGGCAGTGCCCGGACTATTGGACGAGGCGAGCGGTTGCCACGGCAGCGGGAGGTTGAAACTGCCCGGGATGGCCATGTCCGGGAAGTTCGGGATGTTGGGATTGGACGCATATCCGAGGCCGGAGGTGCCGTTGACTTCCGGTCCGTCGTTCAGGCCGTCGCCATCGCTATCGGCCACGTAGGGATCGGTGCCGGTGTCGGAGGCGGAAACAAAGAGGCCGGTGTCCGTTTCCACACCGTTGGGAAGTCCGTCACCGTCCGCATCGGCAAGGGGATCGAGCCCGGTGACGCCGAGCGAAACGGTCTGGACGCCTTCCTCCTCCTCGAAGTCCGCGAGCTGCGGTTGTCCGCCGCCCATGGCCAGCGAGCCGCCCAGCGAGCCGAGGCTCTGGTTGGTGGCGGAAAAGGAATCACCGCCGACGATCACGGCCTGCACCTTGACGGTTTGGGCGCCAGCCGCCACGCCGAGATCCGAGATGTTGAGGGCCAACTCCACCCCATAGGGGAAGGCCGAATAGGCGGAAGTGACCGGCCGCCAATCGCTGCGCGCGCCGCGGATCGGGCCGCTGACGACCAGCTCGGAGTGAGATTCCCCGGCGTAAACGTGACCGCCGGTGACAAGGTCGTAGCGGTTCACATGGGCCACACGCGTGCCTGCGGATTCGTTGCCGTAGATGCGGATGGCGAGTTCCGGCTCGAATCCATCCTCGAAGGTCATGCCCACGGTGGGGCTGGTGGCCAGGCGGTTGATGTAAACCTCTTCGCCGCCGGGCTGGGCGGAAATGAGGTCGGGCGTGATCCGGGTGACACCGCCCGGTTTCGCATCGATGAAAAGGATCACCGCCTCGTTGGTCGCGCGGCCGGCCATGAAGAGGTGCAGATTGTCGCCCACCTGCGCGGACCGGAGATTGGCCAGCGCGGTCGCGGTGGTGCCGGAGGGCTGGACTTGCACGTGATTGGTCACGTAGGGTTCACCCGCCCCCACGGCCCCATCCACCACCACCTGCGCGGCGGCGGGCAACGATAGGGCGCAGACGGCGCCGAGCATGCGAAAGGCTGCGGACAAGGGATTCAACGGAGCGGGATCAAGGGACTTCAGGGATTTCATCGGCTGGCGTTGATGATTCGGCCAGCCATATACTTGGGAAATTTTGAAATTTAAAGAAAATTTTAAGAAATCCGGCATTTGCCCCGGCTTTCCGGGGTTTTCTCCCTCGGGAAAAACCCCGGAAAATGATCGCGCTGGCGGACCGCTTCCCCATGCTCCGCGCATGCCCGGCGATTGTTTCCTCGCGCTTGATCGCGCCACCGTGTGGCGCGGGGAGCTGCGGGTTTTCCATGATCTCTCGCTGCGACTGCACCTTGGCGAGAGCGTGGCCATCCTCGGCCCCAATGGCGCGGGGAAAAGCACGCTGGTGCAATTGCTCACCGGCGGCCTGCGCGCCGAGGCCCGGCCGGAAACCCGCTGCATTCTCTTCGGCGAGGAGTTTTACTCCATCCCGGACCTCCGCCACCGCATCGGCATGGTCATGCCGGAGGACCTCCAGCGGCTGCACCCGGCGGAAAGCGCCATCGATGTGGTGCTCTCCTCGTTCCGCGGCGTATACGGCCGCACCCGCGAGATGCGCTTCTCCCGCTCCGAAAAATCCCGCGCCTCCGATGTTCTCGCGCGACTCGGCATCGCCGCGCTGGCCGACCGCGAGTTCGGCCGGCTTTCCTCCGGCGAGAAGCAACGGCTGCTGCTCGCCCGCGCGCTTGTCCACGATCCGGCGGTGCTGGCGCTCGACGAACCCACCTCCGCCCTCGACTTCGCCGCCGCCACCGGTTTCGCCCGCGTCATGCGCGAGCTGATGCAAACCGGCCACACTCTCGTCCTCGTCACCCACCACCCGGCGGAAATCCCTCCCGAGACCCCGCGCGCCATCCTCCTCCGCCGGGGCGGCATCTTCGCCGACGGACCCAAGCGCCGCGTCATCACCTCCGGCTCGCTCACCGAACTCTATCAAACCCCGCTCCGGGTCCGCTGGCCCGCCGGCTGGTGCCACATCCGCCCGGCCTGATCCGGCAGCGCGCATCGTCGATGGAACGAGTGATCAACAGCGGATGTTTGAACCGCGAATGGACAGGAAGGAACGCGAATGAAGATGATATGTTCCGCGGGCTTGATGTTTATGCAAACCCGGTTTGAATTGTTGGCTCAGGCCGCGGCCACCGACCCATCTGCAACCCGGACCACACAAGCCCGAAAAACAGGACAAGATGAAACCGGAAGGTGAATACGCCATCGACAGGGGCCTGAGGGCGGTTTCCGGTTTCCGGGTTGGGATGTTGGCCCAGCATACGGCGGAATCCAATCCCGGTTTGTGATTGCAGCCGGCCCCGATCCCTGTTGGCATCTCCGTATCCACCCCGGCGGATGAGGCCTTCCGGCTCCCCGTCCACCAG
>CAZKQK010000223.1:0-5607 GCA_964554865.1 uncultured Luteolibacter sp. | reverse complement strand
TGAAATACTCGCCCCCGTCCCAGGCGTCGGCGCCCTGGGGAACCTCGTTCACCGGCGCCATGATGACGCCGGCCCCGATGTCCTTCAAAGCTTCCAATGCCTCTTCGTCGCCCCGGGCGGCCCCAATCAAGATGTCCAGGAGCGAGGGCAGCGCCTTGGCGAAGAGCTCGGGATGGGCCGCCTCCTGTGTCAGTTCATTCGCCTCATGGACGAATCCATAGATTGTGCCCACGGCGGCGACGGTCTTGTCATCGATGAGTTCCGCCGCATGAAGCGCGTGCGACATGTCGCGGAGCACCGCCTCCATTCCATCGTCGCCGGACTGCAATGAATCAAGAACAGGGCCCCTGATGGCATGGTGGAAGTTCGCGATCCCATCGGTAAGGCCCAACATCTTGATTCTGCTGTTGCGCCTGTTGAATGCCGCCCTTGCCAGCTCATACGCATTGTTGAACTCCGTTGCCGCGGTTTTCGCAACACGGGCGGCGAATCCGTTCCCCATTTGATTCGCGGAGGCCGACAGGTCGTCGAACGCTTCGCTTCCATCGGCCAGGCTGGCCATTTGCAGAAATGCATCCTCATTCCCATCGCTGAGCGCCTGGAGGGCGAGCAGGAGTTCCCTGCTGTTGCGGACGATGTAATCCGCGAATGATTCGGTGGTTTCGCGTTGGCCCGCGGTGACCAGCATCTCCGCCAACTGCCAGTTGAGCACCCAGGCCACATCCTGGGGCAGGTTCTGCGCGGACACGCTCATCAGCGGCCGCACGATGCCCGCCTCGTCCACGCGCTCCTCCATCCAGATGGCGATGAGGTGGCCGCACTCGCCCCGCGCGGCAGCATCGCTCCCCATGTCCTTGGGCAGGGCGGCCACGCGGTCGGCGTCATCCAGACGCGTGTTCCGATATTCAGAAAACGTGACGGCTCCGGAAAAATCCGCACACATGGACACCGCCTGGCCCGCCAGCATGATGGCGACGCAGGCAAGAGAGGCAAGCAGCCAATGAATCATACATCCGGAAGTACTTTCCTTACCGCAGCCAGAACTTCCAGTAGCAGCGGATCCTCGCTCGGCGGGAGTTCTTCGGGCAGATTCCTCACGAAGGGCGATTCCAACAAGGGATGCGAAGGCATCGGAGTTTCCAGTCCCATGCGCTTGCGGACATTCCGATAGGCGAGAATCTCGAAGGGGATGACGTTGTAGGGGCGCATGGTGAACTCAGGGATATCGGAATCCCTGTGCTCCACACTGCGGCGGACGTGGTAGTCCAAGGCTTCTCGGATGGAGGATTCCAGCGCAACGAGATCGTTCCAATTCGTAAACAGTCCCTCATACACACCGCATGCCGGATGACCTTGAGGAATTTGCTCGGGCTCGATCTGCCCGCTCATCACCAGCCAGAGGCGCAGCATGTAGCCGCACAGGGGTTTTTCCTCCCAGTAGGGGAACATCGGATCGTCAGGCAATCTGCCCGCGCTGCATTCCTTGGCCGCCTGGCCGGGAATCAGACGGCGGAGCTTCGCCACAATGCTTCCCCAACCATGCAAGTCACCGCCAAGGGATTCCCACTCGCTAACTTCACGAAGTGTCCACACCTCATCATTTCTTCCATTAAATCGCTCCGGCGTGTCGCCAAGATAGGTGCGCCCACCAAGCCAAAGCGCTTGCTCGTAGCGGTTGAAAGACAATAGCATAAAAAACACCTTCTGGAGTTCGTTTGCCGATATCCGAGCTCCAGCATCTGGTGTATCAATGGACGATATTAGTATCTTGCAGAAATAGAAGCTTGAATCCAAAAAGCGGGACGCAGACCTGATCAGGTCATTTTTTTTGTAATGCAAATCATACAAAACTTGACCTTTCCACCAAGCATTTACCGCTTCGATTCTTGATGCGATCCTAACGCAAGAGTCAAAATTTAAGTTATGACTCAATAGTTCTTTGATTCTATTCTCTCGACTCTCCAGAATAATTTTTTTATTACTCGAATCATTCAGCCAATTTTCTATATCTTTTATGCTTTCGATCATGGTTTTATGGTTTTGGATTTGCGAGGTCACCCACTCCATTCAGCCATTCATAATATCTCACCCGAGGCAGCTTTGAAACCGCATAATCCACGTTGACAACATAGCCAGTGATTGTTGCCCCGGGACGCCTTATTTCTTCGAGCAACCGGCTGGCGTTATCGGTAATTTCAACATCTACGTTCTTCCATTGACCAGTGCGCTCACTGGCGGCAATCAACCTGCTCTCCGAAAATGTTTTCATGTCCTTCTGCGACCGTGACAACTTCGGTGCGGCATCGAGTCGGTGTCCTTTGACCTCAATGAAAACGATTCCGCCCTTTCTGTCACGGCAAACCCAGTCGATTCCGTGGTTGCTTTCGTTGCGGATCGGAACGATGTCGCGGAAGCCTTTCTTTTTCAGCCGCTTGAAGGCGAGCGCCTCCGCGGTTTTCCCGATGTGGGCGTAGGACGCCTGCCAGTCCGTGGTCCGGTGGCGGCCCCAGAGGAGCGCCTTGCGGGTGGATTTGACGGCGAGGTCCTTGACGAACTTGGCCACCAGAGCGACTTCCACCACGGCCACGGCATTCGCCCCGGCCTGGAAGTAGTTCCCCTGGTCCCATTCCTGCTGGGTTTCCGGGATGGTGCTGATGGCCGCCTGGGTGGCGAGGCCGCCGATTTCCTTGAGCGCTTCGCGGGCTTCCACATCGCCACCGACAGCGGAAACAGTCAGATCCGCCAACTGCATCGCGGTCTGGGCGAGCAGGTCGGGCTGGGCGACGTCCTGCCCCAGTTGGTCGATGGCCTCCACCACGCCGTATGCGAAACCAAGCGCGGCGGCTCCTTCAGGATCGATGATTTCTTCGGCCAGGAGGTAATCCGAGCAGTTTTTGATGATTTCCTTGGAATTGGCAGCGTTGCCGGCAACCGAGTCGATAACGTTCTTCTGCAAACGGCGCAGCGCGGCGATGCCATCGCTCCGTTCCCGCATCTCCACTCCCCAGTTCTGATTGTTGAACCAGGCACGGAGAATGTCATAACCATTCCCGGCCGACTCCAGCCCGCTTTTCGCCATCGCCTGTACCACTCCCTCGCCGACCTGTTGCGTGACGGCAGACCCTTTACCAAAGCCTTCCTCTCCATCGAGAACTCCCGCCAGAGCCAGAAATTCGGGAATATCCCCCGCGCTGAGCGCCTGTAGGGCGAGCAGGAGTTCCCTGCTGTTGCGGACGATGTAATCCGCAAATGATTCGGTGGTTTCGCGTTGGCCCGCGGTGACCAGCATCTCCGCCAACTGCCAGTTGAGCACCCAGGCCACATCCTGGGGCAGGTTCTGCGCGGACACGCTCATCAGCGGCCGCACGATGCCCGCCTCGTCCACGCGCTCCTCCATCCAGATGGCGATGAGGTGGCCGCACTCGCCCCGCGCGGCAGCATCGCTCCCCATGTCCCTGGGCAGGGCGGCCGCGGGATCGTCGTGCATGATGCCGTATTTGAGAAACTCGGCGGCGTGGGCGGCGATGTCCGCCGTGTCCAGATCAAGGGGTCTGGCGGCTGTTTTTCCCGCAATGGCGCGGATGAGAACCCCCGTGCCCTTGCCGGTGACCGCGATGGCTTCCTTCGCCTTGACGGAGGCATCACCCACACTGACTCCGATATCTATCATGTGGCCGAGACTGGCGGCCTGGGGTCCCTGACCGACGGTCTCGGCGGAGACCATGATGGTGGCCTCGCCATTCGCATCCAGTTGGACGCGGTTCTGGTTGTCCGGATCCGGGGATGCGACGGCAACCCCGTCCATGCCCTCCTCGCGGTGGCTGAACCGCAAGTCATCCAGGTGCCCGGTGAAACCTCCGATCACGAGGGGATCGGAACCCGTCGGCGGAGCCGCGGCCAAAGGCGTGGAAACCTCGATTCCCCCAACTTCGAGATGGAGACGGGAATGGCGGACCGATACCCGGATTTGCTCCCAGGTCTCCGCCTCCAACGGGGACGGGCTGGTCAGAGTGGTGGCGCCAGCGCCGCTTCCGAGTGTGAGGGAAAAACGGCCGTCTGACAGAAGGGAGGCATGATACTCGCCGGACTTTTCCAGAACCTGTCCGGCCGCGGCGGACGGCCGGATGCCAAAGGCGATAGCCGTGCCCTCATCGAGTTTCAGACCCGGAGCATCGGGGATGGACACACTTGCTTCGGAAGAGGGCAAATGCAGCGCGGCCTCGCCGGAACGGACGATCCCGCGATCCGTTTCCAATGACGCGCCACCGGCGAATGATGCATCCGGACCATCCGTTGCCGAAGGGGTGAGATCCCCTTCGCGAAGATTGAAACTCCACCTGTGTCCCCGCACGCCGCGGCTCCCGGAAAGTTCAACGGTCGCCCATTGCCCCGCATGGCCGGGGGCACGGATGGTCACGGGCGTGGCGGCGGCGTATGGTATCGGTTCGGTCCCGCCATACAGAAGGGGCAAGGCCTGCGATCCGTCGCTTGACTCGTCCCGGACAATCAGCGGCCGGGCCACCTCAAGCGATACCGGCGATGAACTGGTGAAGACAACGCCGCAGTGCGCCAGGGCATCGCCAATCACCGCCACCACGCTGGCGTTACCGATGGTTCCCGAAGCCGCTGACAACACCGTCTGGGCCGTTCCATTCCGGACGGTCCCCGTGCGCCGGCTTAACGCACCCTTTGACGTGCGCCACGTCACTTCGGCGCCATCGGCCACACCGGCGGCGTTCAGTGTGATGGTCGATGTCTGGCTTCCCGATATGTCCAGCGATGCCAGGGAGGGGGAAAGCGACACACCCGATACAGGCGTGTTGGCGATCCCGATCTCGGCCGTCACCCCGTCGGCCTCGACCGTGACAAACTGCACGGACGAGGGCAGCGTGCCTGCGGTGACGGCGGCCTGCGCAAGTCCGGACTGTCCGGAAACAAGATGGTCCCTGGTGCGGAAATTCCCCGCTCCCCTGATTCTCCAGTTCACATCAGTGCCGCGCGCCACGGGATTTCCCTCCGAATCGGTGAACACCGCCTGCAGGATCACTTCCGATTTCCCGTCGGCCGGCATCGATTGGGAAGATGCGGACAAGGCGATCGAATGCACATTGCCGGGAACGACCTCGAAGAGTTGTGTCCTCACCTCCGCGAATCCATCCGGATTGACCAGCACAACGGGATCGTCATCACCATTCGGTATCATCAGGGTGGTGACCTTGCCCCGCACCTTGAATCTCGCTCCGGGAACCGCCGATGTCGTCAGCCTGACCGCGGCATGGCCGTTTTCAGTCTCCGTCGTCTCATCGGAAAGGGTCGCGCCGGCATCCGATTCCGATGTGACGATTTCCCATGTCACCACCGTCCCGTCAGCCACGGGCATGATGCCGACGTTTACCCCCAATCCCCGGACCGTCACATTTGCCTGTATCCAGAATTCGGGGTCGTCCGCCGCGATTTGGAAGGTTTCGACCTCCCATGTGTCGCCATCCGCAAGGGCGATCGCCGCGGCCGGGGCTTCGGGCGGAAAAACATCGAACCGAAGCGGGGAATTCCCGAACGACACCTGCGAGTGGCCCCTCCTTGAAAAGTCGATGCTGTCCAACCCGG
>CAZKQK010000222.1:0-5684 GCA_964554865.1 uncultured Luteolibacter sp. | reverse complement strand
CGCGAAAACCGCCCACTTCTGCTCCATGTGCGGCCCGCATTTCTGCTCGATGAAGATCACGGAAGACGTGCGGAAATACGCCGCGGAACAGGCAATCTCCGAAGAAGAGGCGCTGGAAAAAGGCATGGCCGGGAAATCCAAGGAATTCACCGGGGCGGGGGCCGAGATTTACATCCCCGCCTGAGGAGGGGCGATACTCCTCTCGCCCCCATTCCGGGTTTTACACAAACACGCCATTCGCCTGTCCCGCCACCATGAAAACCAAAATGCCCGAGCCGGAAATCATCACCCGCAAGGGAAAAGACCGTCTCCGTCATTCCCCCAATCGAGGTCTGTCAGGAGATGCCGGTGATGTCGCGCGGCACAAAAAAGCCCGGAAAAAAAACAGTCCTTTCGCAGCCGTGATGAGGTTCCCGCCAACTTCGGAACCGAGACTCCATGTTTCAAATCCCCGTAGGGCGCCCTGCGGAAAAGGATCTCAAGCGGATCACTCCCGAAGTCCGCTCCAGGCCGGTGCCCGCGATTCGAACCTTGGCGAAGATCGTCGCCCGGAGCGTTACCGGAGATTTCGGATTCATCTTGCCGGGACTCCGATCCATGGTGAGCTTCGAATCCCGCCGGAATCCTTTGAGCCAGGCCGCCTGTTTCGTCAATACGCCGCACACCCCGGCCGGAAGCCCTCCCCCGCTGACAGTTCCGGTGATTGCCCCGAACCCTCCCGGGCACATCATTCCACCCTGAAGCGGCGGATCCACAAGAACCCTTGCCCGCAGGCCCGTCATCGCATACCCACGGCGCGCCGCCACTGAAATCCAGAGTCCATGTCCACCACCATCCCTGTCGAGCACACCGATCCGATCAACGCCGAAATCCTCACCGTCTCCGAGGATCTTGTTTCCGGCTTCCAGCGCCAGCCGTTTCATGTGATCGCGGAGAAATCCGGCGTGCCGCTTGAAACCGTGCTGATCCGCATCCGGGCGATGCTGGAGGCCGGAATCGTGCGCCGGGTGCGCCAGACCCTGCTCTCCACCAAGCTGGCCCACGGCGCGCTGGTCGCGTGGAAAGTGCCGGAGGAGAAGCTCAACGAGGCCTTTGATTTCATGGCGAAGGAGGATCCGTTTTCCGGCCACGTCGTGATCCGCTCGACCGACACCGGGGTTTCCGGTTCCGGTTATCGCCTCTGGACCACGCTCAAGGTGCCGGTCGGCGAATCGCTGGACCACCACGCCACCGCGCTGATGCGGCTGACGGGTTGCGCCGAATACCTGCTCATGCCCGCCAATGGCGTGTTCGCCCTGGGCGTGGGCCACGTCCGCCGCAAGGTGTTGGAGCCCGGCGACAAGGCGGACGAGCCGGCGAAAATGATGACCACCGCCACCGTCGCTCTAACAGACGAGGAATGGAACGTCCTGCTCGCCCTCAAGGAGGAACTGGCTCCCGACGAAATCCGGGGAAACCCGTGGGACCGCCGCGCGGAAATCGCCGGAGTGTCGCTCGGGCGCTTCTGCGAGGTCGCGGAAACGCTGAACTCCAGGAAAGTCATCGGCCGTTTCTCCACCTTTCTGGAACACGTCAAGCCGTCCTCCACCGGCGAGCGCGTCACCCGTTTCAACGGCCTCTTCCACTGGGCCGTGCCGGGGGGCCGCGAGATCGAGGCGGGCGGCGAGGTCGGCCGCCATTTCTGCATGACCCACTGCTACTGGCGCGAGGGCGGCCCGCAGTTTGGAAACGTCAACATCATGGGCGTGGTCCACGGCACCGAAAAGGACCGCGTGCTCGCCCACAAGGCGGCCATCGACAGGCACCTCGAATCCGTCGGCATCCCGGTGCTCTACACCAACGTCTTCTGGGGCGGCCGCTCGGAGATCAAGCCCTCCGAAATCTCGCCCAAAGCCTATGCCGAATGGCACGCGAAACACGCGGGCTGATCCCGGTTTCCTCCGCCTCATGAAAATCGGACATCTCGCCCCCAACGTCGCCGCCCCCATCGCGATGGCCGCATGATATTGCGAACACCGGGGCTTCGAGATCGCCCGCGCAAGTCGAGCGCCCCTCACTCGACCACTTCCTCCGCGATCCCGCCGATCAGGTTCCTGACCACCGGTCCATGGACCCGCTGCCGCCTCACCTTGCGTCCGTGACGGCGGACACGGATTGACGACCTGACCCGCCTCGTTGCAGCCGGGGCCGCACTCGTTCCCGGGCGGCCTTTGGCCGGCGGCGGACGCGTCGCCACGCCGCGGGATCCCCGGGGTTCCGCCCCCCGGCGGCGTCACAAATTTCCGCAGAATTTTCGTGAATCCGGGGCCGGTTCGTGATGGTTTATTGCCAAACCCATGCAGGCAACGCTCCTACCACCCCGCAATCCGGCATTGTGCGCCCCCATCACATCCAATCGTGACCTCGGAGCCTGCCTGATCGCCAATCTGCCGATGCGCGATTTGCTCTCGGCCGACCTCCGCCGCGCCGGACTTCAACTGGTCGAGCCGAAAGAGGCCGAGCCCCGTGCGATCCGCATCCCGATCGACAACTGGATCGAACTCGGCGCGCTTCTCCTGTTAGGCAGAAACCCGAAATCCGCCTGCCTGCAGAATTCGGACAACCACATCCTCGCATGGAAAGGCGCCGCAAATCCCGAGGAATGTGTGGAAAAGATCGTCACGGACGCCAACTGCTTCCCCGTCATCTACCCATGGGATCTTCTCCGCATGAACGAGGAGGTTCTCGCGCTCATGGATGAAACCTCGATCCTCGGCGAGGTCAGCCCGCTCGCCAGCCTCACCGGCACCATCCGTGTCGGCGCGGGTTCCCGCATCCTGCCCGGCACCGTGATCGAGGGACCGGTCCTCATCGGCCCCAACTGCCAGATCGGGCCGAACGCCTACATCCGCGGAGCCACCAGCATCGGCGCGAATTGTTTCGTCGGAAACGGCGCGGAGGTGAAAAACTCGATCATCTACAACAACACCTACATCTCCCGCCAGTGCTACGCCGGGGATTCCATCATCGGCACCCACGTCACCCTCGGCGCGGGGACCTGCACGGAAAACCACCGCCACGACGGCAGGCACCACGTTTCACTCATCCAGGGAAAACCCGTCAACACCGGCCGCCTCAAGCTCGGGGCCATTCTCGGCGACGGCGTGCGCACCGGCGTGAACACCTCCATCGAGGCCGGAGTCAAAATCGGCATCGCCCGCACCACCTCACCCGGCAGCGTCATCAGCAAGGACCTTTTGTGACCAAATCGTCACACGCGGCGGATTCACGCGCCAGGCGCCCCGCCTCTACCTTCGGAACGAAATGCATCGCATTCTGATTGTCGAAGACGAGCAGGACATCGCGGACCTCATCGGCTTCAATCTCCAGCGCGCCGGATTCGAAGTCATCAAGGCCCACGATGGCATCACCGGCACCGAAATGGCCCTCCGCGAAAGGCCGGACCTGCTGGTGCTCGACCTCATGCTCCCCGGCCGCGACGGATACTCGGTTTTCCGCGAGCTGAAACGCGACCCCCGCGGCGCGGCCATCCCGGTCATCATGCTCACCGCCCGCGCCCAGACCGAGGACCGCATCCAGGGGCTTGAGGCCGGAGCCGACGACTACCTCACAAAGCCTTTCAGCCCCAAGGAACTCCTCCTGCGCGTCCAAGCCATCCTCAAGCGCTCCGAGGCTCCTCCCGGCACCGTGGACTTCACCCACGGCCCATTCCGTTTCGACAAAAACTCGCTCAAGTTCTACCTCGAAAACGAACCCGCCGAACTCACCTCCACCGAGTTCAAGCTCCTCCTCTTCCTCTGCGAGCGCGCCGGCAGGCCGCAGGACCGCAACGACCTCCTCCGCACCATCTGGGGCTACAGCGACGCCGCCCACAGCCGCACGCTCGACACTCACATGAAACGCCTCCGCCAGAAACTCGGCGACCACGGATCGTGGATTGAAACCGTTCGCGGGGTCGGCTATCAGGTGGCGAAAGCCGAAGAATGACCACCGGAATCGCCATTTTCGCCGCACTCACGGCCCTCGCCGCACTCGTCATCGTCGTCATCCGCCTCCGTGGCTCGCGCCGCCAGTCGGAAGCCGATTCCGACGCTTGGAAACTCCGCCTTGAAACCGATCTCCAACAAGCCCGCGAAGAACGCAACCGCCTGCTCGACGCCCTCGGCGACGCCTTCATGCTCGTCGATGCCGGCGGCATCATCCGTTTCTCCAACTCCGCGGCGCGCGACATCTTCCGCCAACGCGAAATCGTCGGCCGCTCCATCCCCGAAATCCTCCTCGATCCCCGCCTCTCAAACGCCGTCAGCCAGTGCGTCGAAGGCGGAGAAGCCGTGCAAACCCGCGTGGTCCTCCCCCAACAGACCTCTCCGCTCGGCGACGCTGAAAACCGCGGCATCAACGCCTGGATCATCGACGCCGCCCGCCTCCCCGCCGCCCCTGGCGGCACCCCCCTCACCCGTGTCATCCTTCGAGACGTGACAGCGGAAAACCAGATCGAGCAAATCCGCAAGGACTTCGTCGCGAACGCCTCGCACGAACTCCGCACCCCCATGGCCATCATCAACGGCTACCTGGAAAACCTGCTGGACGACAACATGATCGAGGATCCCGCCGTCGCCCGGCGTTTTCTCTCCGTCATGCGCAAGCACGCCGACCGCATCTCCCGCATCGTCGAGGACATGCTCGTCATCTCCCGCCTCGAATCCGGCGAGGCGAACTCCATCAAGCTCGAACCCTTCCGTTTCCGAGCCTGCATCAACGACATCCTCGAACGCCTCGAATCCGTCATCCGCCAGCAGAACGCCCTCGTCCGCGTCGTCATGCCGGACGAATCCCTCACCCTCATGGGCGACCGCTTTTACTGGACCCAGGTCCTCTTCAACCTCGTCGAAAACGCCCTCAAGCAAAACCCCCACCCCGGCCTCGAAGTCCAAATCGGCTGCGAACCCCTGGGCAACCGGCTCCGCATCTGGGTCTCGGACAACGGCATCGGCATCCCCAGCGCCGACCTCCCCCACATTTTCCGCCGCTTCTACCGCGTGGAGAAACACCACTCGCAGCGCGAAATCAAAGGCACCGGCCTCGGCCTCTCCATCGTCAAGCGCGCCGTCGAAGCCCACGGCGGAAACATCGGCGTCACCTCCACCCCCGGCCGCGAAACCCGTTTCCAGATCCTCGTCCCCCGCGAGTCCCCCCGCGACGGCCGCTCCGCCGCCTAGACCGCCTGAAACCGGGCGGATGGCCCGGAAACCAAAACGACAGGCGCGATTGCAAGGCGACCCGCATGGTTTGTGTCTCTTGTTGTTTTTTCTGACTCCATTTACTTCTTAAAATCCAAGGATTGATCCTCAAAGCTCGGCAATCGACCGAATGGCAGTCGTCAAAAAACATCCGTATTTCTCCAAATGAGCGCCTCAATAATTCCGACCATCAATCCAACAAATGCAAAAATTCCGATCCATCCGGATGTCGGTCCTGAAAAAAACAGCCAAGTGGAGACGCCAATGGACAGACCTATAAACGAACCTAAAGTCGCACCCAGAATAAACGGCCTGTTCACGTCACTCAGGATCATGGCCAACAGTCCTGATATGAAAAAGAGGGGAAGTGTTACGACCGTTGCATATACAATGTAAGCGGTCAACAGAACCCCACTATCCCGCGGCAGCTGTTTGGGCGTAGGA
>CAZKQK010000221.1:0-5710 GCA_964554865.1 uncultured Luteolibacter sp. | reverse complement strand
AGAGCCGTCCCTGCCTCAGTCTTGCGAAATTCGGCTTATCTACGCGCCATTCGAGATAGCCGCGAAATCAATGCGGTCTCCTTGTCTTCCGTGTTCCGGTGTGTTTCGTGGTTTGCCATCTTCCCTTCCGGGATTATTCCACCTTGTGTTTTCCGGGTTCGACCATTCCCCCACCGGCCACCGTCCGCGCACCGTCCGGAGCGATGGAAAACTCCAGCCAGCGGGTGCCGGGCGGAAGCAGATCCGGGAAACGGTCGGCCCATTCGGCGATCACGATCGCGTCCCGATCCAACAGTTCGTCCCAACCAAGCGCCAGCAATTCGGCGGCGGATTCGAGACGGTGGAAATCGAGGTGAAGGACGGGCACGCGACCATCCGGGTATTCGTGGACCAGGCCGAAAGTGGGGCTGGTGACCTCGGCCGCGGACCCAAGCGCGGCGACAAAGCCCTTGGTCCAGTGGGTTTTCCCCGCACCGAGACCGCCGACGAGGGCGAAAACATCGCCCGCCCGTGCTCCGGCGGCGGCCCGCGCGCCGAGGGCAGTCATTTCCTCCGGAGTGGCGGCGGTGTTCCGCATGGCATCGGTGGCGGACAAAAAAGCCGGACCGAATGAACGGGCCGGCGTTTTCGGGATCGGATTCCCGCAGGGAATCAGGGAAGGAGGTTGACCGCGCGGGACCGCTTGATCGCGTTGGTGATCTTGCGGTGCAGCTTGGCGGAAACGCCGGTCACGCGGCGGGGAAGGATCTTGCCGGTCTCCGAGGTGAACTTGGTGAGCAGCTCGGGATTGGTGAACAGCACCTGATCCGCGGGGATGTCGTGACGGCGGCGCGGCATCTGCCGGTTCGCCTTGCGGAAGTTGATGCGGCGTTGGACGGTTTTGGGCTCGGACATGGGAACAATCAGCGGAGTTCGCGGTGAAGGGTGCGGCGCTTGAGGAAGTGATTGAACTTCACCTTCTCAAGACGGCCGGGAGTGCGGAGGCTCTTCTTGTTGCGCGTGGTGACGTAACGTGAAGTCGGCTTGCCCTCGGCTTTCGCCTCGGTGCATTCAAGGATGATAATCTCGCGTGGCATGGGAACTTTGGGGGGCGGATAGTGGTTTAATCCTCGTCGTCGTCAAGCGAAACCGTTTCGGAATCCTCGTCATCGACATAATTTCCGCCGGAGAAGCCCACTTCGTTGGACGGGCGGAAGCGGCGCTTGCCGTATTCCTTCTCCCACTGGGCCTGGCACTCGACGGTCAGGCGGGCGAAGGGAATGGCTTCGAGGCGGGCCTGGGGAATCTTGCGGGCGGAGATTTCGCAAACCCCGTAGGTGCCCGTATGAATGCGGCGGAGGGCCTGCTCGATTTCGTAGAGGGCGTCCTGCTCCTTCGCCAAAACGGAAAGCGCGAAATCGCGGTCGTAGGCGTCGCTGCCGGCGTCGCCCTGATGCTGGCCGGAGCCCGAGGCCTCCGATCCCTCCGGGGCGTTGCGGATGGTGTCCCGGGTCATGCCGGACATGGAGTCCACCAACTCGTCGCGGAGATCGAGGAGACGTTGTTTCTGCTTTTGGATGAAGGCCGGGCTGTGGGAGGCGCCATTCGCGCCAACAGCGGCGGGAGCGTCGAGATCCACTGCCGGAGCAGCCTTCGGAGGTGGCACAAAGGGAGGCTTCACCGGCGGCGGTGGCGGCGGAACATCGACGAGGGAAGACTTTTTCACGACCGGAGCCTTGGCGGCGGCCGCAGGTTTTGCCGGAACGGCGGGCTTGGCCGGAGCCGGAGCGGCCTTCACCACGGGAGCGGCTTTGGCGGCGGAAGGTTTCGCCGCCGGCTTGGAAACCGGAGCCGCTGCCTTGGGCGCGGGCTTGGCGGGAGCGGCGGGGCTTTTCGCGGGAGCGGCGGGCTTTTTCGCAGGAGCGGAGGCTTTTTTCGCGGCGGGCACGGGCTTTTTCGCGGCGGGCACGGGCTTTTTCGCGGGAGCGGCGGACTTTTTCGTGGCGGGCACGGGCTTGGCGACCGGCTTCTTGGTGGCAGCGGGCGCGGGGCTTTTGGCCGCCGGTTTTTTCGCGGGAGCGACCTTTGCGGCCGGCTTCTTCACGGTCTTGGCTGCGGGTTTCGCCACCGGAGCTGGCTTTTTCGCCGCCGGCACGGGTTTCGCGGGAGTTTTCGCCTTCGGTTTGGAAGGTGCGGCTTTCGATTTGGTGGGCTTCGCGGCCATGACGCAGAATTGAGGATGCGGGTGGACTGAGTAACGTCTCCAAGCCCGGATTTTGTCTGGCCGGGGCGCGGAGAGCGCGGTGGGGTAGCCCGTGTTGCCCGGTCCATCAAGGCGAAAGTTCAAGATGGCAAAAATATGCGAATCCGCGCTTTTCCGCAGGAGGCTTGAAATGCCGGTTCAGCCGACTAAGGTGCGGCCCCGCCATGCACCTCAGCGCCATCGTCGAAGCCTTTCTCATCGCCTCCCAGGAGCCACTCTCCTCCGACGAAATCGCCCGTCTGGTACGCGCCCGCGTGGCCGAGGCCGAGGACGTGAAAGCCCGTGAAACCGAGGAGGGCAAGGAAGCTCCGGCGCTTCCGGAGTGGCTTCTTTCCTTGGCCGCAACCTCGTCGGAACAGGTGGCGGAGGCCATCGGTTCGCTCAACCAGTCGTATCAGCAAACCGAAAGGGCATTCACCGTCCTTGAAAGACCCAAGGGCTGGAAACTCTACACCAAAGCCGAATTCGGCGAGTTCGTCCGCCAGCTTTTCCCCGGCCGCAAACCCGAGCGCCTCAGCGGACCGGCCATGGAAACCCTCGCCATCATCGCCTACCGCCAACCCATCACCAAGGCCGCCATCGAGGCGGTCCGCGGCGTCGCCTGCGATGGCATGATCCAGAAACTCCTCGACCGCGACCTGATCCGCATCGGCGGACGCGCCGAACTCCCCGGACGCCCGCTGCTCTATGAAACCACCGACCTGTTTTTCGAGCACTTCGGCATCCGTTCCATCGACGACCTCCCGAACGCGTCCGAGCTGCGCAAGGTGAAACTCCCCGATCCCGAAGAGGCGAAACCCGTCGCCGATGCCGAGCAACAACTCGCCCTCAGCGCCGTCGGCAGCCCCGCCGCAGCGGCCGCCAACGAAAGCGACGCCACCAATACGGAAGCCTAACATCCCTCCCCTCTTCGTGAACCTCGACGACATCCGCCGCCAGATCGACGAAATCGACCGTGAACTCCTCGGTCTCCTGGACAAGCGGGCCGACCTGGTCCACGAGGTCGGGCTCGTCAAAAAACGCGACGGCCTCCAGATCTACGCCCCGGAACGCGAGGAAGCCCTGCTCCGCCGCCTCGTGGAAATGAACCGGGGCCGCCTCCCCGAGAAATCCATCCGCGCCATCTATCGGGAAATCATGTCCGCCGCCCTCGCCCTGGAGGACGACCTGAAAATCGCCTACCTCGGCCCCGAAGGCACCTGGACCCACCAGGCCGCCATCAGGAAATTCGGCCACTCGGTGAACTACTCCGCCCAGCCCAACTTCGCCGACGTTTTCGACCAAGTCGCCCGCCGCGCCGCGGACTACGGCGTCGTCCCCATTGAAAACTCCACCGAGGGAGCCGTTTCACACACCCTCGATCTGTTCGTCGATTCCCCGCTCCACATCTGCGCCCAGATCCTCCTGCGCATCGAGAACGGCCTCATGTCCGCCATCCCACGCGAGGAAATCCGGACCCTCTACTCCCATCCCCAGGTCTTCGGACAGTGCCGCGCCTGGATCCTGAAAAACTTCCCGGGCGCGGACCTCGTCGAGGTTTCCTCCACCACCAAGGCCGCGCAGATCGCGCGCGACCAGGCCTCCCAGGGAGCCGCCGCCCTCGGCGGACCACTCGCCTCCGAAATGTACGGCCTCACCCTGCTCGAAGCCTCCATCCAGGACCGCGCCACCAACACCACCCGCTTCCTCGTCATCGGCGAAAAAACCTGCCCGCCCACCGGCAGGGACCGCACCTCCATCCTCTTCGCCATCCACGACCGCCCCGGCTCGCTCGTCAAGGCGCTCCAAGCCTTCGACCACTTCCACATCAACATGTCCAAGATCGAATCCCGCCCTTCCAAGCGCAAGGACTGGGAATACGTCTTCTACGTCGATCTCGCCGGGCATTGTGACGATCCCGCCGTCGCCAAGGCCCTCGACGAACTCGGAAACCACTGCTCGATGGTCAAACTGCTCGGCTCCTACCCCGATTCCGGCGAGTGACCGGAAAATCGCGAAAAACGCCCAAAACCGCACTAGCGTATTCCCAACCAACCTGCTTACCTTCGCCGCGCATGAACCGAACCGTGGATTTGAACATTGATGGAAAAAGCCTCGAACTGCCAACCGTCGTCGGCTCCGAGGGTGAAGTGGGCATCGACATCTCCACGCTGAGGAACAAAACCGGCTGCATCACGCTCGACCCCGGATACGGCAACACCGGAGCCTGCGAGAGCGCCATCACCTTCATCGACGGCGAGAAGGGCATCCTCCGCTACCGCGGCTACGACATCGCCGAACTCGCCGAGAAAAGCACCTTTGTCGAGACCGCCCACCTCCTCATCTACGGCCATCTCCCCAACCGCGCCGAACTCGCCGCCTTCTCCGATCTCCTCACCGAGAACCAGATGCTCCATGAGGACATGCGCCACCTCTTCGACGGCTTCCCCGCCACCGCCCACCCCATGGCCATCCTCTCCGCCATGATCAACGCGGCCTCCTCCTACCACCCCAACATCATCTCCAAACGCGAGGAACGCTTCCCCTGGCACGCCACCCGCCTCATCTCCCAGGTCCGCACCATCGCCGCCTATTCCTACCGCAAGGCCCACGGCCTGCCCACCATCTACCCGCGGACCAACCTCAAATACACCGCGAACTTCCTCCACATGATGTTCTCCCACCCCGGCGAGGACTGCGAGCTGAAACCCGAGGTCGTCAAGGCGCTCGACCTCATCTTCCTCCTCCACGCCGACCACGAGCAGAACTGCTCCACCTCCACCGTGCGCATGGTCGCCTCCAGCAAGGCCAACCTCTTCGCCTCCGCCGCCTCCGGCGTCTGCGCCCTCTGGGGTCCCCTCCACGGCGGCGCCAACCAGGCCGTCCTCGAAATGCTCGAGGAAATCCATCGCGAGGGCGACGACGGCTCCAGGTTCCTCAACGAGGTCAAGAACAAGACCGGAAACCGCCGCCTCATGGGCTTCGGCCACCGCGTTTACAAAAACTTCGACCCCCGCGCCGTCATCATCAAGCAACAGTGCGACAAGGTCCTCTCCCAACTCCACAAGTCCGATCCCCTGCTCGACATTGCCAAGAAGCTGGAGGAAATCGCCCTTCACGACGAATACTTCATCTCCCGCAAGCTCTACCCGAACGTCGATTTCTACAGCGGCATCATCATGCGCGCCATCGGCATCCCCATGGACATGTTCACCGTCATGTTCGCCATCGGCCGCATGCCCGGATGGATCGCCAACTTCAAGGAAGTCATGGAAGACCCGGACTCCCGCATCTGCCGCCCCCGCCAGATCTACACCGGCCCCACCCTGCGCCCCTACACCCCGCTGGAATCCCGCGCCTGATCCGCGTCAAATTGCTTGCCAATTCCCGGCAGCCACCCCCATCCTCCCGCCGGTCGGGTTGGCGGCACCTTCGCCCCGGCGCGCTTAGCTCAGTGGTAGAGCACATCCTTCACACGGATGGGGTCGC
>CAZKQK010000220.1:0-5832 GCA_964554865.1 uncultured Luteolibacter sp. | reverse complement strand
TGGCCGAGACCAATCGCGACCTCATGAAACTCGAATTCCGCGTGGACACCCACTCGGAACAATTCCGTCCGCTGCCCGTCAGCGAGGACCGCATCGATACCAGCTTCGATGCGGAACCCGGCGTCCTGCCCCCTCGCGCCGAACCGGTGATGCTGCCAAGCTATGAATAGCCCCATGCCGGTCCGCGTCCGATTCGGCATGTCCCGCCTGATCCTTCCCGCCGTCGTCTCCTGCGGACTGGCCGTCGCGGCCGAACCCGCCTGGAAAGCCAACCTCACCAGCCCCGCTCCCGGCACATTCCCGCCGCTCAAGCCTTCCGTTCTCGACTATCAGGTCACCTGGAAAGGCATGCTGGACTCCGGCAAGCTCCGCATGGAATTCGCCCCCAGGGGCCTCGCCAAACCCGGAGCCCTCGTCATCCGCTCCTCCGCCAAAAGCCTCGGCCCCGCCGCCAGGCTCTTTCCCTATCGGAACAACTTCTGGTCGGAGATCGATCCCTCATCCTTCAAACCCCGGTTCTTCCAGGCAAAGGAAACCGACCGCAAGGAAAGCGTCACCACCACCACTCGCCACTTCGCCGACCGCGTGGAAAGCACCGAGATCGCACGCATCGACAAGAAGGGCTCCGAAACCCGCAAGGACCGCGTGTTCCGTTTCACCCCGGCATTTGATATCTTCTCCGCGATGCTTCACGTCCGCAGCCGGAAGCTCGACGCCGGAGACCGCATCTGCCTCGTCGTCCATCCCTTCGATACGCCTTATCTCCTCAACGTCCGCGTCGTCGGCCGCGAGAAACACCAGGGCCGCGACACCATCCGCCTCAGCGTCGGCATGCGCAAGATCGACCGCAAGACGCTCGCCCTCGTCCCTTACAAGAAGATGAAAAGCGACGCCACCCTCTGGCTCAGCGATGATGCGGACCGCATCCCCGTCGAATTCCGCGCCGCCGTCTTCATCGGCGACGTCCGCGCCACCCTCACCGGCTTCAGCAAGATCTAGCAGAAACACCCGCCGCCGCATGCCCGCAGAGACACCTACCCGCCACCCCGAGCAAGCACCCGCATCACCCTGGTGGGAATACCCCGCGCTGGCCGCCCTGCTGGCGCTCCTTGTCATCTGCGTCTGGCCCGGCATGACCGCGCCGCCATTCTCGGACGATCTCCCGCAGTTGGAACGCGTGTCGAAACTCGATGGCTGGAAAGATATCTTCCAACCGGACGCCTTCCGTTTTTTCCGCCCGGTCAAAAACGCGATCTTCCTCGCCGCCGCTCCGCTTGAATCCAATATCACCGCCTGGCACTGGATCGGCCTCGCCGCCCATCTGCTCGCCACCATCGGCGTCCACCGCATCGCCACCATCTGCCTCGGCCACGGCCGGTCCGCCCTGCTTGCCACCGCCTTCTGGGCGCTCAGCCCCGCCTGTGTCTCATCCATCCTGTGGCTGAGCTGCACCAACATCTGCATCGGCCTCGCCATCGCCGGACTGGTTTTCCATTTCCACGAACGCTCGTGGATGAAACCATCACCGCTTTCCTTCGCCGCCGCGCTGCTCGCCTACGCCGGCGCGTTGCTGTGTTATGAATCGCTCATCGCCGTCCCCGGCCTTTTGTTCGTTCGCGATCTCCAGCAGCGCCGCATCGCCGTAAATGTCCGCTCCGCCGCGCGCTACGGACTCTACACCGTGGTTGCCGTGACCTTCCTGATCGTCCGCTCGCAGTTCTCCGCCAAGGGCATCGGCGGCGGCGAGTTCCACTCCGGATTCGGTCCGGACACCAAGCCCCTTCATCTGTTTGTCTCCGCTCCCTGGTTCATGTGGCGGCATTTCCTGATGTGGCTTTTCCCCTTCGGGACCATCGAGACGCTCGGAACCTATATCTGGATGAAATCCGCGTCGCCCGCCGCGCTGGGATTCGCCTGGCTGCTGCTCGGACTCCTGTTAGGTGCCGCCGCCTTCGCCTGGAAACGACTTCCCGTGGCCTCCTACGGCATTCTCTTCTTCATCGTCGCCAGTCTGCCATCCGGAAACTTCATCCCCACCTTCAACGGCCCGATCAACGACGCCTACCTGACCATCCCCTCCGCAGGTCTCGCACTCGCCTTCGCCGCGCTGGTCGAGGCGCTCTTCAGGGAACTCGCGAAACGCCGCGCCAGCCGCGACTCCGGCGTGCCCGCCCTCGCCGCCATCCTCATCCTGCTGCTCGCCTACCGCCTGCCCCTTGGCGCAGCCTACTTCCGCCACTGGGCCGGCGTGTGGAGCGATCCGGTCCGCCTTACCCTGCTGATGTCGGACACCCGCCCCTATCAGTTCCAGTCGAAGGGCTTCGCTTCCAGCCTGCTGTTCGCCTCCGGTTACATCGATCAGGCGGAAACCCTCGCCAAGGAAGCGCTCTCCGACGCCCCATGGAACGCCCTCGGCCGCCTCACCCTGGCCCGGGTCGCCAACCACCGCAAGGAACCCGCCACCGAGCAGGCCATCTTCCGCGAACTGCTCACGCTGCCGAAAATCCCGGCCAACGTCATGTCCTCCTCGCGGGTGGAACTTGCCGAATCCCTCGCCACCAAACCGGAAAACCATGAGGAGGCGGCCGACCTCTGCCGCCAGGCGCTCAAGTCGTCCCAAACCGAAACCCGCTACCAGATCCGCGCCATGCTCTGCCTCGCCGGAATCTATCAGACCGCCGGCGATGCCACCAAGGCCCGCGCCACCCTCGAACGCGGACTCGGCATCCACCCCGGCGATGACGCGCTCACGGCCGCGCTCGGAAAACTCGATCAACCCACCCCCTGACCAGCAACCATGCGACCCTACCCGGACAACTGGGCCGTCACCATCCCGATGGCCAACGAGGAACAGGACTTCAAACCCTTCCTCGCCCAACTTCGGGACGCCATGGACCGGCTCGAAGGCGGCACGGTTTACTTCGTCGTCGATAACGCGTCCAAGGACCGCACTCTCGAACTTTGCCAGGAAATCTCCGGGGAAGACCGCCGTTTCCACACCGTCTGGGCGCCGGAAAACCGCAACGTCGTGGATGCCTACCTGCGCGGCTTCCGCGAGGCGCTCGCCAAAGGCCACGAGATCGTCATCGAGATGGACGGCGGCCTCTCCCACGATCCGCGCGCCCTGCCCGGATTCCTCCGCGCGCTGCACGAGGGCAACGACTGCGCCTTCGGCAGCCGCTACATCAACGGCGGTTCGATGGTCGATTCCGCCTGGCGCCGCCGCCTGCTGTCCAAGGGCGGCTCCATTCTCGCCAATGTCCTGTTAGGCGTCCGCTTCCATGACATGACTTCCGGCTACCAGGCCTTCCGCCGCGAGATCCTGGAACGCCTGCTCGAATACCCGCTGCTCTCCAAAGCCCACTTCTATCAGACCGAGGTCCGCTACCTCCTCCGCCGCGAGAAGGCCATCGAGGTCCCCATCCACTACCGCGCCCCCTCGCCCCGCGTCTCCCAAAACGCCATCCTCAACTCCTTCGCCGTCCTCTTCCACTACACCCTCCTCCGCCTGACCGGCCGTTCGGCAAGACTCTGAAATCGGAAACCTCAACCCGAAAACAAAAATTGAACCACAGATTACGCGGATTTCACGGATTTTCAAGAGGTTGTGCATTTCACTTTCAGAACGGTTCGATGATTTCCCCAATCTGCGAAGTCCGGGTAATCTGTGGTCAAAATCCACTGTGATGGCCTCGCAACTTCGAAGTTCGGGCTCAAATCTCAAATCTCAAATCTCAAATCCACCATCCACCATCTCCCAATGTCCACCGCCCTCGTCGTCACCAGCATCTCCGCCCCCAATCCCGTCCTGCGCTCGCTCGCGGAAGGCTCCATCAAACACGGCTGGGACTTCGTCGTCACCGGAGACACCAAAAGCCCGGCGGATTTCCGGCTCGACGGCTGCCGTTTCCTTTCCATCGAAGACCAACAGACCGGCCCGCACTCTCTCGGCCGGCTTTGCCCCACCCGATCCTACTCACGCAAAAACATCGCCTACCTCGATGCCATCTCCGCCGGGGCGAAGGTCATCGTGGAGACCGATGATGATAACTTCCCGCGCGACAGTTTCTGGCTGCCCCGCCGGCGCACCGTTTCCTGCCGCCCGGTGGAGACGGACTCCTGGGTGAACGTCTATGCCTACTTCGCGCCATCCTTCATCTATCCGCGCGGCCTGCCGCTGGACCACGCCCGCGCCACCCCGCCGGAACCCGCCGCCGCCCGTGAAATGGAGTGCCCGCTCCAGCAGGGACTGGCCGATGCCAATCCGGACGTGGACGCCGTCTATCGCATGCTTTTCCCGCTGCCCTTCGGGTTTGATTCCGGCGTGGAGCCCGTTGCGCTCGGCGCGGGCGCCTGGTGCCCCTTCAACAGCCAGAACACCACCTTCTTCGGGGAGGTCTTCCCGCTGCTCTATCTCCCCGCCCATTGCAGTTTCCGCATGACCGACATCTGGCGCAGCTTCGTCGCCCAGCGCATCCTCCACCACCTCGGCCACCCGGTCATGTTCCACGAATGCACCGTCTGGCAGGAACGCAACGACCACAGCCTGCATCGCGATTTCCTCGATGAAATCCCCGGCTACCGGCACAACCACGAGATGCGCGCCGCACTCATGGAACTCGACTTCGGCCAATCCCGCGACATCCCCTCCCTCATGGAAACCTGCTACCAAACCCTCATCCGCCGCGGCTGGGTCGGTGCCGGCGAGGAAGCCCTCCTCAAGGCCTGGTTCGCCGATCTCAAGGCCGCGGGCCGGAAACACCCCGAAGGAACGTAATGTTGACTCACAGCCATCCGCGGCCTTCAAATCAAACTCAGAGTCAAGCCGTAACCTGAAAACCATTTGATTTTTTGCTTGTCGCCTCCGGTCTCGTGACTTGGAATCCCGGCGTCCACTCCGGTGGATGGGGTCTTAACAACCTCGCTTACAGCGGTCGGCATTGACCGCAACGATGCCGCCAAACCGACAATGGTCGGGGAGGCGGTGGCGCATGTCCAAGCCGTCTGCCTTCGGGGAGTTGGCCAAAGGCCATCGCGGTCGTCTGTAAGCGACTATGTTAACTCCCCGTCCACCAGGAAGGATTTCATCAGCCTTCCATTCCATGAAACCAATACCATCCCTCATACTAACCTTCATTGCCGTCTCAGCGTTCGCCCTTTCACAGGACGCGCCATCCGGCAATGCCCCCGATCCCGGCGCTGTCACCAACGCCCGCATCCTCGGTGAAATCCCCGACGGCACGCCGCCGCCGCCCTCCGCGCCAAAGCCGCGATTCCAACCCTCCTCCTCCGAAATCCTCCGGACCACCACCCACCGGCAGGGCGGGCGCACCGTCACCCTCCAACAGATCAAACCGCCGCCAATCCCTCCGGTTCCGGACTGTCGCGCGGGCATCCCGTCCGAAGCCGCCTCCGAAGCCTTTCTTCAAAAGGCGGAGGAATTCCGGGCCAGCCATCCCCGGTCCCGTTTCCTGTTCATCGGCGCCACCGTTTATCGTTCGCAAGACTCCCCTCCACGCACCCTCATGCGACTCTACCCGGAGGGCCGGGGCGAACCGCTCGAACTCTGGAGCAATATGGACATGGCACTCATCGCCGGTGGAATCAACAGCTACCTGGCAAGCGACGGAGTGGCGAGACATCTCATCATCGGATGGTCTAACATCGTTGTTGACAATTTGGCCGACTTCCTCGCCGCCGAAGACAGGCCATACACCCCTCCGCCGCCGCCCGAATCCACCGGAAGCGCCGCCACCTTCCATATCACCGGCGGACATCCATCCGCAGCGGACCTGGCCGCGATCCGGTCCTTGCACGGGATATACAATTCCA
>CAZKQK010000219.1:0-5835 GCA_964554865.1 uncultured Luteolibacter sp. | reverse complement strand
GCCTGGCACTTCGTCCAGTTCCAGCGCGCCGAAGACTGCTGGGCCCGCCGCGTCGCCTCCCGCCACTTCGGCTACAGTTGCGTCAATGTGAACAGCCACTGCCGCCGCATCAGCGTGCTCGATGCCGCCAGCCGCAACCCCGTCTCCCAGGTTTCCGGCGGGCGGCGCTACGCCTTCAACCTCGACGACTCCACCCTCTGCCTCTTCCGCGACTGCACCACCCACGACGACCGCCACCACTTCGTCACCGGCTCCCTGACCACCGGCCCCAGCGCCTTCGTAGCGGGCGCCGGCACCGCCGCCCGCTACGACGCCGGCCCCCACCACCGCTGGGGAAACGGCATTCTCTTCGACAACATCGTTATCACCGGAAACAAGATCAACATCCAGAACCGCGGCAACGAAGGCAGCGGCCACGGCTGGGCGGGCGCCAACTGCACCATCTGGAACTCGCGGGCGAACGGCTTCATCGTCCGCAACCCGCCCGGCGCGCGCAACTGGCTCGTCGGCAGTATCGGCAACATCGAAAGCGGAAACCAATACGTCGGCCCGAACCCCGCCGGCACCTACGACAACAGTGGTACTTCCGGCAGAAAAGTCTTCCCCGCCTCCCTCCACGCCAACCAGCGCCACGACCTCGTCATCCGCCCCGGCCTGCTAGTGCGCGAATACCTCGCCGGCGACTATGACCACTTCACCGCCGACCCCGGCGAAACCACCCCCGTGGACGCCGCCTGGGCCGCGCAGGCCGCCACCCTCGGCCCCACTGCGGGCTTCGACAACCTCACCGCCGGGCGCATCCGCCCCTGGACCCACACCTTCGCCCTCGACGGCGGGGAGGAAATCGTCAGCGCCACCCTCTGGCTCGCCGTCCGCGGACTCGCCGCCAACGCGACCTCTTCCCGTCTCTATCTCAACAGCACCACAACCTCCCACCCGCTTTCCGACTACGCCTCCTCCATCCCCACCACCGGCACCACCGTCCTGCGCATCGACCTCGTCGGCCGCCTGCACGAACTCGCTTCCGGCAAACTCCACCTCGCCGCCGGCCCGAATGTCGCCGTGGACTGGTCCGAACTCGAGCTCCGCGTCGCCCCCCTTTCCTCCCGTCCCATCGTCTCCCTCTCCCCCGAAGCCGACGGCATGGTCCGAGGCGGCGACCCCTACGCCAACCAGGTGCAGAGCGGCGGCACTGGAATCGGCCTCGATGTCAAAGGCGTCGATCTCCGCGACGACGTCATGCGCCGCGCCCTGCTGCGCTGGGACCTCTCCTCCATCATCGGCAAAGTCACCCACGCCGAAATCCGCCTCATCCCGCTTTCCACCACCAACGACAGCGTCGAAAACGCCCTCTCCATCCTGAAAAGCGGCGACTGGCAGGAAAGCACCCTCACCTGGAACAACCAGCCCGCGGCAACCCCGCCGCTCGCCTCCTGGCACGCGGTCGCCGGGAAGCCCGTGACCATCGCCGTCACCCGCGAAGTCCGCGAAGCAATCTCCTCCAATGGCAAACTCGACGTGCTCGTCTCCGCCGCCGCCGACCACACCAACGACGACCGCGCCACCTACGCCTCCCGCGAACACCCCAGCCCCTCCCTGCGCCCCGCCCTCTTCATCACCACCGGCACCCCGCTCGAAAACTGGCGCTACCACCACTTCGGTACGGAACTCCCCGTAGGAAACGCCGCCGACCACGCCGACCCGGACGGCGACGGCTTCGACAACCTCGCCGAATACCACGCCGGCTCCAACCCCCTCCGCAACGCCAGCACCCCGCTCACCGCCGCCTCGCTCAAGCGCATCGCCATCGCCACCTCCACCGGCATCGACGAATACACCGTCGAAGGCGGCACATGGACCTTCGCCCGGCGCATCTGCCTCATCCCCGGCGGAGTCCAGGGCATCGCCGTGCATCAGGGTGCGATCTTTGCCGCCACCCTCGAAACCCCGCGCCGCATCCTCCGCATCGACCCGGCCGATGGAACCATTGCCCCCCTCGCTGTCAGAAACACCGGCCCCGCCGCCTCCGCCGGCTGGATCGACAGCGACCCGCAGGGCATCGAAGCCGGGCCGGACGGCAGGCTCTACTTCTCCACCGCCTTCGGCCCCTCCGGTGGCGAAGGCGTCTTCCGCCTGAATCCCGACGGCTCCGGCTTCGCGAGATTCATCGCCCGCAGCGGTGCAAACTGGGACCTGCACAACGCCCGCGACCTCGAATGGCACGGCAATGCCCTCTACATCTCCTCCCGCGGCGGCTTCAACGCCCCCTCCCGCCCCGTTTACCGCTTCTCCGCCGCAGGGGTCTATCAGGCGACCGTCGCCGACAACCTCATCGGTCCGCAGGGCCTGGCCATGGAGCAAGACGGTCTGCTCATCACCGGCTCCGCCGGCGGCCTGACCGGCCTGTTCCTCCTCAACCCCGCCGGTCCCTTCCCCGTCCCCGTCGCGACCCGCAGCTCCGCCGGCATCCCCGCCGGGATGGATGCCATCGACCTCCACGGCGACACCTTTATCGTCACTTGGAACACCGGCCCCTCCGGCGCGGGACAAATCGTCCGCCGCAACTTCAACGGCTCCGCTACCACCGTCGTCGATACCTTGGACGGCAACGGCAACGACCTCGCCCTGCTCTCCACCCACAGCCCCTACGACCTCTGGGCCGAAAGCCACGACCTCGACCCACAATCCCCCGCCGGAGCCCCCGATGGCGACCATGACGGCGACGGCACGCCGAACCGCGTCGAATTCGCCCTCAACCTCGACCCTGCCGACGGCTCCTCCCGTTTCGCCATCACCGCCACCGGCGATCCCGCCGACGGACTCACCCTCTCCTGGCCGTCCGCCGAAGCCATCGTCTTCGAAATCCGCAGCAGCACCGACCTCCAGGACTGGTCCACCCTCGAAGCCACCGTCACCGGCCAGCCCGGCCAAAGCACCGCAACCTGGACCGCCCCGCCCGCTGGAGAGGGGAAGAAATTCTACCGTATCGCATTCCCGCCCTGACGGGATCGCATCCCGTGACTCCGGTTCTCTGCGGAAAGACCGTCTTCGGTCAGCCCGTAGCGGAGTTGCCCCCGATCCGCCCGGGGGTGCCTTTCCCATGAACGCGCTTCCCTATGTCACCCGGGTTCTCGCGGCGCTGGTTATCCGGACCGTGGCCGGACAAGACACCGCACCCACAAGACAGGCTTATCTCGAATTCAACTACGGACAGGACCGCGGCGGCGAGGAGTGGGTTCAAGCGATCACGGTTTCCGAGCCCGTTCCCCGTTCCGAGGTCAAGGGGGATGTCGCCGTCAAGTTCAACGCCAGGGGCATGACCGCGGCCAAGGCTCTCTGCTGGCGGCAACCCACCGATGAAAATCCCAGCCCATGGGGCCACGATGCCAACCTCACTCCGAATGGCATCACCCTCGACGCCGCGGGCGACGGCTCCTTCGTCTTCCTCGCCGACCGCTTTCCCAACGGACCGGTCAACGTTCGCATTTTCGCCGAGAGCCGGGAGGGGAAGAAGGATATCCATGAGCTGCAACTCTTCAACCTCGGAGGTGTGAAATGGAATCAGGGCATCCCGAAGAACGATCCTCCGGCGGCCGCCGGCCTGAAGCTGATCTTCGCCGACGATTTCGACGGCCCGCTTTCCATCTCCAACGACGGACGCGGCGCCCGCTACTGCGCCCACAAGCCGCGCTTCGGCGATTTCAGCGGCTGGCAGTTCTCCGACATGCTCGGCGAGGGAAAACCCTTCGCCCAAACGGGCACCTGGCTGAAAATCGCCGCCCGCAAGGACGCCGCCTCGCCCAATGGCCGCAGCGGCCTGATCGCCTCTGTCGACATGGACGGCAGGGGCTTGTGGGCCAAAGCCCCCGCCTATCTGGAATGCCGCTTCACCGCTCAATCGGCCCCCGGGACCTGGCCGGCCTTCTGGACCATCACCCATCTTGACCAGAGCGCCCGGGGAGACGAACTCGACATCGTCGAAGCCTATGGCGGAAACGGCAAAGGCCATCCCAACCACCCGGGCTATTCCATCGTGACCCATCCCTGGAACCAGAAACACCCGGACGGCAGTGAAAAGCCGCATCCGAACACCGTCGTGCGAATGATGGAACTGGGAGGCAAATCCTACTGGTCCGCCACCTTCCACACCTACGCCGTATCCATCGGCCTGGCCGACACCGTCTATTACCTCGACGACGTCGAGGTGTTCCGCCATCCGACCAACGACGTGTCTCGGGACTTCCCCCATTGCTTCCTGGTCAACTATGCCATCGGCGGCATCAGCGGCTGGCCGGTCGATCTGGAGCGCTATGGCAACGGCTCGGATATGTACGTGGACTACGTCCGGGTCTATGCCGGGGAGGCCGTGCCGGACTACGCCATGCTGCCTCCGGGCTCCGAACCGGAGATCAGGACAAGAGCGGTGGGGCTGAACTTCTCCGTCGCGGCCGACGAATCCACGGAACTGGCGCCGGGAGATGTCGCCGGCGCTCCGGGCGTTTCCCAGAACCACTGGAACAACCTTCCGGGACCGCATGGAACATCGCGGACACTGATGGCCGCCACGGGCCGCCCCGCCGAAGGCATGTCGGCCAAATGGGAAGTGCCGGAAGGCGACAACGCCTGGCGCTCCAAGTCCGGTCGGGATTGGGGATTCAAGGGCGGCAATCTCGCCCTCCAGAAAGGCTACATCCAGCTTGGCGGCACGCTTTCCGTTACCGGCGTCCCCTACGAACGCTACGACGTTCACGTCTACCTGAACGCCGACGACAACAGCGGCACCGGCAGGGTGACCCTGACAACCCGGTCCGGCGGCAAGGAGTCAAAGAGCGGGCGCAGCTACAAGCTGGGATGGCACGACGGTATATTCACCGAATCCACCTCCACCGGCGCGGCATCTCCGGAGGAAGGAAACCACGTGGTCTTCCGCAGCAACACGGCCGGGGATTTTACCTTGGATTGGGAAGGAGATCGGGAAGGCGGCTGGACCGGCGCGAGCGGCATCCAGATCGTCGAGACTCCCTGACGGGCTTCCCGGCCTGTTCCCGCTTCTTCAGCGCCCGCGGATTTCCCCGCGGTGGGAAACTTCGCCCCAGTCCCGCATGCCGATGATTTCCCTGGCGAAGCGGAAGGCTTCTTCCTCGGCATCGGTGCCGATGGCTTTGTAGAGATGCCAGATGGGCTTGATGCCGTGCGGATCTTCGGGATCGTCGCCGAATTTCCTCAAGCCCAGCCGCAGTCCCCCTTCACTGTGATCGTCGGCCCAGAGGTGGTATTGGAAGGCGGTGATGGTTTTGAGAGGCCCGATCTTTTTCCAGGCATAGGCCATCCCGGCGGCCTGTTCGGCGAGGGTCTTTCCGGTATAGTCGGGGGAGTTGACACCTTGCTCGCTGAGCTGGATTTCCCGCGGTTCGCCCCGATAGGCGACACGGGGCTGGCGGGCCCAGGCGTCGAGAACTTCGATGTTTTTATAGGTGAGGTAGGGAGTGTCGAAGTCGAAGGTGGCATCGGGGTCTTCCCAGGCGCGGGGATTGGAAATATCCTGCGGATAGGGGTGGAAAGCGATGCCCCAGGGAAAGTCGCCCTCCTTGCGGCTGAAGGCGGCGAGGTGCTCCAGCAGGTCCTTCGCGGCATAGGCGCGGACGTCCAGGCGGCGCGTCCAGCAGTGTTCCAGGGAGATGAAGGGCTTGGCGTGCGGGTCGTACTGGCGGGCGAGCAGGCAGGCGACGCGCATCGACTTCTGGTAGAGATCGAGATAAGTGATGTCGGTCTTGTTGCCTGCGGTGGTCCAGAAGAAGCCGCTGTTGATCTCGTTGTGCATGATCCAGTGGTGGA
>CAZKQK010000218.1:0-5863 GCA_964554865.1 uncultured Luteolibacter sp. | reverse complement strand
CAGCGAAGAGATCGCGCTGGGCACCGACCCCATGGCACGCGACACCGACGGAGACAACGTGTCAGACAATGATGAAATCCTGCTCGGCACCGATCCCCTCTCCGCCGCCGACCTTGACAACGACGGCATGCCGGACGACTGGGAGAAATTCATGAGCGCGAGCCTGCTGGAAATCTTCCCCGATCCCGCCCATTGGGGAGCCAGACACGCCCACCTCACGGCGGCAAACCTCGACCCGGAGGTGAGTTACACATCCGAGGGAATCGCCATCGGCGAAATCCGCGCCATCATGCAAGACACCGTGGACGACGATCCCGGCGCGCCCTTCCAGATCGAATGGCAGGGAAAGGAAGAGAGCGTGTGGGGAACCCATGACCCGCAAAACGAGGAATTCCCCTACCGGGGGACCAGCTACTCATCCACCCCCGGATGGAGCCGCAGATTCACGGAAAGCTCGCGTGACGGAGACAGCTCAATGTTCGAAAGCTCCTCGCTCCAAAGCCGTCTCGAAGGTCTCTCCTGGGCACCCGTGGAGGTCTGGCGGCTTCCCGGCGGCGGAGAAAAGCCAATGTTCAGCCGCCACCCATTCACCATCGTAGCCGAATACATCGCCGCCATGGCCCCCCACGCGTATTCGCATTTCCTCACCTACGAACCGACCGATTACTCCACCGGAGTGATCGGCAGCAAGAAGGTCAACCGCGTGCGCCTCGCCTCCCGCAAGCCGCTCAAGGAAGGCGTCGCGGCGAGCTGGCTGAAAATCGAATACACCGGAAACCCGTCGAATGCCATCGACCAGGAAAAGATCCAAAACATTGAGTCTGTTGAATTGGAGATCGCCAAAGGGGGAATGTTCTCGGACTGGGCGACCGTCGAAGCGGAGATGCCGGCCGGCACCAACTCCGAGGAAGCGAACAACGTCGCCCTCCTCCCGGTGGAGGTAATCTCCCGCGACAAATATCTCGCCGGGTCATTTAGTATTCCTAGCGGCTGGGACAGCCTCGAAATGGAGTTCGTGGGTCCAGACGGAAGCCTCGGGAAATACGGCAACCTCCTTGGCGGTGGCAGCACTAAAATTTATGACAAGGTCGAGGATGTCATGGCAGATGCGGACTACGCTGCTGGTGGCCAAGCCGACACTCAGAAAGTCTGGTTTGTTAGAGATTCCGCTGATGCGCGAAAGATCAATTACTACACCTGCTTCGACTCCACGGGCGAGGTTCAAATCAAGCTCTATCTGAATGGCGATTCCGAATCCATTGGGGAAATCAGCCACACGCTAACCGCTGCAGAGGATTTCGCCGCCGTCATCGACTACGTGGATGAGTGGGTAAAAGGCACCAGCTTCGATTTCACTGGTGGAGTCATCACGCCTCCACTCGCCATGGGCGGGATGAGCATGAATGGCGCTGGTGGTGGAATCCACAACCTCACCCGCGCGGCCCTCATTCCGTTTTTCAACGTCGTAAACAATGTCGAAGGCTTAAGCAGCGTTGCATTCGGCCTGTTTGATGGAATCAAGGAAGGCGTAAGCGACGACTGGAAGCTCATCCAACTCATCAAGAGCGGCGTACTGGGTGCCGGTGGTTGGGCCATTCAAGCAGCAGAGGATGAACTCACCAAATGGAAGGACGATCCACTCAAACGCGCGGCGGAACTCAAGAAAGCCGCCGACCGTCTTTGTCAGGAATGGGTCTTCAAACCCATGGAGCAAGTCCAAGCAGACCTATCCACTTGGGAAGGATTCAAGAAACGCAGCTGGCAAACCTGGAACAGTGTCAAAGGCACCACCAATAAGGTTTGGGTGCTCACCAAAGACTCATGGGGCAGCATCAAAACCGGACTCTCCGATTGGGTGAACGACTTCGCCGACCGGATGATGGAAGGAGCGGAAAAGGCCCACTGGAGCGAAAACCTCCTCGTCATGGACAAGATCGGGGGAGATCTGAACGAAGTCACCCGACAGGCGAGTTATACTTTTGGCTACACCTTCGGCTATATCTCCGAGCAAGTCGCAGTGGGGATACTAACCGGCGGCACGGTGAAAGTGGCAGCCGTTATGACCAAAGGCGGAGCGGCCATGGCAACGCAACTCGCCGCCCGCCGCGTGCTTCCCGTCGTCGCCCGCCTTCAATTCGTCAAGAAGTGGGCTGCCAGCATTGCGATCAGCATCGAGATGAAGGTTGCCGTGGAGCGCGGCCTCATCATCGCAGCAGAGACACCGCTTTCTCTAGCCGTGAAAGACTCCGCCGCCGAGGTGATCGAACGCGGCATGAAACGGGCGACCTTTGAAAGAACCGCCTTCTCGAACTCCAAAGTGCTCGATGATGTCATCGCCGCATTGAACATTAAGAAGCTCATCCTAACGCCCGGACGCGAAGGTCAGTTCTGGTATAAGTTCGCGCTGTTCTTCGAGGTCATGGGTGACAAGGCTACTGCCCCGGCATCCAAAGGCTGGGTAAAGGCTTATAACAGGTTGTTAAAATTCGACGGTGACATTCTTATGGATGACCGGGCGGGAGATTTCTTTACCTTGCTGCGGATGGAAAGTAGTGCTACAGGACGTGAAATCACACGGAAAAGCCTCGCCGAATACTCAGTCAATGGTGGGGCGAAGCTATGGGTGCGCGATTTACACACGCTCCAAGCTAAGGGATATCGTTATGTAAACCAGTTTGAATTAAATGAAATAGCAGCCAATGGCGGAAAGTTACCGCTACACCCTACGCGTGAGGGGCAATACTTTACGCTGGAAGGTAGTTATGCCAATGGTGCAGCTGCAAAAGATGCCCTTCAACTCCCAAGACCTGCGGGAGAATATTTAGGTCGGATCGAGTTTGATATCGCTCCAGTTAAGGATAAAATACGAGTTCCAAGAGGCGAAAATGATACCGCTGAATTCCTTGAACCTCTTACCAGAGATTTCGGTGAGTTCGGGGAATTTGGCTTAGGCGGTGGCCCTCAACTCTTGCTGGATTCGGAAGAAGTCCCTGTGATTTTCAAAGCATTTGGAACCTTTTGACCTATGGAATCGGAAAAGTTACATTACTTACATTTTGTTGCCTCGATTGAGCGTTGGATGGAATCAGGTGAACCGGTCTTAACGCTTGAATATCTTCTCCGGGCTTGCGGCGGTCGGTTAGAATACTTGAAGCACTATCTTGATCTATGGAATTCGGAAGGACGCATTGAATGGCTCAAGCCTCTTGATCCTTATAATGTGACTGACGAGGTGGTTCGGTTCAAAACCTACATTACGAAAGACGTTCCTTGGCCAAGGTAACATTATTGGGGCACTCATAACACTCCCCCAAAGATCGTCGCTCCGCCCCGCGAGGCATCCCACTGGCGGCTGATCACGTGAGCTGCTAGTCCTTCGGGAACATGTGACGTGCGCGGGGTAATGCTGCATCTCGGTCCAGGATCCTCCCGGCAAGCCGGGTCCCTCCTTCCTCGGATGTTCCCTCGGGGAATACCTCGGCAGCATTACCCGTCGCAGTCACAAGTGCCCTCCGGCCCGTGCGGCTCCCGCGCCAGCCGCATGTCAGGCTCGCTATCACTCGCATCCTCCGGCCACCCCATGCCGCACGGCCAGCCGGGAGGCGGAACCCGCCCCCCCGGTTCCGCTCCGCTTCACCGCCTCCCGGCCCGCCGCCCACCGCCCGCCTCCCGCCGCAAAGAAGCTCCGCGCCCCGGCCTGCGGCATCGTGTTTCGTGCCTCACACCATGCCTCCGGCCCCCAAGAATCCCGTCGCGATGCTCTGGGAATTGCGCTTCGGGAACGTCGTTCGTGTCGGCCACATCGGCGGCTCGCGCGGCCACCTCCGGGCCAGCATCCGGCACGTCCAGGAAATGCTCGGTCACAGCAGCATCAAAACCACCCAGATCTACACTCACATCGTCAAAGACGACCTCAAAGCCATCCACGCCAAGACCGCCCCCAGCGAACGCCGCGCCGCAACCGACGCCCCCGCCTTCGAGTTCACCAACTGGCGTCCCCGCAAACAAAAGAAACCCCGTGCCGCCCGGAAGAAAGCCAAACCCCGGAAAACCCCACCGAAAAACAATCCCCCGGAATCCTCTTCTTCCTAGCCGTCCAGCCCCCGCCAAGATACGCTCCGCCCCGTGGTCCAAGCCCCGCAACCGCCGCTCATCCGCCGCCGCCCGCGCCCAGCGCCACCGGCGCGGAGAACTCGCGCACGCGCAGGCGACTTCACGCCGAGCAGGGGAGAAAACCTCCTGCCGGTGGAGGTAGCGGTGGATGCGAACCGCGATGGAGAAATCACATTCGACGGAAAAGACAAGACGACTTCCCAAAAGCCATATCGTTTCTGGGTTAATGATGACCTGGATATGTTACATGGCGTTGACGACGGCGACCTCGAGGAGGACGATTTGGAGACTTCTCTAAGCGATTGCGATATACCAGATGTGATATTTAGTCGCGACCTGGAAGATCTAACACGACTCTGGATTGATTTCTCTGGAATCAGTCAGGTCTTTCCTGCCAGTAACCCTACGGTCGCGTTAAAGGTAAGAATCGAGTCTGAGGATAGCGCTCCGGAGATCACCTTTTTTCAACCTGTAGAAACCGATGGCGGGCGGCAGTATCTTATGGACGAAGCTATCGGATCAAGTCAATTACTAAGTGGCTACCAAAGAGAACTCTGCCGCGTTGTTGGATTTGAAAGCGTAGAAATTCCACGCCGTGCGTGGGAGACATTACCATCTGATAAGGTTGTTCATCTCCTGTTTGAAGGCGCGAAAGAGGGCGATGCGGAATTGATATTCGAAATTTGGAAAAATGGTGAGAAAGTTTGTGATTTGCCAACTGTCTACATAGTCCTCAGGAAAGCCGAAGACATGTATGAAACTTGGAGTGTGGGGGACGTGGTTGATCCTGGCGTAGATTATACGAAGTGGCCTGCGGCTTCAGCCTCACAAACGACGGGACAAGATCTTCCTGCCCCTGAAAAACCAGAAGAAAAAGATTACATCATGCTCGTCCATGGTTGGAATATGCCGCCTTGGGAAAAAGAGACTTTCGGAAGCACGATGTTCAAGCGGACGTGGCACCAAGGGTATAAGGGTAGATTGGGTATGTTTCGTTGGCCGACGTTCCATGGCTTCGAAGGCTCCTTTTCGGACCTCACCCAAGACCCGGATCATTTCAATGCCAGCGAGCTACGCGCGTGGAACTCAGCCTCACGTCTCAAGGCTCTCATTGAGAATCGCGCGTCAGTCTTCGGATCCAATAAGATACGCCTCTACGCTCACAGCATGGGCAACATCGTTTGTGGCGAGGCATTGAGACAGTTCGGACACTCCGGTGCACCTGTTCACAGTTATATTGCCGCACAGGCAGCTATCTCATCTCATGTCTATGACAAAACCACTCCTGCAAGAAAGCCCGCGTATCAATTGGAAATGCCCAATATTTACGGCTATTACTGGCAGCAGGGAGCCTCCGACTGGCCGCCGCAGTGGGAGATAGATGGCCGCCTCAGCTACATGGACGCGCAATACCTGCCGACGAATGTTACCTACATCAACCACTATAACTTTGATGACTACGCACTCAATGGGACGCGGTGGCCCCTCAATCAAGATTTGAAGCCTGGCTTTAATTATCACTACACGTTTCAGGGGCTTGTAGGCGGCTATTCGGATTACCGTTTCATTCGCGGACCGCGTTACAACCAAACCATTCTTAACGTCCCAGCAGACCGCTACGAAATCTTCTCTAACGCCGCAGACTCGGTAGCCAACTCACTTGGCAAGGTTGGCGCCACTGGCGGAAAGTTCAGCGAGACTGTGAATGTCGTTCCGTTGCTGGTTTACGATGGCAACGCGAAAGCTCACA
>CAZKQK010000217.1:0-5996 GCA_964554865.1 uncultured Luteolibacter sp. | reverse complement strand
GATTCATCCGCAAAGGTAGCAAATTCGGTAGTTTATTGTTTTGCACTGCCTTACTATCGGGCCGAACCCTATGTCAGCGTTTTCTGGAAGCTGCACGAGCGGAACGGCGATGGCGTGATTTTCTCGCCCCACACGTTGTATTACAGCCGTGATTATCCGAATGAAGACGAAATGATGGAGGATTTCCGGCGGCTGTGCGGTGAGGAATGCCGGATAGAAAACATCGAGTATGAGTATTACCAAGAGGATGATCCGATGGGGGCGGCACCCAAGCACATCCGCTTCACCGCGAATGGAGAGCCGGTGGAGTGGTACTTTGATCCGTTTGCGACCGAGATGGGGCTTCAAGTGCTGGTACAGTATTTCCAGTCGTTCTTCAAAGAGCGCCTCAACGACCGCCTCCTATACGAAACGAAGGCCGATTATGTGCTGCTTTGCCTCTCGGCGGACGTTGCCGAACGGATCGGCAAGCTGTCTCCCCTTTTCGAACATCCTGAACGGGAGTAACTGTCTGTACCCCCACCCACCATGCCTACGATCACCTCCAGCGCCGCATCAAGACCAACCGCCTCGGGGCGTCACCACCGAGACCCACCGCTACCCGGAAGCCGTGGCCGTCTCCCTTTCCCCGGCCCTCCAGGGCACCGCCTCCACCCTCGTATCCAAGTACGTCACCAACCTCGCCGGAACCGGATGTTGATGTGGGTTTTGCCGAACTTCCAAGTTGGTGCGGTCCATGGCCAGCACCCAACCGGCGGCGGGCTGCGGGGCCATGGCGAGTACCAGCGCGCCGACGCGCCGGGCCGGAAGCGCGCAGGAGGCGAAAAAACGCCGGAACCGCCGGTAAACCGATTCGGCTTTCGCGGTGGTGTGAGAGTGGCGGGCGAGCCGGACGAGCGAAACGGCGCGCTGGCCGATGACGGCAAGCACCAGCATCGGAAAGCAGGTGAGCCGGGCTTTCGGGAGCTTCAGATGGGGTTTGAAGAGTTCACAAAGGCTTTCCAGAGTGGCGTTGGCGGCTTGGGGGCGTATTGCTTGTCTTTCACAACCAACGACTTACACCCTTGGTCGCCATTTATTGAATTTTATTGAATCTTGTCGCGTAGTGTTGGGATTAATCTTTTTCCGCGGTTTCCGCTGTGTCCCGCACGGTTTTTCCGGTGTCCTTGAGCGCTCCACTGGTGGTCTTCAGATGGCTGCGCCCGGAGTCCACGGCGGTTTTGCCAACTCCCCGGCCGGCGGTCATCACGGTGCCTGCGGTGGATTTCCCCAAATCCCTTTCGGCGATGCCTTCGCCGGCGGTGGCGGCGGTCTCGCCCACGGTTTTGGCGACTCCGGTGCCCGCCGTGCGCGCGGTCCGGCCGAGACCCTGTGCGGCATGGCCGACGGTGGTGGCCGTTCCAGTGGCGGCGGTTTCCGCCGTGTGGCAGGAGGCGGTGGCGAATGCGACGCATCCGGTGATGATGTGGAGCGGTTTTTTCATGGGGATCTGTCGGTTTGGTTTCGCAACGCCCTGTGAGAGGGATTCTGGATCGAACGCCGGCTTCTGTCCATTGCCCCAAAGGGCTATGGACGGCCCGATTCGAACCGCGCCAAACTGGAGCCTCTGATCGCAAACCGGCATCGCTCCGCTTTTGCTGTTTCATTCCGCAAGGCATTTCTGATTGATTCGTCCTCCATTCGCGGGTGCGCGCCTGCGTCGATCAAAACACCATGAACCTCCGCACTTCCACGGTCTCAGTGCTGGCGATGCTGCTCGCCGCCGCTTGCGCTCCATCCCACTCGCCGGGACGCCTTGCGGGGGCGCGGCTGAAGCTGGCGCAGTCCGCCAAGCTCACCACCGAGCAACGCGCCACCCTCTATCTCGATGCGGCCAGGGTGGCCGCGGGATCGCTTGGCAACGATCCCTACGGCGAGGCGCGGACCGCTTACAACAAGGCTGCCGCCGATCTCACCGTGCTGCTGCGCTCCGAAAGCGGCGGCTCCCTTTGGAACAGGCCGATCTCGCTCCGTCACGGCGATACCGGCTACCGCCTGCGCTTTGCCAAGCCCTTGCGCGACGGCCGCCACGATCCGGCCTGGTTCACCTCGTTCACCCCGGCTGATGCCGTGGAGATGGATTCGGTGAAAAACCGCCACCGCCGCGATGGTGTCGGCGGAGCCTTGGTCGGCGTGCGCAAGACCACTCCGTTGGAGCCGTTCTCGCCCAGGGTGGGCGTCACCGCGCCCGTGACCGCGGTGTTGGATTTCAAGGGGCGTGAGGTGACCCTCTCGCTGATCGATCCCACGGTGGCCACCAAGGCGGGCGTTCTCGGCGGAAACCTTCCGCTGGAGGCCGATTTTTCCGCGCCGCTCGCCTATTATCCCCATCCCTCCGAGCTGTGGCAGGGATTGATGGGCGCGATCCGTGCCGACGAGCACATGGGTATCACCGGACTCTATCAGCTCCAACCCTACGATCCGGACCGCATCCCGCTTGTATTCGTCCACGGCCTGATCTCCACGCCGCGCATGTGGCGCAATGTGATCAATGAAATCGAGACCGACCCCGCGCTGCGCCGCCGTTACCAATGCCTGGTTTTTGCCTATCCCACCGGAAACCCGCCGGCCTACTCGGCACTCCGCCTGCGCGAGGAACTGCGGCGCTTCAGGGAAATCCACCCGGATGCGAAGGACATGGTCATGGTCGGCCACAGCATGGGCGGACTGCTCACCCGCATGCAGCTCACTTCTCTGGAGCGCGACGACTGGGATGTCATCGGCAAGGACAAGGCCGCCGCGTTTTTCAGAAACGTCAAACCCGGCGATCTCATCCACCGCTGCACCGTCTATCAGTCGAATCCGGACATCGGCCGCGCGATTTTCATCTGCACCCCGCACCGCGGAAGCAGGATGGCCGTCGGCACGCTCGGCGGACTCGCCATCCGGCTGATTGCCCTGCCGTTGGACATCGCCACCACCGCCACCGCCACGCTGGGCGGCTCGATCTCCATCATCACCGGCGATCCGGCCCGCAGCCCGACGAGCATCGACGGCCTCTCGCCGCGCAATCCGTCCTTCAAGGTGCTCGGCGTCCGGCCCATCGGGGCTCCGCACCACTCGATCATTGGCGATCGCGGCAAGGGCGACACGCCAAACAGTTCCGACGGCGTGGTGGAATACTGGAGTTCCCATCTCAAGTCGGCCAGGTCCGAGAAGATCGTCCCGGGTCCGCACGGCGCGTGTGAAATGCCGGAGACCATCGGCGAAGTCCGCCGCCTGCTTCATCTGCATCTCGATACGGCCAAGCGCTGAGCGAAAGGGCCGTCGCAACCTGAAAAAACCATGATATCATTCGTCCGGAACAATCTGACAGGCGCGGTTCCGGCCATCGCCTGGCTGCGGGACTACCGGGGAGCGTGGTTTCGTGCGGACCTGATCGCCGGTCTCACGCTCGCCGCCTATCTCATTCCCGCGGGCATCGGTGACGCGTCACTCGCCGGACTGCCGCCATCCGCCGGACTCTACGCCTGCCTGTTTTCCGGGCTGGTTTTCTGGATTTTCACCAGCTCGAAGCAAACCAGCGTGACCGTTACCTCCGCCATCTCGCTGCTGGTGGGGGTGTCCATCGCGCCGCTATCCGATGGCGATCCGGCCCGGCACGCCTCATTGGCCGCGACCACGGCGCTGATGGTGGCCGCGCTCGCGCTCATCGCCCGCCTGTTCCGCGCGGGCGCCATCATCAACTTCATCTCCGAGTCCGTGCTCACCGGTTTCAAGTGCGGCGTCGCGCTTCACCTCGCCATTTCCCAACTGCCCAAATTATGCGGTTTCCATGGTTCCCATGGCGATTTCTGGGAACGCCTGGGCGCGTTCATCCATCATGCGGGGGAGACCAACTCCGCATCGCTCGCGCTGGGTGGGGTGGCGCTGGCGGTGCTTCTGCCAGGGAAACGTTTCGCGCCCCGCGTGCCCGCCGCCCTGGTGGCGGTGACCGGCGGGCTGCTGCTGGGAGCGTACGGCGGCCTGGAGGCGCACGGCGTGAAGACGCTCGGCCATGTGCCGCAGGGCCTGCCGGATTTCGGCCTGCAGGGGCTTCACTGGAGCGACATCAACCAACTGCTGCCCGTGGCCATGGCCGCATTCCTGTTAGGTGCGGTGGAAACCGCCGCCATCGGCCGCATGTTCGCCCGCAAGCACGGCTACCGGCTGGACAGCGATCAGGAATTCCTCGCGCTTGCCGGAGCGAACCTCGCCGCGGGACTCGGCCAGGGTTTCCCCACCAGCGGCGGCATGTCGCAATCGCTCGTCAACGAGTCCAGCGGCGCGAAGACACCGCTGTCCGGGTTCATCGCCGCGCTGATCATCCTGCTCGTCACGCTTTATCTTTCCGGACTGCTGCGCTTCCTGCCGCAGCCGGTGCTCGCCGCCATTGTGCTCGCGGCGGTGACAGGCTTGTTCAAGCTCGACGCGTTGAAACGGATCTGGCGCTTCAGCAAGGGCGAGTTCGCCGTGGCCATCGCCGCGCTGTTGGGCGTGCTCGGATCCGGGCTGCTCATGGGCGTGCTGATCGGGGTCATTCTCTCGCTCCTGCTGCTGCTGCGGCGCGCCATGTCTCCGAACACCACCGAACTCGGCCGCGTGGCCGGTTCCGGCTACTTCGCCGACGCGATCCGCCACCCGGAGAACCAGCTCGTTCCCGGAGCCTTTGTTTTCCGCTGCGACGGCTCGCTGCTCTATTTCAACGTCGATCACGTCCGCGAACGCTTCTTCGAGCTTCTCGGCCGGCGCGGGCCGGAGATAAAAACCGCAGTGTTCTTCCTCGGTACCGTGCCCCACATCGATCTCGCGGGTGTCGAGTTGTTGGAGGATATCCGCGAAACGCTTCATGAACGCGGCATCGCCCTCCGCCTTGCCGAGGCCCACAGCGGTGTCCGCGCCACCCTGCGCCGCGGGGGGTTCGAGCGCCATCATGGCCCCATCGAGCCCGACCAGACCGTTGACACCGTCCTTTCCAACCAACATACCCATACCACATGAAACACATCGCCATCCCCGTCCTCATGCTTGCCGCCGCAGCCGTGCTCGGCTCCTGTTCACCCGGTGTGGACATGCCGCAGGGCACCAGCAAGGGCTACGCCTCCGCCCGCCTCATCCAGCGAGATCCCAACCTGCCCGCCCCGTCCACCGCCATCGAGCGGCAGGTGCATGGCATGATCCAGAAATCCATCTCCGGCCAATTCGGAGCCAAAGGCATGTCTTATGGCAAGGCGGACTCCGATCTCGTGGTGGCATACCTCGTCGTCTATCAGGAGCCTGGCATGACCGCCGACTACCGCGACTACTTCGGCTACGGCCGCGATGCCGGCGAGATCGCCTCGCTCGCCCACACCCGCGGCGTGCTGAAAAACGAGCGCCCGGACCACTTCCGCCAGGCCGGCATCGTCATTGATGTGATCGACAGCCGCACCAACAAGCTCGTCTATCGGGGGTTCTCCAAAAACGACGTGGTCGCAAAAGCCTCCCCGGCCACCCGCGCCTCCCGCGTCAACGCCGCCGTGGCCGAGGCGCTCGCCGGGTTTTTCCGCTGACGCCTCGCTCCGCCTCCGGTCAGCCGGAGGACGCGAATGCGGCCGATGGCGGAACGGTTTGCCCAAGCCGCGTCGCGCGGCCGCCGACAGCCATTGGTTCCGATGATCTGCCGGAATCCGGCCATCAACCTCCCGTCCGGCGCGAACTCCGCCCGGGAGCGGAGCGCATCCCCGTCGTTGACAGGAGGTCTCACGCTGTCACCGCGCCGCGGTCGTCGCTGAGCCCGGATTTTTCGAGGAAGTAGTCGTAGCCGCCGGTGTATTTGGTGATGATGGCTCCGTTTTCCGGGTTCTTTTCGTTGCGGGTGATGTGATAGGTGGTCTCGGCGAGGGTGCGGATGAAGTGCACATCGTGGGAGATGAAGACGAGGGTGCCTTCGTAGGATTTGAGCGCGTTGACGAGCGAGTCGATGGAGAGGATGTCGA
>CAZKQK010000216.1:0-6093 GCA_964554865.1 uncultured Luteolibacter sp. | reverse complement strand
AAGCGGAGATGCCGCCCGGCGCCAACTCCGAGGAGGCGAACAACGTCGCCCTCCTACCGGCGGAAATCGTGAACAAGGACATGAAGCCCGTGGACGAACTGAAAGTCGCAAAAATGGAAAACTCCCTGTTGCAGAACGGCGATCTCGACATCAATCTGGACGAGGACCGGTTTTACGTCCGGCTTGCCGGGGCTGGGAATCTCGGCGATGTCTCCATCAAGCTGGCGACCGTGGAAAACCCGGTGGTGGCCTACAACGACGACCCCACGGAGATCGACTTGAATCCGGAAGGCGGCTACCTCATCACCAAATCCCTGCTTCTTGTTTCCGACGATGTGGACGACGACTACGCGGGCAACGGCGTGGGAGCCGACGACCAGAAAAACGACCGGACGCACAAAATCCAGCTTGGCGGGAAAGTCCATGTGGAAAGCATCCGGGTGAATGGAGAGGATTATCCCCTCGATTTGAAAGTTCCGGCTCCCGCGAAGAAGAAACTTAAAGGAAAGATTATTTTTATGGGTGATGCGAATCAATACAGTCTAAACTTCCTGGAGTATCGAAAAATTTCGGAAGAACGCTATGCCCAGCTTGGAATCAAAATTGAGTTTCCGATCACCTCTTGCAGTTTTCCACAAGGAGTTAACCCAATTGCTGTCAATCATGAACCCGGAATGGGAAACAACGGGAAAAACTTGGTCAATGACGATCTCAAAGCATTGTTCGATCATGCAAAATATGAAAAAGGCACCGAAGGCATAACGGTGTTGGTCGTCCCCAGATTTGTCGATTTGGCAAGAGGACGAGCAATTATGCGCCATCGTCTCGACGAACGAGATATTGCTTACAAAGATTTGATCGTTCTTTCCGGATTTGCAATCGATAATCAAAATGCCATCTTTACTTTTGCGCATGAGATCGGTCACATTTTGACTGATGCGGGTCACTTTGGTTCCGAATATGAAGTCAACTCACAGCAATATAAAATAAATCACAATCTTATGCGAGGAGGAGGCACATCCGTCGTAAATGGAATCACGGAATCGAAAAGATTCTACGAATCTCAAGTTGACGAAATTATATCTGACTTGCTTGAAGAAGCATGAAAATGGATTCTATATTCTCAGCAATTCTGTTCCTTTTGGTTTGCTTGTCACGAATGGCGGCTGCTTCCGAAGAATTTGAATCCGAAGTTCATTCGTATCTATCGAATGTCAGTGACGAAGGTATTTTCGATGCTTTCTACCCGGAGCGCGCTGCGGAACAAAAGCGTCAACTTGCCGAAGATTCAAGAGACTGGGAAGGCGTATTGACGAAAATGCTGGATTCGGATGATCCGAAATCCGTTCATGTTTTCACCATTCTCAAAGCGCGGGATACATCGGATGATCCGAGAATTGTCCGATCCGTATGTCGGCAATTATCCAGACTTGCTGAGGCAACACGGCTCCTGAAACCGGGGAATCCCGAATACGAATCCGCGGAAAGGTCATTTCAAGGAAGGTTTTTTTCGGCAATCGATTCCAAACAACCGGACATTTTGCTCTTTTTGTTGGAAAATATCAACCGTCCTGAGAGCGGTTTTTCAAGAATGATTGATGGCGTCACATACGAGCACCTTGTCAGCGAATGGATCGCCTCCGATAATGAAGAATTAATTGAAATGGCAAAAAACATCAATCACCCCGAGGGAAGTATGACTGGTGATTTATATTATGACCGATTTTTCCAGGTTCTTGGTTCTGCCGGAGGAAAAGAGCATCTGAAGGAATTGGCTAAATTGCTGGAAACACTCAGACATGCCGGAAGAAAAGAACTCGCGCTCGAAGCGGAGAAAACGTCCGGAGTGATTAAGAGAAGGATCGAGGATCCATCGAAAAAACGAGCATCCTCGCAATCATCAAGCACCGGAGGCAATGAAATAGAGGCTTCGGAATCAAATGAATCGGTGGGGTGGGCTTCCGGCTGGCTGCTCGCCCTGATCGGCTCGCTGCTTTTTGTGACGGGTTGTGGAATCTATGTCATTTTCAAACGAAAACAAAACCCATGAAACTGCTTCTCCGCATTTTACGGCATGTTCGAAAGCCCGTCACCCCTCAGCCGTCTCGAAGGCCTCTCCTGGGCCCCCGTGGAGATTTGGCCCCTGCCCGGCGGCGGAAAAAAACCAATGTTCAGCCGCCACCCATTCACCATCGAAGCCGAACACATCGCCGCCATGGCCCCCCACGCGTGTTCGCATTTCCTCACCTACGAACCGACCGATTACTCCACCGGAGTGATCGGCAGCAAGAAGGTCAACCGCGTGCGCCTCGCCTCCCGCAAGCCGCTCAAGGAAGGCGCCGCGGCGAGCTGGCTGAAAATCGAATACACCGGAAACCCGTCAAATGCCATCGACCCGGACAAAATTCAAAACATTGAGTCTGTTGAATTGGAGATCGCCAAAGGGGGAATGTTCTCGGACTGGGCGACCGTCGAAGCGGAGATGCCGGCCGGCGCCAACTCTGAGGAAGCGAACAACGTCGCCCTCCTGCCGGTGGAGGTAGTCGAGTTGTCCCCCAAGGCGAAGGACGAGGAGGGCAACGACATTAATGGTTCCGAACACCCATCTACCGGCAGACCACTCACGCCATTCGTTGAACTGAATCCAGTGGATGACCGGATCGCGCACCGGGAACTGAAAGTGAGAATCGGTGAGGCGCTGAAAGGCAAGACCGTCACTTGGACGCTCGATGCGGTGCCCGATGCAACGCCCGCCACCATTCGCGGCCAGTGGACTCACAGCACCACCCACCCGGATCGGTTTGAAACCTCCGCCACTTATGGGACCAACGGCTTCACCCGCCTGTCCCAGGAGTCCGGGCGGACCACGGTGGCCGATGACGGGTTCACGGCCGTTCGCGTCAATGTTCCCCCGGTTGGATTCAATCAGGTGCGGATACGGATTCAAATCGAGGGTGTGGACACGCCCATCGATCTGATCGACATGGAGGTTCCCGGTGTGGTGGTGATCGATCCGGGACACGGCGGCACTTCCAGCGTATCAGGTTCAAGCTGGAACAATGCGACGAGTCCCTCAGGCGTTCGGGAGAAAGCCATGGCTCTCGACTACGGTTTGGCGCTGCGCGATTCCCTGCGGGCCATTCGAGACACGGATCGTTTGAATCTCCGGATTTTCATGACTAGGGAGATTGATGAGAACATTACAGGAGCACTTCGAGCTGCAGTAGCCAGAGACAACGGAGCGGATATCATACACATCATTCACTTCAATGCCTTTATCGATACGGACGGCATACCACCTGATCGTTCACACACTGCACGTGGAACGCTGGAAGTGTATAGGACAACTCGCAACGTGTTTCCGCAGCAGGATACGATTTTGTCCGAAGGCATCATTGCCCGTATGGTTGCGGCAATGACTCCTTTTGATGCCGGCGCGAATCATCGGGCCCGAGTGGCCACTAATACCGATGTGGCCGATGATCAGTTCAATGGCAACACGGCGGCTTATTGTCCGGTCCGAACAGCCTACATCGAGGTGGAGTTCATCGACTACGGAGCGCACACTGCGACTCCCGACGATGATCTTGTGGACATACTCCTGAATACCGGGCCGAATGCGGCTGCCGTGAAAACGGCTGTCGCGAACGCGATGCGGGACGGAATTCTCCACGACCTTCGGAACCACCAACCCCAACCTTAACCATGAAACGTCTCCTGCTCATTGCCCTGATCCTTGTGGTTCTTGTGGCGGCCATCCTGCTCTGTATCCCGGATAAAACAGCTCCGCTCACCGAATCGGAAACGGCGAGCGGAAGAACCTTGAAGGAGGAGCCGCAACCCAAGCCCACGGATGCCTCCACGGTCTCCGGCCCGGCAGCTTCCGGCTCACTTCCTCGAGTGACGATGACAGCGGTTGATTACAAAATCGACCCTTTTGCGTTGAATCGCGAGAGGGAGAATCCTCCGTTCGAGTTCAGAGGAGGAGCAGGAACTGGTCGCGTAATTGATCGGCAAGGAAACGTGCTTTTGAAATCAAGCGCAGAGATTGGAATTTTTGGAGCAGTTGTTAGTCCCGATAAGAAAAAAGCGCTGGTCAGGGGAGGGGACGGCAAAAGTCTCATTTTAGAACCGTCAAAAAATCAGAAAATAACCCCTCCGTTCAAACCGCCAGGTTCCAATTTATTTCCCTTCGACTGGCATTGGATTGGCCCCGACCTGCTCTTTGGCATATCTGGCGTTGAGAAGATTTTTCATGAAGGACCACATGAAAATTGCCGCAATGACGACAACGTCGCACAGACTAAATTTTATACTTTTGATCTGCTCACGGAGCGGCTTTCCGAGGTGGTCATGCCCGATACCGTTACTCACCCCTTGGTCAACGCCGCGCGTGTAATGAGTGACGGGCATATCCACCTTCGGCTCATGGATCTGCCTGATGACGTTGATACAGACCTCGGCTGGTTCAAGATTGATGCTTCGAAATAGAGCATCTTCCAGCGTCCGGGCGTCGTTTCGCTGGCGCGTGAAGCGGAGGCCACCAGGCTGTCCGGCAGTCGGCCGCTCCGTCAGCCGCGAGCATGACGCCCGCAACTCCCGATGCGTCGCTTTTTCCAACCACGCGTGGCTGAGCTGACCGGTATGGCCTTGGGCGTGTGGTGGTCAGGGTCCCTACATTAGGGAGAGGAGCTGTTCGAGGTAGGCATCGTCGCGGGCGGCGCGAAGTTCGCGCTTCGGCAGGCTCTTGTGCTTCTTGCCTCCGAAGGGCATCTGGTTGTGGGCGTTGAGCGCCATCCGCCGCAGGGTCGAGAGATTGGCCGCGGCGTTGCGATCACGCGTCTGGTTGTGGTCCTCGCGGTAGATCGCGTCGAGCACCCAGTGGCAGCGGTTCTCGATCCCCCAGTGGCCGCGGATGTAGCCGGGCATCTCCTTTGCCCGGGTGCCTTTGAGGCTGCTGATGTGGTAGTTGGTCTCGCTGCGGGTCTTGCCGGCCCCGGGCAGGGTATGACGGTGGACCATGACGACGCAGCCAGGGTTTTTCCACTCCGCGCGAATCCGGGCGTCCATCCAGCCGAGGTCGTGGCAGACGACGATGCTTCTCGTCTCGGTGCGGTCGTGGCCGCTCTCATGGGTGCGGGCCACGCTCCAGCGGGCGGGATCGAGCTTCGTCGCGCCGATCTGGCGCACGGCGAAGTCGAACTGGTCGCGCAGTTCGTCGTGGAGGCGGCCTTGGTTGCCTTTGACGGCGAGGATGTAGTCGCCGCCCCGGTCCACGATGTCCTTGGCGATGGCGCGTTGGGTGCCCATGGCGTCGATGGTAACAACCGCACCCTTGAGGTTGAGCATGGCCAGCAGTTCGGGCATGGCGGTGATTTCGTTGGTTTTGTCACCGACGAAAGTCTGCGCCAGGGAATCGGAGCGAAGCGGAGATGGACAGGAGCGAACGTGACGTGCCCGCAGGGCGGCGAAGCCGTCAAATGCCCGCTTCGCAGGCCCAGGCGCTCACGGCGTGGACATGGGAGAGTTCCCCGCTGCGGCTGCCGCGCAGGGCTTTGCCGTCGATGGCGATCTGCCCGACACTCGTGACATCAAAGCCGAGCTGCCGCAGATGGGCGGCGATGCAGCCGGTGAAGGCGGCGGGCTCGATGGCTTGGAAAACACGCGAAAAGGTGTTGGCGCAGGGGATGCCGTTGGGAAGTTTGAGCCACTTGCGCAGCCAGTCTTCGCTCAATTCGCAGAATTCCTCCATCAATTCGTAGGAGCGGACGCCGCACAGGATCGCCGCGAAAGCCATGAAGAGGATTTCGCCGAAGTGGTGGAGGGTGCGACCGCCGGTGCGGGGATCGCCGATGGAGCAAAAGGCCTCCAAGCCTTCCGGGAAGCCTTGGGAGTAGTCGGTTTTGTTCGGATTTCTTGGCATTCAGCAAGCCTGACACTGCCAGATGCGGTGTACCAGTCTTTTATGCCACAATCTATCCACTCTCCCTAATGTAGGGACCCTGCTCAGTGGCCTTTTGCATCGTGATCCACACGCATTTTCCGGCGGGCGCGGGATTCTCCGGAGGCGGTTGCGGCGCGGGTGGCGGCTCC
>CAZKQK010000215.1:0-6128 GCA_964554865.1 uncultured Luteolibacter sp. | reverse complement strand
TGTTCCTGGAGGGCGCGCAGCACCTTGGCCTGCATCTTCAGGCTCATGTCGCCGACCTCGTCGAGGAACAGCGTGCCGCCGGACGCCTGATCGAACTTGCCACGGCGATCGCCCACGGCGCCCGTGAACGCCCCCTTCACGTGCCCGAACAACTCGGACTCGATCAGGTCCTCCGGCAGGGCGGCCGAGTTCACCTCGACGAACGGGCCGGCGCGCCGCTGGCTCAGCAGGTGCACGTGCCGCGCCACCAGTTCTTTGCCCGTGCCGTTCTCGCCCGAGATCAGGACGCGGCCGTTGGTCGGCGCGGCCATCGCGATCTGTTCGCGCAACCGCAACATCACCCGGCTCTCGCCGACGATGGCGTAGCTGCGATCGACACGTGCGCGCAAAACCCGGTTCTCGACCTCGAGGTGCCGCTGCCGCAGCGCGTTACGCACGACGAGCATCGTCTTTTCGAGTGAGAGCGGTTTCTCGATGAAATCGAACGCGCCCAGCTTCGTGGCCCGCACCGCCGACTCGATGTTGGCGTGACCGGAGATCATGATCACCGGCACATCCGGCGAACGGGCGACGATCTGCTCGAGCGCGACGAGGCCATCCATGCCGGGCAGCCAGATGTCGAGCAGGATCACGTCGTAGGTTCGGCGGTGCACCTGTTCGAGGCAGGCCTCGCCGCTCTCGACCGCGTCAACCGCGTAACCTTCATCGCGCAGCACGCCGCCGAGCGACGCCCGGACGCCGGCCTCGTCGTCGACGATCAGGATCGCAGGCATGGCAGTTCAATCCGGAAGGTGGTGCCGGACGGTTCGGCCGCCAGCGCCTCAATCGTGCCGCTGTGGTCATTGCTAGGAATTTGCTTTTGAGGTGAAAGCCGTTGAAGGTGCCGGTGTCCGGACCGGAGGCGGGGAAAAAGGGGGTTATCCTTCCTCTTTCTTCTTAATAGAAGTGCTAATCCCATTCCAGATAAAGCAACAGTTGTGGGTTCAGGAATATTTGTGTTAAATCTAACCCATGAAGCTACTTCTTGATTGGTTAAATCTAAAAAAATTGTTGATCCGATTGATTGTGTTGAACTAGGAGTGGGACTGGAGCCGATATTCATTCCTACTAATTCTCCTAATGAATTATACATCGGAGAACCAGAGTCCGCAGGGCCTAATCTACCATTTAAGTATAAGTCAAGTGCAGACGAAAATCTTGTATTCCCATAATAATCAGTATTAAAAGCGCCACTTGTTTCAGAAATTACTGGTGCGTTCCAGCCTAAAAGATCGCCAGTTGTAGAAAAACTACCGCCTGAGTAACCTGTCTGGCCGTATCCTACGGAGGTCACATTTTCACCAACTGTTATTGAAGTTCCAAAAGTAGGGTCTGTGCCTGTTATAGGAGTAGAGAACCTTAGTATTGCAATATCTGGTGATGAAAACCCTGTTACAGTACTGCCACCATAATTAGGATATACAATAACCTCAGCAATGGAACTTGTTAAGCCCACATTGTTTAGAAAATTTGTACCATTACCAACCTCATTAGGTATGATCAATCCAGATGTCGCACCATAGACACCATGTCCTACCGTAATAGCATAGTAGTCATTGATTCTAATTGCACTGAATCTTAAGGTTTGCCCATTATACTCTGATTCAACCCATAATACATCATTGCTATTAGCGACTCCTAAAGCTCTATGAGCATTAATGTCAGCTCCTGCATGCACAAGTGCTGCATCGGTTTGTCCTGTTATGGCAGCTAGGGATAGGGCTGCAACTCCGGCTTTAACATGCCTTCTCATGAAGTTAGAAATAACAGCACCGAGTTCAGCAAACAATTTAGCCGGGCCTTTATTGCTAGGAATTTGCTTTTGAGGTGAAAGCCGTTGAAGGTGCCGGTGTCCGGACCGGAGGCGGGGAAAAAGGGGGTTGCGGGGGAAAAGGGGGTGGAAGAGGTGTTTCGGTGAGGCGGTGGGCGGTGTTTCGGTCAGAAAAAGCCCCTGCCCGCGCCGGGAGTGGGCGGTGTACGGGAATTTCATGGCTGTTTCCATTTACCGCGAGCGTAGCTCTCCTGGCCGCTTTGCCAAGAATTCTTTTGGCGGCGGTTTTTTGGCGGATGGGCTTCCTGCTTGTCAGGTGTAATCGAGAACCAGGGTCCGGTCGTCGTCCAGTTGGATTTCCTCGGGCTTCCACGCCTGAGTTTGGTCGAACCAGTCCGGGTCAGGCTCATGGGGATTCCGGGGACGGTTGAACCAGTCGAGGTCGGGTTCGTCGTCGGGGATCCATTCCTTGATCGCCTGCCAGGGCGGTTCGATAGGCTCCATGGTCTCGATGTCGAAAGGCGGCGGTGGTGGGCGGGCGAGTTGGATGACGCTCTCCCAAAGGCCGTGGAGACGGAGGAAAAACTCAATCTGCTCGGGGCGTTTGACGGCACCTGCGAGTTTCATGGGCGCTTTGCAACAAGGGCATTGGAGAGGGTCTGCTCCCCAGACTTTGAGGATGAGGTCGCGCCACAAGGGGCGCATGGATTTTGCGGATTGTTTCGGTGGGGCGGGGATGAGAAAGACTTGGGATTGTGGATTGTCGATTTCGGATTGTCGATTGGAAGAAGATGCCGGAGGACGGACGATGCGGTCGGGGATGGGGGAGGTTCGTCCGCGGGTTTTGTTGGAGTAGACGCCGTAATAGCGGACGGTCTGCTTGCCCTTGGGAGGGAGATGGTCGATGACGGCGGCGATGAAGTCGGGGGCTTTGAAAATTTCGAAGTTGCGCCTGGTGGTGTGGTGGCGTTTGGAGCGGTAGATGACGGTCTGGGTGGTGGGGTTCCAGGTGATTTTCTGGAGGGAGAAGGGATGGCGGAGGAGATATTCGGCGAGGCGTTTGCGGCCTTCGGTGTCGTGGGATGGGACGGGTTTTTCGCCGCCGTCGTGGATGTTGAAGCCGGAGTGTTTCCAGGAGAGGAGGTCGGCGAGGCGGCTGGGGCTGATGTGTTTGCCGTCGCGCAGGGCGTGGAGGAAGCGGTGGCGGAAGAGTTCGATGGCGGGGGCGAGGTCTTCGGCGGGCATGCAATGGAAGCGGCCTTCGGGGGTGAAGAGTCCGTCGGCGGCGAGGACGTGGAGGTGGGGGTGGAAGATGAGATAATCGCCGAAGGTGTGGACGGCGGCGATGGCACCGAGTTTGCCATCGGGGAGATTGAGGCGGGTGCGGAAGGTTTCCTGGAGGGTTTCGGTGGCGGTTTTGAAGAGGAGGTGGAGGAGGTCGCGGCGCTTGCGGAAGATGCCGCAGAGGATTTTGGGGATGGTGAAGACGAATTGGCGGTGCGGGACTTCGTGGCAGACGGCGGTGGCGATCCAATCGGCGGTCTGGCGGACGCGGCGCTGATGGCAGGCGGGGCAGAGGTGGCGGCCTTTGCAAGTGAAGGCGAGGAGGCGTTCGTGACCGCAGTCGGGGCAGTGGAAGCGGAGGAAGCCGGAGGCGAGGTCGCCGCAGCGGAGGAAGGCCTGGACGGTGGCGATGGCGGCGAGGCGGAGCGGGCCGAGGTTCCTGCGGTGGAGTTTTTCGTAGTCCGCGAGGAAGCCGTCCCAGCCGTGGCGTACGAGTTGCCAGAGGGGCGAGGCGCGAGGTCGGCGGGGTTGGTGGATGGAGGGCACGGATAGTGTTCTTTGGAGCACTTCCCCTCCACAGGGAGATTCCGCAAATCACGCGGGTCATTCGCCGGTTTTCCGCCCGCCGCCGTCACGCGGGCTCCGGCTTTCCAAAATCACGACGGTCGCGCCAAACGGGGTGTTATCCGCGAAGTCGGGATCGTGCCACCAGTCCACGAGGATGGCATGGCGTTCGCCGGCGATGTCGGCGGCGATCCGGGCCTCGTTGGCCGCGAGCCATTCGAAGGCCCGCCGCCCGAACTCGTCCGGACCCGGGATCGCGGCCAATTCCGGCCCGGCCATTATAAAGTTACACATTATAAGGTGACAGAAAAATAATCGAGAATTACCTTGTCATCTGACATCGCGGATGTAGGATGGCGGCATGCGCAAGGCTCGGTGGCTGGGAAATTGGCAGAATTCGGCGTCGAAGCCGGTGATTTACCACTGCGTTTCGCGGGTGGTGGACCGGCGCTTCGTGTTCGGAGAGCGGGAATGCGAGGCGTTCCGCATGTACATGCGGATGTACGAGAATTTTTGATTCGTCATGCGGAATCCCGCATGACTCACCCTGCGGGCTACGGCTTCGCCTTCGTCCATGATGCTCTCTATTCGGTCGCATCGTTCAGGCTGCCGGGTGCTGTCTTATTGATTCAGCCCGGCCCCACCGGGCTTCACCCCTGCGGGGCACGTCGCGTTCGCTCCTGTCCAAACCACCTACATGTCTTCGGTGGTTTTGCGTGATGTCCAACCACTTCCATTCATTGCCGGAAGTGCCGCCGATGGCGGAGGGCGGCCTGGGCGACGAGGCGCTGCTGAAACGGCTTTCCGCGCTCTATTCCGAGGCTGTCGTGGCCGGTGTGGCGGCGGAATTGGAAGAGGCCAGGAAACCGGCGCTTGATGGTGATGGTGTGGGCACGGAGATCCGCGTGGCGGAAATTCACGCCCGTTTCACCTACCGGATGCATGATTTGAGCCAGTTCTTGAAGGGTCTGTTGATCCGCTTCACGCGCTGGTTCAACCGGACCCACAACCGCACGGGAACCTTGTGGGAGGAGCGCTTCAAAAGCGTGATCGTGGAAAGCGGCGTGGCGGCGCGGACGATGGCGGCTTACATCGATCTGAATCCGGTGCGGGCGGGCATGGTGAAGGATCCGGCGAATTATCGCTGGAGCGGTTATGGCGAGGCGGTGGGCGGCGGAGCGAAAGGCAATGGCAAGAAGGCGCGCGAAGGTCTGGTGCGGGCGTATTTCCGCGATCAGGGCGTGGGTTTCGAGGCGGAGAAATGGCAGGAAGTTTCCCGGCTGTACCGGCGCTTGATGGGCTTGGCACTTGGCCGGAAACCCGGGCGCACGGAACTGTCACAAGGCGCGAAAGGGCTTGGGCAGACGACGAAGAACACGGCGGAGATGCTGGAAAGCGAAGATAACGAAACCGTGTTGAAGGATTTGGGAATGGCGAAGATGCTGCGCTGCCGGATTCGGTATTTCACGGACGGCGCGGTGATCGGCGGCAAGGAGTTTGTGAACGAGGCGTTCGCGAAATCCAGAGAGCGTTTCGGAGAAAAGCGGAAATCGGGGGCAAGACGGCTGAAGGGAGATGCCACGCCGACGAGCGGAACCCTCTGGAGTTTGAGGGATCTTCGGAAGGGAATCGCTTGAACGATCAAGAGCGATTGCCCGGCTTCCGAAGAGCCTCTCCGGCACCAGTTCCCACACTGAAACATTTTCCAGCCAAATTTCCTTCCAGCGACTTTTCCATTGGCACCTCTCTTTCAAAGTGTTCATGTGAACTTATGATACCCTCCTTTCTCCCTCCCTTCGGTCCGGGCAACAGGTGTTTCAGAGTGCCCCTCCAAGAGCAAATTCCTGGCAGTCATCCCGCCCTGCGCTACATCGCGGCGCGGCAGCGGGCAAGCAGCGGGCTGTCGGGCTCGGAAGATCCCTTGAGCCAATAGACGCTGGCGGCGAGGAAACGGTTGCGGAACGCGGGTGATAGATTCTGATAGTCCTCGATCACCGCGCTGCTGAACTTGTCGTCGTGCGAGTCCGTGCCCTTCAGATGGATCAGGCGTTGGGCGGCGTCGGTGAGCGTTTTCGGATCGCCGCCCGCTTCGAGGTAGGCGAGCGCTCGCGCCGCGGCCTTGGATCGGTCCGCCTTGAGTCCGGCGAAGATTCCATCCAGTCCCGTGCCATCGGCCAGGGGTTCGAAGGTGTCGATGGCGATGTGATCCGCGGCTCCCGTGTCGTCGCGGAGGAGCGGGAGAAATGAAGCGTTCTGGAGCATGAGAAAGCGCCGGGTTTCGTCGTCGGCCGCGTGGCGGAATGCGTAATGAAGCGCGTTGGTTGTGGTGCATGCGTGAAGCGGGATGATGCCGGGGCGGCGTCACGGGTGAAATCCTCCTCCAGCTCCTTGAAACCCGTCTCGACAACGTGGTTTACCGGAATGGTGCGTAGATAAGGCTGATTCCGGGGAATCAGGGCGTGGGCAGGGA
>CAZKQK010000214.1:0-6212 GCA_964554865.1 uncultured Luteolibacter sp. | reverse complement strand
GTTGTCTCGCTTTCGAAGTTCCAGGCGTGGATGGCCACCGGGTCGGGAACTTCCTTGAACAGAGCGGTGAAGGTTTCATTCGCGCTCAGGTTGACCTCGATCTCCGGAGAGGTTTCGCCCGGAAGTTCCAGCCATCCGGTGAAGCGGAATCCGGGATCCGGCAGCGCGGTCAAAGTCACCGGCAGCCCTTGGAAATAGGTTCCGGTCCACGGATAGGGTTGCGCGGCATTGGGAAGCCCGGGGGTGTTGGCATCGATGAGCAGGGAATTCACGCGCACCTTGCCCTGGTTTCCGGCACCGACAGAAACCGTGAGGTTGGATCGCTGACCCAATGAGAAAAGTCCGGCCATGTGTTGGACCATCGCCGCCGGCCGCAGGTTTGCGAAATTCCTCAGGGAGCTTCCGGTGTTTGTTCCGCTTTTCCAACGTGCGGAGTGCTCCGCGCGGGAGGAAGCCAGCAGCGAGTTGCAAGCGGTGATTTTTGCGTTCATGTGGTCCGGACGCAGCGATGAGTTCATCATGTCCGACATGCGGTTGATGAACCGGTTGCGGAATCCGGCGTTGCCGCCCAGGCGGTGAATCAACTTGATCTGGCGGTAAGCGGTCAGGGCGGTGCTTCCGAAAACGCGGTTCAGGGTGTTCTCGTTGATGTAGTCCGAACGCGAACCCTGATCGAGGTCGTAGACCGCCCAGCGCCACCTGCCGTCAAGCCCCGGACCGGCAGCGGGATCCGGAGTGGGCATCCGGCGTCTCCAGAACTCGATGTTATTGTGCGGCCAGTCGCTGTTGGCCAGGTAGATCTGAAGGCAGAGATAGGAAATCAGGTTGTCGAGGTCGATCCGATCCTCGATCCACTTCAGATTCGCGTCATCCGCCATGTCCTCGTTCGAGGCGAAGTTGACAATGGAGATGAACCCAAGGCGGTCGGCTTCGGTTCCGGTGTCGAGATTCGCGTTGTGGGTCAGAATGACCACATCGTCCGGGTCGATTCCGTAGTGTTCGGCGTAGTGGTCCTTGTCCTGCTGCTCCCGCAGGTTGATGGTTCCCCAGTATTCGCCATTGATGAAGTGGTGGGCCGGCCGGTAAGCCTGTGTGTCCAGGTCCAGATGATCGGCCAGCGACTGGTGGTAGGCGTCCCGATAGAGGGTGCCGGTGTAGTCGTTGCCGGAGTTCCGCAGCAGGATGTTGGTGAATCGGCTGACGGCCCGCTTCTTGCCGTCCTCCGAGAGAAGGCCGGGGAAAACCTCGTGGTCGATTCCGTCCGTTCCATAGCGGCTCCGTGAGAGAACGCGGAACGATTTCCGATAGTAGAGACGGGACAATCCGCCGTGCATCCGCACGCCGAAGTCCCCCTTGAATGCCGGCAGTCCGCCGGTTTCGAAGAATTCGATGTGGGCGGGACGCTCCCAATCGCCACCGCGTTGGCGGGAATTGCCGGTTAGATAGTTGTTGGACGTCGGATTCGCGACGCGCCAGTCATCGGCGATCTTTCCGGGGACGTGCAGGCCGGTTTCGTAACCGAAGAGATGGTTGGCATCGGTGGCTATCGATATCACCGGCAGCGGGTAGCGGGAGCCTGCGGATGGAGTGATGAAAAAGGTGCCCGTTGTGATCCTGCTCGATAGCGCGCCGGTCTTGACGGCCCTTGCCCGCACGACCGTTCCCTTGAAAAAATTGCCGTTGGGCAGATGCCGGTTCGAGTCGAAGACCGAGTTGATATTGGCCAGCACGTAAGGTTCCGGCGAGCGGTCCACGATATCGATCGGTTCGCTCCACACATGGCTTTTCATTTCCCCGGTCAGCAGCTCCCCGAATGGCGTCCCCGCAGGGCCGGGATAATGGGTTTTGTAGGGATAGGGAACACCGGCTGTCCGCCCGGGCAGCGGTTCGCTGCCGTCGGTGCTGTAGATGATCGTGACTCCGGGATCCGGATGGGAGATGTTCAACTGGAAGCTGGCGGCGTGAAAGCCGGGATCATGGGAGAACAGCGGGGGAGTCAGTATTTCGGAGAAGGACTCCGTCAGGTTGGGACCTCCTGGAGTCGGTGTTTCGAAGTAAAACCAGTTTCCTCCATCGGGCTGTCTGCCGTAGGAGATTCCGTCGGGCAGTTGGGGGACATCGATCCTGTCGATCCCGGTGCCCTCCGCCTGTGTGAGAACCAGAGTTTCACCCGCGGAGGAGATTGAGAATCCGGAGTGGAGCGGCTGCCCGGGTGCCGCCCGGTTTTTTCCCGAAGCCCAGATCAACAAGCGGGATCCGGGTGGCATGGTAACGGCGGGGAATGTCCACTTGAAGGCCCTGTCCGCGTCGTCACTGAGTCCCCAGCCGGCCAGGGAAACACCATCCGGTCCGGTATTTGCCAACTCCACCCAATCGGAATAGTCACCATCCTCATCGGCGGCTGTCATGCTGTTGGCGGACATTACTTCGTTGATCCTCACCCCGGCGGCGGCCGGGAAGGCGGTGAGGATCGAAACGGCGCAGGCTGCCAGCCTTCCGATGGAGGAGGGATTCAAGTGGACCCGTTTCACGGTTATTCGGATGAGGGCGCGCTCATCGTGGTTCGATGGCCAGACGGTAGAAAGCCCGCCCGCCGGGAGGCGGGGAGGATTCCGGGACGACGAGGTGTTCGTCATCGAGAAGTCCGCTCCAATCGTTGCTCGCACTGTCGAACAGACGGGTGGGCCAGGATATGAGATTTTCGGAGCGTTCCACGACGTAGGAGATGTCGGATTTCCCCGGATCGAAGGGGAAGCGGAAGGATCGGATTCCGCCGGGATTCGTCAGGGTCGGCAGTCGCCCGGAAAGATCCTCTCCGCGTCCGGCACCGAGGGCGTATCGCAGGAGATTCGCGTGTCCGCCCGAGATCGCGGTGGCACCCGATACCGCATCGTCGTCCCGTTCGACCAGAGCCGGATACTCAGTGATTCTCCATGCCTCGTAGTTTCGAGGAGAGCCACCTGCTGTCACGACGATGTCATCGAGCGAAAGCTGGTCGCGCGCACCGCTCTCTCCGGCAGTGAGATGGTACCTCCAGAGCAATTGGAGATTGGCCTGTCCCAGCAGACTTTCAGGCAAATCGGTCGGACCAAACACCTCGCGGTGTCCTGCGCTTGCATTGCGGACGTATTCCAGCGGCTGGCCTTCCACCAGGACATCGGTGAAGGAATGCTCGAAGGATGTCCTTGCCTGCAGGCGAATGGCATACTGGCGGGAATTAGGCAGTACCGTTCCCGCCACCCAGGTCAGTGAGACAGACGGAACGTCGCGGGTATCGAGTGCGAGCAAGGCGCCGCCGAGGTCGCGGCCTCGACCGGTGTTGATGAAGGAGATGCCGCCCGCGCCCAGGCCGTTGATGCGGGTGCGGGCGGTCGCCGCGTAGGGGAAATCCGCGTCGGACGGCGCAGCGGCGTCTGCCAGCGGGACTTGGTAGGCCCTTGTCAGGGGAGTGGCCAGCGTCGAGTCGTTGTTGCCCTCGCCTTGCAGGAAAACCATGTGATCGGGGAAGGTTCCGGCGGCCTCGGTGGCGCTCCACTCCCGCCACACCAAATCCGCGTCCGCCAGTCGTTTCGGTGCCGGGTAAGCCAGGACGTCGAAGTTCAACGGTAGGGAATCCGCATCACCATCGTTGGCCGTGACGGCCAACCGAAGGTTTCCGGCCCGGTGAAGATTCAGCGACAGAATGCCTCCATTCGTATCGGCTTCTCCCGCGTCCGGCGGGTCCACGGAAATCTGATAGGTCAGCGGATCGTCGTTCGGATCCTCAAACAGGGCCTGCAGATCGACCTCCACCATTCCGCCCCCGACCACGCCTGTCCGGTCGGCCACGGTACCCACCACCAGCGGTGGCTGGTTGGTCTCGGCCAGGGGCTGGCCGCTCAGGACGAAGTTATCAAAACGGTTGTTGCCCGCGGTGCCGCCGGCGGCCTGGGAGAAAGTGACGCGCACGGCAAACAGGGGATTGTTTTCGGCGGTGCTGATGGCAGCCAGATCGAAAGTTTTCGCCTGTGGCGCGGCATCCGCCACCGAGTAGGTTTCCAAGGGAGTCCACGAATTGCCATCCAAGGTGTAGGAAAGCGTCTGGGTGCCGGTGCCTTGTCCCGAGCGGCGGGTCAGGAATGTGAGTTTCAGGTCCCCGAATCCCGTGGTGGGAAGGTTCCATGTGAGCGTGGCCCCCAGCGGGTTGTTCACACGCAGGTGGGCGGAGGCGAAATCCTGGGATGCGGTGTTGCGCAGCACTTCGGTCGTGGGGCCCGGAACGGAGGTCAGGAACGCGCCAGGCAGCAATGAGGTCGATGCGCTGAGGTAGTTCCCGGCGTTTTCGAAGTCCCATGCATGGATGGCCACCGGCGGCGGAACTTCCTCAAAGACGGCGGTGTAGGCGGCGTTGCCTGTGAGTGAGACCTCGATCTCCGGCGAGGTCTCACCGGGCAGCTCGGCCCAGCCGGTGAAGCGGTGGCCCGGTTTCGGGCTTGCGGTCAGCTTGATCGGATTGCCCTGGAAGTAGGTTCCCGTCCAGGGGTAAGGCTGTGATGGATTCGGATGGCCGGGTGTGTCGGCATCGATCAAAAGCGTCTCCACTGCGATTTTTCCACGGGCGGGATGGCTAACGGCGAGGGTCAGCTCCGATGTACCCGGCAAACCGAACTCGGCCATGTAGTGTTGGCGGAGATAGATCGGACGCTCGGTGACGAACAATCCGATCGTGGTGGGAGTGATGTCCGTGCCCCTTCTCCAGCGCGCGAGATACTCGTCCTCGTACGGGGCATACTCCTGATACATTGAGTTCCACATGGTGTTGACGCGGTGCACCTGCCAGACCGAGTTGATCTGGTTGCACATCGCGTTGACGAACCGTCTTTTGAAGGAACCGTTTTCAAGGAGCCCAACCAGCAAGGAAACCGCCCACTCGTTGCTCCCGGTGATGTTGAGGACTCGGTCAAGGTCGTTGCGCGTTCGGTCGGAGGCGATGAACGAGGCATCCAGGTCCCACATGATCCAGCGCCAACGGCCGTCACCGGTGCCGTCGGATGCCGAGGCATCGTCGGATTTCCAGAAGTCGATGTTGTTGGCCGGCCAGTCCGCGTTGCCGGCGAAGAGCAGGATGGTCAGGTAGCGGATATAGTTCTCCACATCCATTCTGGCTTCCACCCACTCCATGTTCGCGGGAATCGACATGTCGTTGGTCTCAACGAAATTTCTCAACTGGATGTAATCCTGCTGATGTTGGACGCTGCCGTGCATTAGTTGGGCATTCCGTCTGAGGAGGGTGGTTTGCCGCGGCTCGACACCGTGATGGCTCTGCAGGAAATGCTCGTCGATCCGTTCGCGGATGCTTGTAAGTCCCCAGTACTCGCCGTTGATGAACTTGGCTGCGAGTTGATAGTTTGACCAATCCACTCCGAGCGGCGAGGCGAGTTGCTGGACCAGCGGTTCGCGGATGCGATTGCCGGTGAAAGTGCTTGCCCCATTGCTCAGGAGGATGTTGCTGAAGGATTCGGGAGCGGAGCGTCCGTTCGGATTGTGGGTGCCGGGGAAGAATGCATGGTTGAGTCTGTCTTCCCCATACTCGGGGCGGGCGTAGATCCGCAGGGTTTTCTGTTCCAGGAAGCGCGAGGTGTTGCCGTGGATTCTGACGCCAGTCCTCTGGGAAAGCACTTGGCCTTGGCCGGGCAGGAAGTATTCGAAGTGGCCGGGCCTTTCCCATTCGTCGCCACTCTGGTTGAACTGTGCGAATCCCCTCAAAGCGGTTTGGTTGGACGCCGGGTTTGCCACCCATGCGTCGTCGAACAATTTACCGGGAACATAGATGCCCTTCTCATATCCGGCGAGATCCTCGGGATCGACCGAGAGCGAGATCACCGGAATGCCGTAGCGGGCATCCCCCTCCGGCGTGACATAGAAGCTGCCGGTGGCGACCGTGCTGGACAGGGCGCCGGCACGGAAGGCACGGGTTCTGACCACGGTTCCCTTGAAGACCGGCGTGACGGGTTTGTAGAGCGTCTCCGTGTTCGCAGTGGTTGAGGTGATCAGGCTCAGATCGTTGGGTTGAAGGGTCCTGTCCTCGACCGGGATGGGATTTTGATAAGTGAGGGACTGCTTGCCGCGCTGCAACATCGGGGCGAAGGGGTCGCCGCTGGCAAAAGGATAGTCATCTTTGTAGTTGAAGGTGTTTCCTCCGAGGTTGCCGAAACTCGGCTCGCTGCCATCGA
>CAZKQK010000213.1:0-6307 GCA_964554865.1 uncultured Luteolibacter sp. | reverse complement strand
CGCCTCCCCGACCATTGTCGGTTTGGCGGCATCGTTGCGGCCGATGCCGACCGCTCAGGACAAAAGGTTTATCAGACCCCGTCCGCCGGAGCGGATGGAACGGGAAGAGGAAATGCGGAGGGAAATGGCAAGGAGTTTTTCGGGAAATGAATCCTCCGAAGTGTCCTCCCCGATGCGGTGGCGGGACTTCTGCCGTGGAGCCAAGGATTGGCTTGCATGCCCGGGATTTCAATGCGAGGCATCCGGCGGACTTGTTCAGTATCCGCAACAGGTGGCCACCGACGATTCATCGCCCGCAGAGACCGTTTCCTCCCGCTACTCCGGCCTGATGCCGCAAAAGGGCTGGCCCGGCAGAAATTTGCGCTTCCTCCGCCACCGGGTGGTGCCCGGGATGTTCCGCCGCGCCCACGGCGATGTGCTCGAGCCGGTGCTTGACCCGCCCGCTGCGGACAAGGTGCGCGTGACTTGGATCGGGCACGCCTCGTTTTTCCTGCAATTCGCCGGGCACTCGGTGATCGTCGATCCCAACTGGGCGAAATGGCACGGCCCGGTGAGACGCCGGCGCCAACCGGGGCTCAACCTCCACGGTCTGCCCGAGGTGGACCTGGTGCTCGTCACCCACGCCCACTTCGATCACCTGCACAAGCCGAGCCTCAAGATCCTCCAGGCCCGCGAGGGCATCATCGTGCCGCGCGGCAGCGAGCGGCTGGTGAGGAAACTCGGCTTTCCCGCCACCTACGAGGTGCGCGTGTGGGATGAGCTGTGCTTCGACCTGTTGGAGATCATCCACACGCCGTCCCACCACTGGGGCGCGCGTTTCATTCATGACATCCACCGCGATTACGGCGGCTACATCGTCCGGGCCGGTGGCAAGAGCGTGTTCCATTGCGGAGACAGCGCGTATTTCGGTGGCTTCAGGGAAATCGGAATCCGCCATGAGATCGACATCGCGCTGATGCCCATCGGCGCCTACGACGCCCCCAGCGGCCGGGACGTGCACATGAATCCTGAGGAAGCCGTCCGCGCCTTCGCCGATCTGGGCGCGAAGCTGCTCATCCCGATGCACTACGGCACCTTTCCCCTCGGCAACGAGCCGCATGAGGAACCGGTCGAACGTCTGCTTGCGGAAGCCGACCGCCTCGGTATCAGTGAACAGATTCTCATCCCCGAGGAAGGCGTCGGCATCGAGTGGTGACGCGTTTTCGGAAACAGGAACCCGCCAACCCGATTCCCATCATCATGAAACGCCTCGCGCTTGCCATTTTCGCCGCCCTGCCGATGTTCGCGTCCTGCGAACCCTCGAAACCCGATCCCGCCGCCATGGAACCCTCCAAAGTCCCCGAAGTCCCCGCCGGAGCCGAAGTCGCCATTCTTGGCGCCGGATGCTACTGGTGTGTGGAGGCCGCCTACCGTCAGCTCGATGGCGTGTATTCCGCCGTGTCCGGCTTCAGCGGCGGCACGGTGAAGGATCCCACCTACGAACAGGTTTGCGAGGGTGACACCGGCCATGCCGAGGTGGTGCGTGTCGTGTTCGATCCGAAAAAAATCAGCTACGAGCGTATTCTCGCCTGGTTCTGGGACCTGCACGACCCCACCACGCTCAACCGCCAGGGCAACGACGTGGGCACCCACTACCGGTCGGTGATTTTCTATCAGAGCGAGGAGCAGCGCAAAACCGCCGAGGCATCAAAGGCCGCGGCCGCGAAGAACTTCAAGGACCCCATCGTCACCGAGATCACCAAGGCATCCCCATTCTATCCGGGGCCGCAGTATCACCAGGACTTCTATTTCCAAAACAAGAACAAGAACGGCTACTGCCGCTTTGTCATCGAGCCGAAGCTGAAAAAACTCAAGCTCGACCACTGAGTGGAGGACCGGCGGGAAAGCCGGAAAATTTCCCATCGCTTTGCGGATTGGCGACATTAGCATGGCGGGCATCGCCCGCCTGCAACCCATGAAGATCGTTTTCCTGCTGAATTTCCACACCGTCCCCGGTCAATCGCTCTGGCTCAGGCTCGCCACCATCGCAGGAGGGATGCGCCTGGAGCAAACCTTGCCGCTGCGCTGGGCCAACGACCGGCAATGGCGGGCGGAGATCGATGTCTCCACGTCCGGCGGACCCTTGCGTCTGGAGTATTCCTATCAGTTCCGAGAGGAGGGAAACGGTGTGACCCTCGACGAATGGAACGGCCCCCGCACCGCGGAGGCCGGTGGGGATTGCGAAGTGCTATGCCTGCGCGACACCTGGTGCTCCGCCGGCACCGTGGATTACGCGTTGGAAACCGACGCCTTCCGCGCCTCCCTGCCGCCGCGCGGACCGTTTCAGCCGCCCGCCCCGCCGCCGGGAGCCAACCACGAATTCCACCTGCGCATGGCCGCCGTGCCGGAGGGCCTCGCACCCTGCCTGATCGGATCGGTTTCCGAACTCGGCGACTGGGCCTGGGACGCCGCCATCCCGATGCGCGAAACCGCCGCCAACCAATGGCATGCCGCCCTCTATCTTCCGCAGGACTGGTGGATCGAATACAAATACGGCCTCTACGACACAGCGAAGCGGAAAACCGTTGGCCTTGAATCCGGTGCAAACCGGGTGCTCGAAGCCCGTGGGTTCGGGGCCAGGCAGAAGACCATCGTCCGCGACGAATCCTACCGCCGCGATGCCGCGAGTCTGCCGCGCGCCGCCGGTGTGGCCATCCCGGTCTTCTCGTTGCGCGGCGAGCAAAGCCTCGGTGTGGGCGAGTTCGCCGATCTCAAGCCGCTCGCCGACTGGGCCCGGGGAGTCGGGCTGAAGCTTATACAAATCCTGCCGATCAACGATACCACTTCCTCGCACAGTTGGACCGATTCCTATCCTTACTCGGCCATCAGCGTATTCGCGCTGCATCCGATCCATCTTCGCATTGAGGACATGGGCCACGCCATGACAAAAGAGTTTCTCGATGAACTCGACGCCGCCCGCGAGTGGCTCAACGCCATGGAGCATGTGGACTACGAGGAGGTGATGAAGGCCAAGGCCGCCCTCTGCCGCAAGGTGTTTGAAAAACACGGCAGCGCCATCACCAAGGGCGGGGCGTTCCGTCAATTCGTCGAAACGAACCGCGACTGGCTGGTTCCCTACGCCGTGTTCTGCGTGAAACGCGATGAGTTCGGCACCGCCGAGTTCGGCCGATGGGGCGATTGGGCCGCATTCGACCGCGACCGCGCCGAGGCACTGGCCTCGCCCGGCCATCCGCAGTGGCCGGAGTTGTCCTATCATCTCTGGATCCAATACGAACTCGACAAACAACTCGCCGACGCCGTCGCCCACCTCCATGCGAAAGGACTCGCGCTCAAGGGCGATCTTCCCATCGGCATCGACCGCGAGTCGGTGGACGCATGGTCGCTGCCGCATCTCTTCAAGATGGACTCGCAGGCAGGAGCACCGCCGGACGCCTTCGCCATCAAGGGCCAGAACTGGGGGTTCCCCACCTACAACTGGGAGGTCATGGCGGGGGATGGTTTCGACTGGTGGCGTTCGCGCTTCGCCCAGCTCGGCCGTTACTTCGACGCCTACCGCATCGATCACATCCTCGGCTTCTTCCGCATCTGGCAGGTGCCGGTCGATCAGGTGGAGGGCATCATGGGCTGGTTCGATCCGGCGATGCCCGTCCATATCGATGAAATCCGTTCCCGGGGCATTCCCTTCGACTTCAACCGCCACTGCCGCCCCTACATCCGCGGGCATTTTCTCGGTGAACGCTTCGGCGATCATGTCGAGGAGGCGCGGAAATCCTATCTCGCGGACTGCGGCCGCGGCGTTTATCAACTCAAGCCGGAGTTCGCCACCCAGCGCGCCATCGAGGATCACTTCGCCGGCTGGGATGTTTCCGATCCCGGGGTCAAGGCCCGTGCCGAGCGCCTGAGGTGGGGCCTGTTCGATTGTGTGAGCGATGTGTTGTTCTTCGAGGTTCCCGGTTCCAGCGGAACCCTGTTCCATCCGCGCTGCTCGCTGCGGATGACCAAATCGTTCCAGGAACTCGACCCCGATACCAAGTGGCGGGTGGACGAGTTATATGTCAGTTATTTCTTCCGCCGCCAGGAATCCTTCTGGCAGGCGAGGGGATATGAGAAACTTCCCGCCATGCGCCGGGCCAGCGCCATGCTGCTTTGCGGCGAGGACCTCGGCATGGTGCCGGACTGCGTGCCCGGAGTGATGGGCGAGCTCGGCATCCTCTCGCTGGAAATCCAGCGCATGCCCAAGTCGTCCAAGGTCAAATACGCCGATCCCGCCCACGCGCCCTACATGAGCGTGGTGAGCCCCTCCACCCACGACATGCCCACACTGCGCGGCTGGTGGCGCGAGGACCCGCGCGTGACCGGCGATTTCGCCTGGCACGCGCTCGGTGTCCCGTTTCCACCCCATGAGATGACCGGCGGGATCGCGGAACGCGTCATCCGCCAGCACCTCGTCTCACCCGCGATGTGGGCGGTGTTTCCGCTTCAGGATCTGCTCGCCATCGACGAATCGCTGCGCCACCCGGACCCCGACGCCGAGCGCATCAACGTTCCCGCCATCATGCCCTACTACTGGCGATACCGCTGCCACCTCGCGCTGGAGGAACTCGCCGCCGCAGACGAATTCAACCAACGCCTGCGCGATCTGATCGCCTCCTGCGGGCGGGGGTGAAATATACTGTCCGGGATTGCGGATCGCGTGAAAAACCTCAATCCAGCAGCTGGCGGACGAGGTTTTCGAGTTTCACGATGTCTGCGGCGAAGCCGCGGATGCCATGGGCGGTTTTTTCGGTGGCCATGGCGTCCTCGTTGAGGAGATAGCGGAAAGTTCTCTCGTCGAGCCGCAGCGGATCGAGATCGCATTGGGCGGCGTCCCCGGGTGTGAGGCGGGCGGTGACGGGGTCGGTGCCCTGTTGCAACTCTCCAAGCAGGGCGGGGGAGATGGTGAGCAGGTCGCAGCCGGCGAGGGCGAGGATTTCGCCCTTGTTGCGGAAGGACGCGCCCATGATCTCGGTGCGGTGGCCGAATTTCTTGTAATACTGATAGATCTTGCGGACGGATTGGACGCCGGGATCATCGTCGCCCTGATAGTCCTTGCCGGTGGAGGCCTTGTACCAATCGAGAATGCGGCCGACGAAGGGCGAGATGAGCCGCACGCCCGCATCGGCGCAGGCGACGGCCTGGGCGAAGGAGAAGAGCAGGGTGAGATTGCAGCGGATGTTTTCCCTTTCGAGGGTCTCCGCCGCCTTGATGCCTTCCCAGGTGGAGGCGATTTTTATCAGGATGCGCTCGCGCGGCCGGCCTTCCTTCTCGTAGGCCGCGATGAGTTGGCGCGCCTTGGTGATGGTTCCGGCGGTATCGAAGGAAAGCCGGGCGTCCACCTCGGTGGAAACACGGCCGGGGACGATCTTGAGAATCTCCAGGCCGAAGAGGATCAGGATGCGGTCGAGCACGGCCTCGACGAGCATTTTTCCGGAGAAACCGGTGGCCCTGGCGTCGGCCACGGCGCGCTCGACGAGGTGGCGGTATTCCGGTTTCGCCGCCGCCTGGAGGATCAGCGAGGGATTGGTGGTGGCGTCCTGCGGCTGATAGATCCGCATCGATTCGAAATCGCCGGTGTCCGCCACCACGGTGGTGAGGCGCTTGAGTTGTTCGAGTTGGTTGTCACTCATCGGCAGCGGGATAGGCGGATCGCCGCGCCAATGGAAGCCGGAAAAACGGATTGGGCGGTCCGGGCCATGAATCCCGTGCGATCAGCGCATGGGAAAGGCGCTGTGGCCGCCCTCAGCCAGCGGCCTTGAGATCGGCGAACCAGGCCTTGAGGAGGGCTTCCTCGCCGACACCCACCCAGCCGCGGCGGATAAGGGTTTCCATGAGGGTGATGCCCGAAAGCGTTCCCTCGATACGAGGTCCAAGAGGAATTGGTGGAAATATCCTCATCCCCGAACGGAGCACCGCTCCCGTAATGACATTTCCCATGCTGTGGGCGAAGAGGTTGCGCTTTTCGGAAGAATCGGGCAACTGATTGACGAAGGAAGCGAGTTGTGGCCCGCACAGCCACGCGCGGTATTCGCTGGAATTGTAGGTGGTGCCTCCGGGCGGGAATTCGGTGCCTTCCAGTTGCTCGTCCAGTCCGTAGGGCAGGCCGTTGTTGTCGCCGCTGAAGGTGGGCCAGCGGAAGCTGTAGAATTTCCCCTTGAAGCCCTGGTGCCAGAGGCGCTTGTAGCCGGTATCCGCCCAGCTCATGTAGTCCATGTATTTCAATCTCAGGAGGGTTTGATTCCCCGCCGCTTGCGGCGTAGCAGTCGGCAAT
>CAZKQK010000212.1:0-6460 GCA_964554865.1 uncultured Luteolibacter sp. | reverse complement strand
GGCGAGCAGGACGTCCGCCTCGCCGCGGACGAAGGTGTGCATGACCACCTCGAGGTCGTCCTTGTCCATCTGGCCGTGGCCGGTGACGATGCGCGCCTCGGGCGCGAGTTCGCGGAGGCGGGCGGCGGTTTGCTCGATGGTTTTGACCCGGTTGTGGAGGAAGAACACCTGGCCTCCGCGTTTGATCTCGCGGCGGATGGCATCCCGGATGACGCGCTCGTCATAGGCGCAGACGGTGGTGGAAACGGGTACCCTGTTGGGCGGCGGGGTCTCGATGGTGGACATGTCCCGCGCGCCCATCAGCGCCATGTATAGCGTGCGGGGGATGGGCGTGGCGGAGAGGGTGAGCACGTCGATCTGCCGGAAAATCTGCTTGAACTTCTCCTTGTGCGCCACGCCGAAGCGCTGCTCCTCGTCCACCACAACGAGGCCGAGGTTCCTGAAACTCACGTCTCCGGAGATCAGGCGGTGGGTGCCGATGACGATGTCCACCGAGCCATCCGCGAGTCCCGCGACGGTGGAGCGGATTTCCGAAGGCGTGCGGAAACGGTTGAGCAGGTCGATTCTAACAGGGTAGTCCGACATCCGCTCGCGGAAGGTGCGCCAGTGTTGCTCCGCCAGCACGGTGGTGGGCACGAGGATGGCCACCTGTTTGCCGCCGGTGACGGCCTTGAAGGCGGCGCGGATGGCGACCTCGGTTTTTCCGAAGCCGACATCGCCGCAGATCAGGCGGTCCATCGGGCGCGGCTGTTCGAGGTCGTGTTTGGTTTCCCCGATGGCGCGGCGCTGGTCCGCGGTCTCGGTGTAGTGGAACGAGCGCTCGAACTCCCACATCCACTTGGTGTCCGCCTGGTGGGCGAAGCCGGGTTCGTGCTGGCGCTCGGCCTGCACGCGCAGCAGTTGGGCGGCGTAGTCCTGGATGGATTTTTCCGCGGCCTTGCGCGCGGTTTTCCAAGCGGTGCCGCCGAGCTTGTTGAGGCCGGGCGTTTTCCCGCCCATGCCGACGTATTTGCCGACGAGATGGGCCTGATCGAGCGGCACGCCGAGCAGCGCGCCGTCCCGGTATTCGAGGAGGAGTTCCTCGCCGTCATCGCCCGGCTGGATGCCGCGGAACTTGGCCAGGCCGTATTCGTAATGGACGACCAGATCGCCTTCTTCCATTTCATCGACGGTCGCGCGCGCGCGTGCGGCGCGCGCTTTTTCCAGAGTGCTGCGGCGCGCGGTGCCGGGCGTGCGGTAGCGGCCGAAGAGTTCGGACGAGGATAGCACCGCCAGGCGGATGACCGGCAGGGTGAAACCGGCCATCAACTCGCCTCTAACAGGCATCAGGCCGTGGTCGCGAGAGATGTCTCCGCCGATGAGTTCGGAAAAACGTTCCTCCTCGCCCTTGTTGGTAAACACCATGGCCACGTCCCAACCCTCGCGTTTCCACTCGTTGAGTTGCTTGAAGAAATTCTCGCGCCGCCGTTCCTCCAGCACGAAGTCGCCGGCCTCGAAGGTGCCGAGGGGACTGCCGTAGCATGCCAGTGTGAAATCCTCCTCGCCGTCCGTTTCCGCCGCGCCCGCGAGAATCCTCACATCCGGCCGGATGATTTCCGCGCCGATGGACACCACGATGTCGCCATGTTGCCGGTAATCCTCCACCGTGCCTTCGGCGGCGGGCTCGGCGAGCAAAAGCTCCGCCTCCGGCAGCTTCCTGGTGGACGCCTGCGAATCGAGGTCGAATTCGCGAACGGATTCGAGGTCGGTATCGAAAAACTCCAGCCGCAGTGGTCGCGCCGCCTGCCAGGCGAAGAGGTCGAGGATGCCGCCACGCACGGCGAACTGGCCGCGGGCGGACACCGTGGGCACGCGTTCGTATCCGTGGTCGGCAAGGGATTTCGCGAGATCGGCGGGATCGAGGACCACGCCGGGTTTCAGGACCGTGCGCGAGGAGCGCAGCGCACCGGGCGAGGGGGCCTTGCCGGAAAACGCGTCGCTCCCGCAAATGACGGCGCAGTTTTCCGAGCGGGCGAGAATTTCCAAAACCGAAAACCACTCCGCGGCCGACTCGGGATCGGCGATGCCTCCCTCCGCCGTCTCGGTGGGGGAGTCCGGCATCACCAGGGCGTTCACTCCCCAGATTTCCATCTCGGCGGCCAGTCGTTCGCGATGCCGTGGGAGGTCGCTTACCAGCCAGATGCGCTTGCGCCCTCGGTCCGCCGCCGCCTCGCAAACCAGTGCGGAGAGAAATCCGTGCGCCGCCTCATCGGCGTGTTCGAGCACAAGTTCCTCCTCGCCAAGAGCCCATGAGGCCAGGCGTGAAGAGAAGTCCGGATGCGTCACGGTCCGCCGAAGCCAGCCGTGCGCGGAAACGTCCGTGCGGGACACGCCGGAGCGATAAACGCCCGACCCGCGCCGGTCAATGGCCGGTATGTTTCCCTTCAAAAAGCCTGTCTTTTTGTCAGGGTCCGTCGCGTTTTCAGAGTCGGCGCGATTCCCGCCAGATGCGGATGGCTTCGAGGAAGGGCTCGGCGTAGCGCTGGACCTTGCCCACGCCGATGCCGGGCAGGTGGAGGGCTTGCTCGACGTTTTCCGGTTGGTAGCGGACGAGGGCCTCCAGGGTTTTGTTGGCGAAAACCACGTATGGCGGAACCTGTTCGCGGCTGGCGATTTTCATGCGGATGTCCCGCAGCATCGAATAGAGTTGGCCGTCGTGCCCATGGTCCTTGAGGCCGACTTGGCGTTTCCCGGCATTGGCGTCCGGCCAGACGAGCTGATAGGACGCCTCGCCGCGCATCACGCGGTCGCCGAGCGCGGTGAGGGTTATCAGCGGATATTCGCCGGTGGTCACGGTGTGGACCAGTCCGGCGTCGGCCATCGAGCGCATCAGGCCGTTGAGGTAGCCCGCGCCCTTTTCCCTGAGGATGCCATAGGTGCTGAGACGGTCGAGACCGGCGGAGGAAATCTCCCGGGATTTGCTGCCGGCCAGCATCTGAACGATGCGTCCGCGTCCATAGCGCGGCTCCCAGCCACCGCTGCCGCGGCGGGACATGCGGGCCACACCGCTGAGAGCCTTTTTGACGATCAGCTCCTCCTCGGCGGTCGGCGGGCGGGCATCGCCGGGGCCATCCTCGCGGCAGACATCGCATGTGCCGCAAACGCCGCCGTTTTGCTCGCCGAAGTATTCGAGAATCCACTGCTGGCGACAGGCGCGGGAGTAGCACATCTCGACCATGGCCTTGAGCTTGTCCCGGTCCCGGCGGTCCTTTTCCTCGATGGCCGCCTCGTCGAGTTCGATCTGGCGGGTGAGGATATCCGGCCGCAGCATCCGCGTGCCGCGCATTCGCCGGCCGGGAACGTCGAAGCGCTCGATGTAACCGGCGCGCGCGAGCACGGTCAGCGCGCTGCCCACGCACATGGCGTTTTTGACATCCGCGCCCTCGGCGATTTCGTCGAGCGTGCGGTGGACCTCGAAGTCCTTGTCCGCCTCGCTCAGGAGAAACTGATAGATCGAACGGATGACGGCGGCGGTGGGATTGGCCCCCTCGATGAAAAACTCCTGGGTGCGCGTGTCGGCGTAGTTGAAGAGCAGTTCGCAGGATGCCGCCTCGCCATCGCGGCCCGCGCGGCCAGCCTCCTGGTAGTAGGCCTCCACGCTGCCGGGCACCTCGTAGTGGATGACGAATCGCACGTCCGGCCGGTCGATTCCCATGCCGAAGGCGTTGGTGGCCACGGCGATGTCCGCCTTGCGGTTGATGAAAACGTTCTGGGCGCGTTCGCGTTCCTGATCGCTCATGCCGCCGTGATAGGCCACGCATTTGAGACCCCAGCTGGCGATGGTTTCGGAAACGGCCTCCACCTTCTTGCGGGTGGCGCAATAGACGATGCCGGTCTTGTGCGCGGAGATCACTGCGCGGAGGCGGTCATCCTTCTGTGCGGCCTTGTCCACCGCGGTGATGCCGAGCGAAAGGTTGGGACGGGAGAAACCGCTCACCCGCTCGAAGGGCGAACGCAGCGCGAGCACCTTCATGATGTCCTCCCGCACCATCGGCGTGGCGGTGGCGGTGAGGGCCACGCATTGCGGGCGGCCGATTTTCTCCAGCGACCGGCCGAGGCGGAGATAGTCCGGCCTGAAATCATGGCCCCACTGGCTGAGGCAGTGGGCCTCGTCCACGGCGAAGAGCGAGATTTCCACGTCTTTGAGCGCGTTGAGGAAACTCTCCGCCCGGAAGCGCTCCGGCGCGACATAGACGAGTTTGTATTTTCCCGTCCGCATGCCGTCGAGGCGTTCCTTCTGCTCCGGCCACGAGAGGGTGGAGTTGATCAGGGTGGCATCGATGCCGCGGGCGGTCAGCGCGTCCACCTGATCCTTCATCAATGCGATGAGCGGCGAAATCACCAGCGTCACTCCGCCGAAACACAGCGCCGGCACCTGGAAACATAGCGACTTGCCGCCGCCGGTCGGCATCACCACCAGCCCGTCGCGGCCGGAGACGATTTCCGAGATCACCTCCTCCTGGCCGTCGAGAAAACCCGAGAAGCCGAAATACCGCTGCAACGCCGCGTGCGGCGTCATCAACAGGGGCTTGGTGGCATCGGGTGGGGTCATGTCCTGCGCAAATGAACAACCGGAAACCCTGACGCGTCAACCCGGGAGAAATCCGGTCGTTTCACCTCAGCCCGAGAATGGCGGAGGCCACGGTGAAGTAGATCAGCATGCCGGAGACGTCCACCGTGGATGCCAGCGAGGGCGCGGAGACCACCGCCGGGTCGAGCTTGATCGCCCGCGCGCCGATCGGCAGCAGGGCGCCGAGCACCGTGGCGGATAGCACCTGCACGGTGATCGCCACCGCCACCGCCACCGCGAGGCGGGGGAATTCGAAACCGATCCCCGCCTGCGATTGCATGCTGGGCAGCACCAGCGTGATGAACCCGGCGATGGCCACTCCCAGCGACAGCCCGAGGAACAAACCGGTGCGCGCTTCCTTCCATGCGATGCGCAACGCGTTGCCCGCGCTGATCTCGCCAAGCGCCATCGCGCGGATGACCATCGTAGCCGCCTGCCCGCCCGAGTTTCCTCCCGCCGCAACCACCATCGGTAGAAACAACGAGAGCACGAAAGCCCGTTCCAACACCTCGCTGAAGCGGAACATCACGTAACCCGATGCGATCGACACAAAGGCCAATCCGACCAGCCAGATCACGCGGCGGCGATAGTGCATCGTGACCGTCGTGTTCAGATAGGAAACCTCCGACTGGTCGCCACCGATGGCCGCCAGTTTCTCGATGTCCTCGGTGGACTCTTCCTGGACGATTTCAAGCGCGTCGTCATAGGTCAGCACGCCTAACAGATGATGGAACTCATCCACCACCGGCAGCACGATGAGGTCATACTTCGAAAGCATGCGCGCGGCCTCCTCCTGGTCGGCGGTGGCGAGCACAAACTCGTCGGCCTCCTCCATGATGTCGCGGATGGGCGTGTCCCAGGTGCTGAACGCGAGGTCCCGCAGGCGGATCTTGCCGACCAGCCGGCCCTCCGCGTCCACCACGAAGATGCGGGCGAGGGTTTCCGTGTCCTCGCGGTCGCGCCGCAGCACGGTGATCGCCTGCTTGACGGTCATGTCCGCGGTGATCCGGCCGATCTGGGTGGTCATCCGGCCGCCCGCGGTCTCCTCGTCGTACTTCAGCAGGTTTTTCGTCAGCTCCTTGTCGCGCGGACCGAGCAGGCTGAAAAACCGGACCTGCGCCTCCTTGCTGACCACCTGGAAAACGTCCACGCGGTCGTCGTCGGACAGGTTTCCTAACAGAACCCGGAGCTGGGCCGGTTTGAAATGGTTGAGCGCCTCCTCGATGAGCGTGTCCGGAAGTTCCGCGATCACATCGGTGGCCAGCTCCGGACCAATGGTCTTGAGCATGAAGTCGCGTTGTTCGTCGTCCAGATCCTCGTAGATCGCCGCAAGATCCGCGTAGTGAACGCCCTCGGCCGCGGCGAGAAAGGCGGATGCATCGGCCGCCTCCAGCGCCCGCAACAGCTCGTCCTTCGGGGCCTTGTCCGTTTCCTCCGCCACGCCCGGAGGCTGGCCGCAAGCCGCGGGTGGAGCAAGGAAAAGGTCCGCCGGTTTGCAGTCAATCTCAGGAGGGTCTGATTCCCCGCCGCTTGCGGCGCATGAGAGGAAAGAAGAATTCCGAATACCCCGCGGCTTGCCGCAGGGATCTTTATTTTCGGACAATGTATGGGATCCCGTGGAGTTGTAGGAATCCGAGCCAGCCTTTGCCGGTGAATTGATGGCTTCGCCACCCTGCGGGCACGTCGCGTGCGCTCCTGTCCATCTCCGCTTCGCGGTCCATCGTCAACGCCCGGATATCGGAAGGATCGGGCATGGTTAGGATTTCCTCCATCATTTTGATCCGGTGACACTTTCCTGAATTGCCACGTTTGGTGGCCTTGGGCAGCATTTTCCAACAGATCGGGATGCCC
>CAZKQK010000211.1:0-6487 GCA_964554865.1 uncultured Luteolibacter sp. | reverse complement strand
AGAGCCGTCCCTGCCTCAGTCTTGCGAAATTCGGCTTATCTACGCGCCATTCGAGGCCGACTCATGATTTCGCAAACCTGCCGCGATCAAACGCCTGCGGGCGGCTTCGGACTTGCTGACTCGGGTTTTGGCGGCTTCCGCCTCCAGGTCTTTCGCCAGGTCGTCCGGAATACGGATTACAAGTGTTTGCATGGCTTTTCATGTATTACACAAATGAATCGGCACCGCGAATCAAGGATCCCCGCTTGAGCCGTTCAGGCGGGCGCGGATCCCGCTCCATTCCGCTTCGGGTTCGCTTTTGAACCATTCCGGCTTCCCCGCCCTGGCATACCAGTATCGGCTGTTTGGCGCGTCGCCCCCGATCTTGTGGAGCACCGCATGGATCCAGTCGGCCACGGCATCCCCCTCGTGCCGTTGCGCAATTCCGTGCGCCGCATCCCAATCCCCCGCCTCGGCCAGTTCCACCGCGCGCAGCAAGTCGTTTTCCAATGGTTTCATGCCGGATATCCTCGCCCCGCGCCCGCCGGTGGCAAGCCGGGATTCCGACCGGCCGATGAAGCGGGGTGAAAACGGTCAACATCAAACCAAGGGATCAGGCTCCCCCGGAAAACCCGCAGCGAATCCGCACGAGCAGTCCGTTCACCTCCTTGCGATCCGGTTCATCCGGAAGCGGCGAGGCCGCATAGGCAGGGGCAAGCGCCGCATGCAGATCCTCCGCCTTGGCGAGCAGCTCATCGTAACCGAACCCGCCCGCGCGGATGCGGAGCAGTTCCTCGCGATTCGGCCGCCTTACACGCAGAACACCCCCGCTTGCGATTTCATGGGCCATTTCCAACAGCCGGATGGTGTGCATCAGGTTCTTGGAGTCGTATCCCCGGCCATGGGCGGTGTTGTTTTCGTAGCGCTCCGGATTGCGATCCTCCACCCATTGCCAGTATTCGCGGTGCGCCTTGCAGTGGGACTTGAAGGCGTTCTCGTTGAAATGCATCCAGGCGACCGGCTCGGCATCCTTCGGCACGCTCGAGAAAACGAGCCAGTCCGCGGTAATGATCGGCGGAATGCGAGGCCGAGAAAACCTCGCGAGCCGTCCGCCGCCAGCGCCCGAGGAAACCCGGAGCCTCACGGTAAACGATGGGCGAATGCAGCCACTCGACCAATGCCCCGTTGGATTTTCCTAACAAGCCAAGCGCCTTGCGCACATCCCAGCCGCCCGCATCCAGGTCGCCATCCAGCAGGGGAAGATCCACGGTTTCGAAGGGAGCCACCACCCGTAGATAGGCGTTTTCCGGATGGGCGAAAAGGAAACGGATGTCATAATCGCTGTCCGGAGACGCGAACCCCCAGGCCCGGCTGCCGGACTCGCAGGCGTAAAGAATCCTCACGCCACGCTCGGCTTCAATGCGGCCGAGCAGCGGGAGAATGCGCGCCTGGGGATCTTGGTTCATGATCGGATTCCGGGAACCGGGGCGGCGAGGCGGTGGATGGCGATCAATGGATATTTCATCGGGCGTGGATGCTGATGGGCGCAATCCGCGAATGAAAGCCAAAATCCTATCAGAAACACGGATCGTCGAACAGTTGCATGAGACGGATCCGACACACCCGCATCCCCGCGTTTTCGGGAGTGGCCCTCATGGAGCAAGTATTCGTTACTCCACGGACCGGGGAATTTCGTTCGTCTCGCGCCATTCCACGATCTCGCCTCTTGGCTGCCTTATGAGCGCGACACCAACTCAACCGAGGTGAAACTCGCCATGAAAACCGGAGGAGCGCATCGGCTCCATGAGATTGACGGCAGGCGATGGCGAAAACGGGCGGAGGAAACGGACCAGGATCCTTTGTGGGTCATGGCTTGTGTGGAAACATTGGTTGGGAACGTCGTCGAATCCGCGGACAGGGTCCGGGATCGCATTGCGGAAACCGATGAGGCTGCGTTCCTGGACGAGATCACAAAGAGGACCGCGGAACGAGCCCGGAAGTGTGAAGCCGCTCTCAAATAGAGGCGGACGAGACGTCCGTCCTCACCTCGCCGCGACGAGATCATATCCGCGCCAGTCGCCGATGGTGATATTGGCGAATTGGCCGACGGGGAGGGATTCATCGACGATGACGGAGCCGTCGATTTCGGGGGCGTCCCATTCGGTGCGGGCGATGCCGGGTTGTTCGATGAGGACGCGGACTTGCTTGCCGACCTGGGCGGCGTTGGTTTCGCCGGCGATTTTCCGGAGTTCGGCCATGGCGCGGGACCAGCGGCTTTTGCGGGTGGCGTGGTGGAGGTGGCCGGGCAGCTTGTAGGCGCGGGTGCCTTCTTCCTTGGAGTATTGGAAGACTCCGGCGCGTTCAAAGCGGAACTCGCGGATGAATTCCAGCAACTCGTTGAAGTCCTCCTCGGTTTCGCCGGGGAAACCCACGATGAAGGTCGTGCGAATGCCGAGCCCCGGAATGCCGGCGCGCATGCGGCGGAGCAGGTCGCGGATGTAGCCGCCGCTGGTCACGCGCTTCATGGCGGTGAGCATGCGGTCGGAGATGTGTTGGAGCGGGATGTCCACATACTTCGCCACCTTGTCGCATTCGGCGATGGTTTGGATCAGTTCGTCGGACCAGTGGGCGGGGTGGGTGTAGAGCAGGCGCACCCAGAAATCGCCTTCGATGGTGTCGATCTGGCGCAGCAGGGTGCAGAGCGAGTTGCCTTTGGTCGAATCGACGGGTGAGTTGGGTTTCGGCCGCTGGTCCTCCCATTGGTCCATGCCGAAGTAGGTGGTGTCCTGGGAGATCAGGTTGATTTCCTTCACGCCGGATTTCACGAGGGCCTCGACCTCGCGGAAGACGCTCTCCTGCGTGCGCGAGCGGTGCATGCCGCGGATCTTGGGGATGATGCAGAAGGTGCAGGTGTGGTTGCAGCCTTCGGCGATCTTCACATAGGCGAAGTGGTCCGGTGTGAGGCGCATGCGCGGCGTGGAGTAGTCCGGCACGTATTGCGGCTTGAGGGTGACGAAGTCGCGCGGATCGCCGGTGGCGGCGGGGCCTTCGGTTTTGGATACCTCGTCGTCGTTTTTCCTACCTAACAGGTTCTCGATGATGGGTGCGACCAGATCACCAAGGTCGCACCTTGGGTGATTTGGTCGAGGCCGATGAAGGCGTCCACCTCGGGCATGATGCCGGGGAGTTCGGTGGCGAAACGCTGGGAGAGGCAGCCGGCGACGATGATTTTCTGGCGTTCGCGACCGGGATCCTCCTTGCGGCCCTCCACCGCGCCGAAGATGGCGTCGATGGATTCCTTTTTCGCCATGTCGATGAACGAGCAGGTGTTGACGATGAGGACATCGGCGAGTTCCGGATCGGGCGTGAGGGCCATGCCGGCCTGCGCGAGGTGGCCGATCATGACTTCGGAGTCGATCAGGTTCTTGGCACAGCCAAGCGAGACGAGGCCAACGGTGGTGGACATGGGATATGAAATTTCAAATTCGGAATTTGAAATCAGAAGGGCGGCGGAAGGATCAATTCGTCACCGGGTTTGGGAATGAACGGAGCGACGCCGGGCAGCGGGTTGGCGATGCCGCCTTCCGGGGTGATGTCGGAGACCTTGAGCAGGCCGAGGATGCCGGTGTTGCGACGGATGGCGAGGACGGTGCCCACCTGGACCTGCTCGGGCATGAGAATGGAGAAGGTGGCGAAGCCGCCGTATTGGGCGTCCTCGACGTATTCCTGGACCTTGCCGATGAGCAGGGCCTGGGCGATGAGGCTGGCCTGCTTGAGTTCGGGATCGCGCCGATAGAGGTCGCGTTGTTCGAGCATCCCGTCTTCCTGTTGAGCCAGGCTGGCGTCGCGTTTGGCCCGCTCGGTTTCCAGTTCGGCGATGGCCTCCTTGCCGCGCTCGATCTGTGCCTTCATGGCCTCGATTTCCGCCGCGTTGCTGACGGCGGTGGGGATGGCGGTGGGGATGGCGGGGGCGGACGCCTTGTAGTCCTGAAGCTGTTTTTCGATGAGCAGGCGGTCGTTTTCCAGGCGGAGCTCGGCGAGCTGTTTCTTAATGCGGGCGATTTCATCCGGCGAGGAGTTTTTCACGCCGGTGTTCATGCCCTGCCAGGACACCGCGAGCGCGCCGAGGAGCAGCGCGACGGTGGCGCCGAGGAGAAGTTTCATCGTGTCCATGCGTGAAACCGTGGCTGGGGCGCGGGCCGATGTCAACGCGCCGCGACGGCTGCGGGAAACCATCCGTATTTTGGCAATCCGCGCGGCGATTTCGGTTTCGGAGCGCGGCGGCGGCCGTTAGCGTCGCGCCATGGCCGATGGCGAGAGCGGGGGACGCTGGCGGACGGACGGGAAATTTTTCCGCTCCGGAGACCGGCGCGTGCGCGTCGTGGCGGTCACTTACGGGCCGTTTCCCGGTGGCTGGCCGGAGGACATGGATGGTGATTTCGCGCGCGTGGCGGCGGCGGGATTCAATTCGGTCCGCCTGTTCGAAATGCCCGGTCCGGAGCTGCTGGACGCGGCGTGGCGTCATGGCCTGCGGGTGTTCGCCGGCCTGATGTGGGGGCAAAACGCCAATTTTCTCGGCGAGCCGGCACCGCTCGCCGGGGCAAGCGTTTCCCTCGTCGAATCGCTGCGCGGAATCGCCCGCCACCCCGCGCTGGCCGGGGTCTATGTGGCGAATGAAATCCCGGCCGATCTCACCCGCTGGATGGGTCCGGCGCGGGTGCTGGGGGCGATCGAGGATCTCATCGCCCTGGGCAAACGCCACGCGCCCTGGCTGATGTTCGCCTATGCGAACTACCCGAGCACCGAGTATCTCGAACCGGAAAACGCCGACTTCACCGCCTTCAACATCTATTTGGAGAATCCGGGTGACTTCAGGGCATATCTGCGGCGGCTGCATCACATCGCCGGCGACCGGCCGCTGGTGGTTTCCGAGTTCGGGCTCGATTCCCGGCGCAACGGGCGGCAGCGCCAGGCGGAGACCCTGGAATGGGCCGCGCGGATTTCCGCGGAGGAGGAAACGGCGGGCTTCACCGTGTATGCCTGGAGCGACCGCTGGTGGAACGCCGGGGCGGAGGTGCCCGATTGGGACTTCGGCCTGGTGGACCGCGCGGGAAATCCCAAACCCGCGCTTGGAGCCATAGGCAACGCCGCGCGGCCGCTTCCGCAAACGGCCGCGCCGTCCTTTTCGGTCATCGTCTGCACCCGCAACGGCCGCGAGCGCATTGGCGCGTGCCTGCGCGCCATCGCATCGATGCGCGGCGCGGACTTCGAGACCATCGTGGTGGACGACGGATCGGACGACGGCACCGGCGATTTTGTTAGATATCAATTCCCCGGGGTGAGACTCCTGTCTCTGGATGCCGCGGGCCTGAGCGCCGCGCGCAATGCCGGAGCCGCCGCCGCGAAGGGTGAGATCCTCGCCTTCACCGATGACGACTGCGAGCCGGACGCCGAATGGCTTGCCAGGCTGGCGCGCATCCATCAGGACGGGCGCTTCTCCGCCGTGGGCGGTCCCAACCTGCCGCCGCCCGCGCGAAACCGCGCCGAGGCCGCGGTCCGCGCCGCACCCGGCGCGCCGAGCCATGTGATGCTCGATGACACGGAGGCCGAGCATCTTCCCGGCTGCAACCTGAGCGTCACCCGCGCGGCATTCGACGCGGTGGGTGGATTCGATCCGCGTTTCCGCACGGCGGGCGACGACGTGGACTTCTGCTGGCGGCTGCGCGATGCCGGGTTCCTCCTCGGTTTCGCGCCCGGTGCCTTCGTCTGGCATTGGCGGCGGTCCTCGCTGCGCGCGTTTCTCAGGCAGCAGTCCGGATACGGTCATGCCGAGCGCCTGCTGATCGCCAAGCACCCGGAGCGTTTCTCGTCGCGCGGAGAAGCGAGATGGCTTGGCTTTGTCTATGGCGGCGGTCCGGTGCGCGTGACGTCCGGTTCCATCATCTATCATGGCCCGATGGGCGCCGCCGGGTATCAATCGGTGGTCAACCGCATGCTGCCCCTGCGCGGGCTGGACCCGGCCTTCGCCGATTGGCGGGGGCGGCTCGCCCTCGCGTTCCTCAAGCTTGCCGCGCCCGTGACGCGCTCGTGGACACGCAATCGCCGCTTGCCTCACCGGGAAATCCGCTTTTCCGGCCGATGCGGCCCTGAGTGCTCCGAGTCCACCCTGCCCGGACCGCGCGAGCATCACCTGGACCGCCTGCTTGCGGAAGGCTGGAGCCCCGGCGGCGCCACGGATCCGTGGGATCTGGAGAAGGGCGGCCGGCGCGTTCTGTTGGCCACCGGGCATGCCGCCGACTTCTCCCGTCACACCCTGGTGCGCGAGTGGTCTGCGGCAGGCTGAGACTTGCGGGGGATTTCGGGAAATTCCCGCGCACGGCCCCCCTCACCCGGATCCATCGGCCGGAGAGCCCGGATGCCCGGATGGCAGGTTTGTTTTTATTGTTTGTCTGTCCCGAATGGTGCGTAGATAAGGCTGATTCCGGGGAATCAGGGCGTGGGCAGGGAT
>CAZKQK010000210.1:0-6896 GCA_964554865.1 uncultured Luteolibacter sp. | reverse complement strand
CGTCCCTGCCTCAGTCTTGCGAAATTCGGCTTATCTACGCGCCATTCGGGTCAGTGGGTGGTGATTTTCACGGCCTTGGCGAGCATGGCCTCGGCCATGTCGAAGTCGGCGCGGCTGCGGGCGTGGATGCGGCAGAGCGGGTGGCCGGCGTGCACGGGGTCGCCGGTTTTGACCAATTGGTCGAAGCCGACGGCGTGGTCGACGCCATCGCTGGCGCGGGCGCGGCCGGCGCCGAGCTGGAGGGCTGCCTGGCCGATGAGCCCGGCATCCACCTTGGCGACGGCGCCGGTGGTGGGGGCCCGCATTTCTCGGATGACGGGAGCGCGGTGGATTTCGGAGAGCCGGGGAAGCTCCTGCGGGTTTCCGCCCTGGGCGGCGACGATTTCGTCGAATTTCCGGCGCGCGGAGCCATCGTCGATGAGGGCCTCGAGTTCGGCCCGGGAAACGCCGGCGATTTTTTCGGCCAGGTCGAGCGTGACTTGGCGGAGATCTGCGGGGCCGCGGCCTTCGAGGCAATCGAGGGCCTCGATGACTTCGAGGGCATTGCCAACGGTGCGGCCGGTGGGTTCGCTCATCGGGTTGAGGACGGCATGGACTTCCACGCCCATCTCGGTGCCGACGGCGATCATGGCGCCGGCGAGGGTGGTGGCTTCGGTTTTGGTCCGCATGAAGGCACCGGTGCCGAATTTCACGTCGAGCACAAGCCGGTCGAGGGTCTCGGCGAGTTTCTTGGACATGATGGAGGCGGTGATGAGCGGGATGGAGGGCACGGTGCCGGTGACGTCCCGCAGCGAGTAGAGTTTTTTGTCCGCAGGGCAGAAGCGGTCGGTCTGGCCCATCATGACGACGCCGATGCGGTTGAGTTGTTCACCGGCTCCGGCCATGTCCACGCGGACGTTGAATCCGGGGATGGATTCGAGTTTGTCCAGGGTGCCGCCGGTGATGCCGAGGCCGCGGCCGGAGACCATGGGCACGCGGCATCCGGCGCAGGCGACGAGCGGCGCGAGGATGAGCGATACCTTGTCGCCAATGCCGCCGGTGGAGTGTTTGTCCACGACCGGCGGTCCCGCGCGGTGGGTGAAACAATCGCCGCTGCGCATCATCGCCTTGGTGAGCGCTGCGGTTTCGGCAGCGGTCATGCCCTTGAAGAAGACGGCCATGGCGAAGGCGGCCATCTGGTAGTCCGGGATGTCGCCGGAGGTGTAGCCTTCGATGAGTTTGACGATCTCGCGTCCGGAGAGTTCCTCGCCATCGCGCTTCGCGGCTATGAGCGTGGGGATGTGCATGGGAGGTGGCTAGCATGGGTGGGGGGGAATCGCTAGCTTCGTTTTTTTGGGGCACGGTGAACCGTGAACTCATACGCCTGTGGGGCGGAGCGGGGTGTGATGGCAGGGGAGGTCTCTGTGGTCCGACCTCCGGCCTCCGCCCTTGCTACGCATTCTCGCGAATGCGCCTACGGAGAATTGTGGCGGGCGGTTTGGGAACCTCCTTGCCGGCGTGATGGCTCCAGGATGGAGGCACTCCTCATGGCCTTTTGCCCGTGTCAGAGGGTGACGGGGGCTTTGGTGGCGGCGGATTGGTAGATGGCGTCGATGATGCGCATGAGTTTGAGGGCCTCGTCGGGGGTGTTGAGGGGCTTGGCGCGGCCTTCGATGGTCTCGATGAAGTTGGCGGCGGAGCCGATGCGGCCCATGTCCTCGCATTCGGGGGTGATGATGGTGCGGTTGACGGAGTTGCCGTTTTCCTGGACGTAGAGTTCGCAGGTATCGATGGCGGTTTCATCGAGTCCGTCGCGGCCGAAGAGGCGCTCGACCTTGCCGCCGGCGGCGGTGCCCTGGAAGACGACGGAGACTTCCTCGCGCTTGATCATTTCCGCCCAGGAGACCTGGAGGGTGAGGACCTGGCCGGTCTTGAAGGTGACGAATCCGTGGGCGGCGGCCTCGACGTTGTTGACGCCGTCGGCGCGGTCCGGGATGCCCCAGGGGCCCTTGAAGCCCTTGTCGGTGATGAAGGTGTCGAAGGTGTTGGCGAGCACATGGGCGGGCTCGGGGTAGCCCATGAAGTGGAGGGCGAGGTCGATCATGTGGAGGAGATCGATGACGGGGCCGCCGCCGGAGAGTTCGCGGGTGGTGAACCAGCCGCCGAAGCCGGGGATGCCGGTGCGGCGGATCCATTTGGCCTGGGCGGAGTTGATGGTGCCGGCGGTGCCGGACTCGATGTAGGACTTCATGGCGCGGGACTCGGGTCTGGCGCGGTTGTTGAAGTTGAACATGAGGGTTTTTCCGGAGGATTCGGCGGCGGTGATCATTTCGCGGACCTGGGCGGCGCTGAGGGCGGGCGGTTTCTCGCAGAAAACGTGCTTGCCGGCATTGAGTCCCTGGATGGCGAGCGGGGCGTGGAATTTGTTGGGAACGATGACGCTGATGGCATCGATGTCGCCGTTGGCGATCATTTCGTCCACGGATTCGAAGGACGACGCGATGCCGAGTTCCTTCGCGGCGCGGGCGGCGGCACCGGGCGCGGCATCGGCGACGGCGGTGATCCCGGCTCCTGCCTGGCGGAAGCCGGCCGCATGATATTTCAACATGCCTCCGGCACCAATGACTCCTACTTTGACTGACATGGCGGCTCTACGTGTGGTGTGGGGTGATCCTTGCGGGTGATGTGCGGTTTTTCCGTGTTCTAACCGATTTGGTTCCACTCGCCGAAGGAGCGGAATTTGGCGTAGCGTTTTTCCAACAGTTCGGCGGTGGAGAGGGCGGAAAGTTCGTCGAGGTGGCGCAGGACGATGTCGCGGAAGGAATCGGCGGTGGCCTGGTGGTCGTGATGGGCTCCGCCGGAGGGTTCGGCGACGACGTCATCGATGAGGCCGAGTTGTTTGAGGTCCGGGGCGACGAGTTTCATGGCCTCGGCGGCTTCCGGGGCGTGCTTGCGGTGTTTCCAGAGGATGGCGGCGCATCCTTCCGGGCTGATGACGGAGTAGTAGGCGTTTTCCAGCATGAGGACGCGGTCGGCGACGCCGATGCCGAGCGCGCCGCCGGAGCCGCCCTCGCCGAGGACGACGGCGACGACGGGCACCCTGAGGGTCATCATTTCACGGAGGTTGAAGGCGATGGCTTCGGCGATGTTGCGCTCCTCGGCACCGATGCCGGGAAAGGCCCCGGGGGTGTCGATGAGCGAGATGACCGGCAAGCCGAATTTCTCGGCGAGCTTCATGAGCCGGAGGGACTTGCGGTAGCCTTCCGGGTGGGCGCTGCCGAAGTTGCGCCTGAGGTTTTCCTTGGTGTCCCTCCCCTTCTGGTGGCCGATGACGACGACGCGGCGGCCACCGATGCGGGCGAAGCCGCCGGGCATGGAGGCGTCATCGCCGATGTGGCGGTCGCCATGCAGCTCGCAGAAGTCGGTGAAGGCGAGGGCAACGTAGTCGAGCATGAACGGGCGCTGGGTGTGGCGGGCGATCTGGACGCGCTGCCACGGGGTGAGGTTTTCGTAGATGCGGGCCCGGGTATCGGCGAGCTTGCTTTCCATGATCGAGATTTCCGCGGACATGTCGATGTTTTGCGAGGCGGCCTTGGCGCGGAGTTTTTCGAGTTCGCGTTCGAGTTCGACGGCGGTTTTTTCGAAATCGAGGAGTTGCATGGGCGGGAGTTTCGGAAGTGGGAAGGCGGGATGCAAGGATGGAGATGGGTGGGCGGTGGCCTGCCGGGGCCTCAGCGAAACTCCACTTCGTTGCCGACCCGGGTGAGCAGGCTGAGTTCCTCCATGTCAGGCGGGCGGAGGAGGATGGCTCCGGCGGGTTGGTCGCCGGAGCCGTCCCATGACTGGATGCGGACGGCGGGTTTGGCGAGTTGGATGAGCTTGTCCGCAGCCGGGTAATGCCTGGACTGGGGCTGAACGCGGCGGTCCTCGAATTGGGCGGACTTGGAGGAGATGGTGGTCTTGTGTTTCGCCGACCGGACGGACGCGGGCGAGCCGAGAAGCGGGTATTCGCAGATGAAGCGTCCGCCTTCCCAAAGCGAGAGGGCCTTTCGTTTCGGCTCGGCGAGCAGGCGGAAATCGAGGGGCATGACGATGAGTTCATCGCCGGGATGCAGGCCTTTGAGTTCGAGCATCGAGTTGAGGTGCATCATGCACTCGATGGTGGTGCGGTTGCGGGCGGCGATGGCAAGGAGCGAGTCGCCGCGCCTGACGGTGTGGACCTGTTTGCCGCGCATGTCTGTGGTGGAGAGGATTCCATCGAGATTCATCTCACCGACGATGCGCCGCGCGGCAGGGGCGGATGAGGATGAGGGGAAGACGTTGACGATGGCGGTGAGTTTTTCGAGTGCCTCCGGGAGTTTGCCGAGGGCGAGCAGTTCGTGGGCTTTCTGGAAGGCCTTTTCGCCCGGGTCTATGTCCGGCATTTCGGCCGAATCAAGCATCAGGGCGAGGTCCGCATCCGAGCGCTGTCCCGAGACCCGGATGGGATCCGGGACGATGCGGGAGAAGATGCCGCCGAGGGGTTCCACGGCGACGTGATAGGCGAGCATGCCGGTGAGGCCGAGGACGGCGAGCACGACGAGCGCCGCGGTGATTTTGATGAGAGTCCAGAGGCTCATGGGGCCGGATGTCTCAGATCATGCCGCGGCGTTTGAAATCGAAGGCGTTGATTTCATGGGAGCGCATGATCATTTCAAAAGAGAACTTGAGGATGGAAACCTCCCAGGCGTCGTCCACGCCCTCGATGATGGCGCGGGAGGGATTGCCGGAGCGGCGGATGTCGTCGAGCACGCGCCCGCGGACGGAGTCGATGGTATCGTGGACGATTTCCTCGTGGACATTGCCGCGGCGGAATTGGAAACCGTATTGGAGGAAGGCGAGGTCACGTCCCTCGGAGCGGAATTTTTCGATCATCCGGTCGAGCTTGCCCTTCGCCGCAGGATCAAAGCCATCGAGTTCGATATCCCGGCAGGACTCGGGCCTGAGGATGCGCGGGCGCTGGGCCTCGACCTCGCCGGTGCGGATGCGCACCTCGCCGACGCGGTCCATGAGTTCGCTGATGAGCTGGAACTCGAAGCGCGTCTCGCCAAAGGTGTGGATGCGGGTATCCGGCTCGCGAAGCACGCGGGTGGTTTCGAGCGCGTAGTGGATGTCGTCGGGAGAATGCATCTGGATGGCGCGAGTGTCACCCGTCTCGCCGCGTTTGCAAAGGAAACAAGAGGGGCGGAACCCGATCCGGGTTCCGCCCCTGGAAATGAATCGCGGAAGCCGCGGTTCAGCCCTGCTGGCTGGTGATGTAGTTGATCACATCGGAGACGGCCTGGAGTTTCTCGGCCTCTTCGTCGGGCACTTCGATGTCGAACTCCTCTTCGAAGGCCATCACGAGTTCGACGGTGTCGAGCGAGTCGGCGCCGAGATCCTCGACGAACTTGGCTTCCGGGGTGACCTGGTCGGCATTGACGCCGAGTTGGTCAACGATGATGTCCTTCACGCGGGCTTCGATGCTTTTGTCTGACATGAGTTGCAGTGGTTGGTGTTTGCGTTGGTGCTGGTTATGGTGGGCGGTTCCGGATTTGCAACCCCGAAAATGAGGTGGAGGATCGAAAATCCGGGACCGGGAATTTTCCCGGGGTTCAGGAACCCGTTTCGGAGTCCTTGGCCGGCCCGGGGTCCGGGCCGAGCGGGACGTATTCGAGGATCTCGCCGGAGAAACGGGAGCGGACGAGGTTCATGAGGCGTTCCGCAGGCTCGCCATCCTCCTTTTTGAATCCGCCGTAGGTGAGTCCGTCCAGGCGGATGCGGCCCTTGCCTGAGCTGCCCTCGTAGTCGATGAATGCGAGTCCCTTGGTCTCCCACTTGCGGAGATCGAGGGTCTTGAGGTCGGCGTAGGGAACGCGGCGGCCGCCCGGGCCGGTGACCGCCTCCCCATCGGCCCTCATCGAGCGGCCGAGGGTACGGATGAGGAAAAACGCGGCACCGAGGGCCAGGGCGAGGCAGATCCAGAAAACCACCCACTGCTCGCCGATCTTGCCGGCATCGTAGGGTTTCTCCGGAGGATTCGAGTCGAGGCCGATCTGTCCTGAATGGCGGATCCAGAGTTGGTTCCACCGGAGCGGTTTCATGGCCTCGTAATCGTGGAGCACATCTGGCCACGGCATGGGGATTTCGAGGTCCGCGGGCAGGATGGAGCGGTCCCCGGGAAGCCGCACGAATTGCTTTTCCGCGTGCGTTTTCCACTCTTCGGGAGTGAGGGAGCCGCCGGCATTCATGCGGGCGAACTCCTCGTTGGAGTGCTTGAAGGCCTCGTGGAGGAAGTATGTGAGGTTCTTTTTCCGGTATCCGGTGGAGCCGTCGATGTAGAAGAGAACCGCGAAAACACCGAACATCAGGAGCATCACGGCCGCGCGGAAGAGAAACCAGCGGGTCGGCTTGCAGACGATGGGGGCGGTGTCGGTCATGTCTCGCGCCGAACGAAACCCGCTGCCCCGGCGCTTGGCAAGACAAACGGCGGGCGGTGTGGGCACGGACAATCCGGGCTTGTCGCCGGGGGCCGGATCAGCTAAGCCACCGGCGCCATGCCAATCGCCACACCCGCGCAATACCGCGCCATGTTGGACGCCGCCCAGAAGGGTGGCTACGCCTACCCCGCCATCAACGTCACCTCGCTGCCCACCATCAACGGCGCGCTCAAGGCGTTTGCCGAAGCGAAATCCGACGGAATCATCCAGGTTTCCACCGGTGGCGGCGAGTTCGCCTCCGGCACCGGCGTCAAGGATGCGGCCTTCGGCGCGATCGTTCTCGCCGAGGCCTGCCACCTGCTGGCCGAGAAATACGACGTGCTCATCGCCCTGCACACCGACCACTGCCACCCGGCCAAGGTCGATGGTTTCCTCAAGCCGCTGCTCGAAGCATCCCGC